>QHTZ01000104.1 GCA_003221005.1 Gemmatimonadota bacterium
TCCACATCGAGCGCAAGCCGGGCAAGGTGACGGTGACTGTGCACACCGGCCGGCCGGGCGTGGTGATCGGGAAGCGGGGAGCCGAGGTCGACAAGCTGCGCGACGAGCTGACCCAGCTGACCGGCAAGGAAGTGGGGATCAACGTCGAGGAGATCAAGCGGCCGGAGCTCGACGCCCAGCTCGTGGCGGACAGCGTCGCGCACCAGCTCACGCAGCGCATCTCGTTCCGCCGCGCCATGAAGCGGGCGGTGCAGAGCGCGATGCGTATGGGGGCGCAGGGGATCAAGGTGAAGACCGCCGGCCGCCTCGGGGGCGCCGAGATCGCCCGGACGGAGGGCTACCACGAGGGCCGCGTCCCGCTGCACACCTTGCGGGCCGACGTGGATTACGCCCTCTCGACCGCGAAGACGACCTACGGCACCATCGGGGTGAAGGTCTGGATCTTCAAGGGCGAGCGCACCGAGGACGTGCAGGGGCGCACCTACTCGACCGGGGTCTGACGGATGCTCGCGCCGAAGCGCGTCAAGTTTCGCAAGCGGTTCAAGGGCCGCACCAAGGGGATGGCGACGAGCGCCAACACCGTGGCGTTCGGCCACTACGGCCTCATGTCGCTCGAGCCCGGGTGGATCACGAACCGGCAGATCGAGGCGGCGCGTGTCGCGCTGACGCGCGAGATGAAGCGGGGCGGGAAGGTCTGGATCCGGCTGTTTCCGGACAAGCCCATCACCAAGAAGCCGGCCGAGACGCGCATGGGCAAGGGGAAAGGGAATCCGGAGGGCTGGGTGGCGGTGGTGAAGCCGGGACGCGTGATGCTCGAGCTCGAGGGGATCGAAGAGCCCGCGGCCCGTACGGCACTAGCGCTCGCGGCGGCGAAGCTGCCGCTCAAGTCGAAGTTCGTGAGGCGGGAGGAGCGGTGAGATGGCCAAGCTGAAACCCGACGCGCTGCGGGAGCTCAAGACCGAGGAGCTGGAGCAGAAGCTGGCGGTGCTCCAGGAGGAGCAGTTCCGGCTCACGTTCCGCCGGGGCACCGAGGCGATCGCGAACCCGCTGCAGTTCCGCACGATGCGGCGCGACATCGCGCGCATCGCGACCATTCTGCGCGAGAGGAAAGCGACATGAGGGGCCGCCGCAAGGTTCGCACGGGCGTGGTCGTGAGCGACAAGGCGCAGAAGACGGTGTCGGTCTCGCTCACCCGCCGGTTCGCTCACACGTTCTACGGCAAGCAGATCGTCCGCACGAAGTGGGTCGCGGCGCACGACGAGCACGGCGCGAAGGTCGGTGACACCGTACGCATCGTGGAGACGCGGCCGCTCTCCAAGACCAAGCGGTGGCGCGTGGTCGAAATCGTCGAGCGGGCACGCTGAGGAAGGGACGGGACCGTGGTGCAGCAGGAGTCGATCCTCAGGATCGCGGACAACTCGGGCGCCCGGAAGGCCCTGGTCATCCGCGTGCTCGGTGGCTCCAAGCGCCGGTACGCGGGGCTCGGCGACATCGTGGTCGTGACGATCAAGGACGCGATCGCCACCGGCCAGGTGAAGAAGGGCGAGGTGGCGCGGGCGGTGATCGTGCGCACCGCCAAGGAGACCAAGCGCAAGGACGGCTCCTACATCCGCTTCGACGAGAACGCGGCAGTGCTGATTACTGACCAGGGCGAGCCGCGGGCCACGCGCATTTTCGGGCCCGTAGGCCGCGAGCTGCGCGAGAAGCGGTTCATGAAAATCGTCTCGCTGGCGCCGGAGGTCATCTGAGATGAGACGGCTGGTGTACCGCAAGAGCCGCCGCGCGCGCGGCACCGAGCCACCGCGCCACAAGCTGCACCTCGCCAAGGGCGACACCGTGCGCGTGATCCGTGGCGAGGATCGCGGCCGCGAGGGCAAGATCCTCGAGGTGCACCCCAAGGAGTTCCGTGTGGTGGTCGAAGGGGTCAACGTGGTGAAGAAGCACAAGCGCGCCACGACAGCCCAGGGGACGAGTGGTATCATCGACATCCCGGCTCCGATCGCGGCGTCCAAGGTGATGCTCCTCGACCCCAAGTCCGGCGAGCCCACGCGGACGCGGCGGCGCCGGGACAAGGACGGCACGGTGGAGCGGGTGGCGGTCAAGTCCGGCCAGCCGATCCCCCGGGTGAGGTAGGCTCGTGATCGACGACAACCCGAAGCCCGACCCCGAGGCCACGCCCCAGGGTGGTGACGCCCCAGCTCCAGCCCCCCCAGCCCCCCTAGCCGGGGGTGACGCACAACCCCGGGGCGACGCCCCGGAGGACACCCAAGCGCCCCCGCAGGGCAAGGGCAAAGGGAAGGCCAAGGACAAGAGCATCCCGACCCCCGAGGGGAAGCCCCGGGGCAAGGGGAAGAAGGCGCCGGAGGGCCAGCCCCGCGCGCCCGAGCCCGAGGGCCCGCCGCCCGAGCCGGCTCCACGGCCGCGGCTGCTGGACCATTACGAGCAGCGGGTCCGCCAGAAGCTGCAGCAGCAGTTCGGCTTCAAGAACCCGCACGAGATTCCGCGGCTGGTGAAGATCGTGCTCAACGTCGGGATGGGTGACGCGCCCAAGAACCCCAAGGGGCTCGACGCCGCCGTCGCCGAGCTCGCCGCCATCACGGGGCAGCACCCGGTGGTGACGCGCGCCAAGAAGGCGATCGCGAACTTTAACCTACGGGAAGGCGTGCCGATCGGCTGTGCCGTCACGCTGCGCGGCGCGCGGATGTACGAGTTCTTGGACCGGTTCATCACCATCGCGGTGCCGCGCATGCGCGATTTCCGCGGGCTCCCGAGCAAGAGCTTCGACGGCCGGGGCAACTACACGGTCGGCATCAAGGAGCAGATGATCTTCCCTGAGATCGACTACGACAAGGTCGAGAAGATCCACGGGATGGACATCACCATCGTCACGACTGCCGGCCGCGACGATGCTGCTCTGGCGCTGCTCCGGGAGATGGGCATGCCGTTCCGGGGCGAAGCTCCGGTCGCGGCCTAGGAGGCGAGGGATGGCGAAGAAGACGTGGATCGAAAAGGTGAAACGGAAGCCGAAGTTCAAGGTCCGCGGCTATTACCGCTGCCAGCGCTGCGGTCGCAGCCGGGGCACGCTGCGGAAGTTCGGCTTGTGCCGCATTTGTTTCCGCGACCTGGCGTTGCGCGGGGAGATTCCCGGCGTGCGCAAGGCCAGCTGGTAAAGGACGGAACGACGAGATGAGCGTAACTGACCCCGTCGCCGATATGCTCACCCGGGTGCGCAACGCCTGCCTGGCAGGGCACAAACGGGTGGACATGCCGGTGTCGAAGCTGAAGGTGGAGATCGCGCGGCTGCTCCGCGACAACCATTATCTCCACGACTACAAGGTCTTGGATGACGGGCGGCAGGGGCTGCTGCGCCTCTACCTCAAGTACCACAACGACGCGCCCGTCATCCGCGAGCTGCAGCGGATCTCCGCGCCCGGTCTGCGGCGCTACGTCAAGGCGCGCGAGATCCCACGCGTCAAGAACGGCCTCGGGATGGCGATTCTGTCGACGCCCCGGGGTCTGATGTCGGACCGCGAAGCCCGCACCGCCCGCGTGGGCGGCGAGTTGCTCGCGGTGGTCTGGTAGGAGGCGTCATGTCGCGCATCGGCAAGCGGCCGGTTCCGCTCCCCAAGGGCGTCACGGCGCAGATCGACGGCTCGCGGCTCACGGTCAAGGGGCCCAAGGGCGAGATCGGTCGGACCATTCATGCCGAGCTCAGCGTCGCGCTCGAGGACGGCACCCTCGTCGTGCGGCGGCCCTCAGACGAGAGCCGCCACAAGGCGCTGCACGGCCTCACACGCACCCTCGTCGCCAACATGGTCGAAGGGGTGACCAAGGGGTTCAGCAAGGCGCTCGAGATCCAGGGCGTGGGCTACAAGGCGGAGGCGAAGCCGTTCGGCGTGCAGCTCGTGGTCGGGTTCTCGCACCCCGTCCCGTACCACGCGCCGCAGGGCATCAAGATCTCGGTGGACAACAACGTGCTGGTCAAGATCGAAGGCGTCGACAAGGAGCTGGTCGGCCAGGTGGCTGCCGAGCTGCGCAACGTGCGGCCCCCCGAGCCCTACAAGGGCAAGGGGATCCGCTACGTGGGCGAGCAGGTGCGCCGCAAGGCGGGCAAGACGGCTCAGGCCGTGGCCAAGTAGCCATGCGATCGCTCCGCAAGGTGAGGACGCGAGCGCAGCGCCGGGCGCGGCGGCACCTGCGGGTGCGCAAGACGGTGCGCGGCAGCGCCACCCGTCCGCGGCTCGTCGTGTTTCGTTCCTCGAAGCACATCTACGCGCAGCTCGTCGACGACGACCGCGGCGTCACGCTCATCGGCGCATCGGACCGCTCGGAGGGCATCGCCGCCGAGGGGAAGGGCAAGACCGGAAAGAGCTTCGGCGTCGGCCAGTTGGTCGCTGCGAAAGCCAAGAGCCAGGGCATCACCAAGGTCGTGTTCGACCGCGCCGGGTATCGTTACCACGGGCGCGTGAAGGCGGTGGCCGACGGCGCCCGCAAGGGCGGATTGGAGTTCTGATGACGGACGAAAAGGACCAACCCGGCGCATCGGCGCCGGAGAGCGCGTCAGCGCCGGAGAGCGCGTCAGCGCCGGAGGAACCCGCGGCGGCCGCTGCCGCGGCGCCAGAGGCGGCCCCGGCGCAAGCAGCGCCGACGCCGCCGCACCGTCCACCGCGTGGCCCGGGCGGCCGTGGTGGAGGCGGGGGTCGCGGTCGTGGGCGGGGCGGCGAGCGCCGCGACTCGGGCGAGCGCCAGCGGGAAGGCGACGGGCTGATCGAGAACGTGATCGCCATCAACCGGGTCGCGAAGGTCGTGAAAGGCGGGCGCCGGTTCGGCTTCAATGCGCTGGTCGCCGTCGGGGACGGGCAGGGGCACGTCGGCATCGCCACCGGGAAGGCGAACGAGGTGAGCGAGGCCGTCCGCAAGGCGGTCGAGGCGGCGCGCCGCAAGATGCTCGAGATCCCCCTCACCGGGGGCACGATCCCGCACGAGATCATCGGCGACCACGGGGCGGGGCGGGTGCTCCTGAAGCCCGCCGCCACCGGTACCGGCGTCATCGCGGGCGGTCCGGTACGGGCCGTGCTCGAGTGCGCTGGCGTGCGCGACATCCTCACGAAGAGCCTGGGCTCGACCAACCCGCACAACATGGTGCGTGCGGCCCTGGACGGGCTGCTGCGGCTCACCACGCCGCGGCGCGTCGCGCGGGAGCGCGGCATCGAGGTGGAGGCGATTCCGTACAAGCCGCGACAGGAGGCGACGCGTGGCTAGGAACCCGCCCACGAGGAAGTACCGCAAGCGGAAATCGGGGCGCGACCCCGTCCTGCCCCCGCCGGGCAAGGGCAAGCTCCGCATCCTCCAGCGGCGCTCCGGGATCGGCCGTCCCGCCGTCGAGCGGCGCACGCTCGAGGCGCTCGGTCTGAAGCACCACCAGGACACGGTGGTCAAGCCGGACCATCCTGCGCTGCGAGGGATGCTCTATCGTGTGCGCCACCTCGTCGCGGTGACGCCGGCGAAGGCCAAGGAGTAGAGGGATGGCGAAGGCGAAGACGAAGCGGCGGACGAAAGCCAGGACCAAGACGCCGGCCGCGGCCGTGCAACGGGTCACCTTGCAGAGCCTGAAGCCGCCACGCGGCTCTCATCGCGCCCGCATCCGCAAGGGCCGCGGCCCCGGGTCGGGGATCGGCAAGACGGCCGGGCGGGGCGGTAAGGGGCAGACAGCGCGCACGGGAGGCCAGACCCGCCCGGGGTTCGAGGGCGGCCAGATGCCGCTGATCCGCCGGATTCCCAAGCGCGGGTTCACGAACCCCTTCAAGCAGCCGGCGCAGGTGGTGAACGTTCGATATCTGGCCAAGCTCGCCGAGGGGGTCGAGGTCACCCCGGAGACGCTGTTCGGCGCCGGATTGGTCCGCCGCCCCGACCATCCCGTCAAGCTGCTGGGCATGGGGGACGTGGGCCGGAAGTTCGTCGTGAAGAGCGTGGCCGTTTCCGCGTCCGCGCGCGCCAAGATCGAGCAGGCGGGCGGTACCATCGAGGCCTGAGTCGCTCATGTCGTTTCGGCTTCCCTCCTGGCTGAACGTGTTCAAGCTCCCGGACGACCTCTGGGAGAAGTTCTCGGTCACCTTCATCTGTTTGGTGGTGTATCGCGCCGGGGCGCACATCGCGACCCCGGGCGTGAACGTGCAGGCGCTCGCCGACTTCCTGCGCAACGCGGGGCAGGGCACCCTCTTCAGCCTGTACGACCTGTTCGCGGGCGGCGGCTTCTCGCGCGCCACCGTGTTCGCGCTGGGGATCATGCCCTACATCTCGGCGAGCATCGTGTTCCAGCTCGCCGCGCCCGTGTTCCCAGTCGTCGAGAAGATGCAGCGGGATGAGGAGGGGCGGAAAACGCTCACGCAGTGGACCCGCTACCTCACCGTGGTGCTGTGCCTGTTTCAGGCGTACGGGTACGCGCTCTTCACCGAGCAGCTCCCGGGCGCGGTGGCGTCGCCGGGGTGGGGCTTCCGACTAACGACCGTGCTCACCCTGTCCACGGGCGGCATCTTCGTGATGTGGCTGGGCGAGCAGATCACGGAGCGGGGTATCGGCAACGGTGCGAGCTTGCTGATCTTCTTCTCGATCATCGAGCGGATCTGGCCGGAGACGCTGCGCACCGTCGAGGCGCTGAAGGCCCACTCGCTCACCTTCCCCGTGCTGCTCGCCGTGCTCGGCGTCATGGTGCTCGTGGTCGCGGGCACGGTGGCGGTCACCGTGGCGGCGCGCCGCATCCCGATTCAGATCCCGCGCAAGGTGATGGGTCGAGGCCGCATCCGCGAGGGGCAAAAGACGTTCATCCCGCTGCGCATCAACTCGTCGGGCGTGATGCCCATCATCTTCGCCCAGTCGCTGATCATCGTGCCGGGCACGCTCGCCACGTTCAGCGGCAACGCGCTGCTGAAGCGCCTGGCCGATTACTTCAGCGTGACCTCGTGGGTCTACGTGGTCTCGAGCGCGGCGCTGATCGTGTTCTTCGCGTATTTCTACACGTCGATCATCTTCAATCCGGTCGACCTCGCGGAGAACCTGAAAAAGCAGGGTGGCTTCATCCCCGGCGTGAAGCCGGGCGCCGCGACGGCCGACTACATCGACGAAGTGCTGTCCCGCATCACCTTCCCAGGCGCCATCTTCCTCACCGTGGTGGCGATGCTCCCGATCGTGATCTCCAACGTGCTCAACATGCCGTTCGGGTTCGGCGGCACGGCGCTCCTCATCGTGGTGGGCGTCGCGCTGGACACCGTGCAACAGGTGCAGCAGCACCTCCTGCTCAGGCATTACGACGGCTTCATGAAAGGCGGCGGGCCCGGGGGCGGCGGCACGCGGGTTCGCTTCCGCCGCTAGCGTGTTCATTCTCCTTCTCGGCGCCCCGGGCGCGGGAAAGGGCACGCAAGGAAGGCTGCTCGCGGAGCGGTTGGGGCTCCCCAAGATCACGACCGGCGACATCCTTCGCGCCGCGGTGCAGGCCGGGTCACCGCTGGGACGCGAAGCCAAGCGCTACATGGACGAGGGCAAGCTCGTCCCCGACGCGGTGATCCTGGGGCTCATCAAGGATGAGCTCGCCAAGGCCGAGGCGAAGGACGGCGCGGTGTTCGACGGATTCCCGCGCACCGCAGCGCAGGCGGAGCTGGTCGATCGCACGCTTGCCGAGCGGGGCCAGCGGCTCAACCACATCCTGTTGCTCGACGTTTCCGAGGACGAGCTGGTGCGCCGCTTGCAGCAGCGCGCCGGCATTGAAGGCCGCTCGGACGACACGCCCGAGGCGATCCGTACCCGGCTCCAGGTGTACCAGCGCGACACCGCCCCCCTCATCGCCCACTACGCGCAGCGCGGCAACGTGCACCGCGTGCCCGCCACGGGTACGATCGAGGACATCGCGACCGACATCAAGCGCATCATCGGGCGATGATCACCATCAAGTCGCCGCGCGAGATCGAGACGATGGCCGCCGCGGGGCGCATTGTGGCCGCCACCCTCGCCCTCGTTGCGCGGCACGTCCGCCCCGGCGTGTCGACCGAGGAGCTCGACCGTCGCGCCGAGGAGTTCATCCGCAGCCATCCCGGCGCCCGGCCCTCCTTCAAGGGGCTCTACGACTACCCCGCGACCCTGTGCACGTCCATCAACCAGGAAGTGGTGCACGGCATTCCGTCTCCGAAGCGCGTCCTGAGTGAGGGCGACCTCTTGAGCGTGGACGTCGGCGTGTGGCTCGACGGGCTGCACGCCGACTCCGCCGCGACGTTCCCCGTGGGTCGGGTGCCGCCCGAGGCGCAGCGGCTGCTCCAGGTGACGCAGGCCGCCCTGATGGCCGGGGTCGGCCAGGCACGCGTCGGCAACCACGTCGGGGACATCGGCCACGCGGTGCAGGAGGTGGCGGAAGGAGCAGGGTACTCCGTCGTGCGGGAACTCGTGGGGCACGGGATCGGCTCGAGCTTCCACGAGGAGCCCCAGATCCCGAACTATGGCAAGCCGAAGCGGGGGCCACGGCTCGTCGCCGGCATGACGATCGCGATCGAGCCGATGGTAAACGTTGGGGGGCCCGGCATCCGCACCCTCGACGACAAGTGGACGGTGGTCACCGAGGATGGCTCGCTGTCGGCCCACTTTGAGCACACCGTGGCCGTCGTCGAGAACGGAGGCCCCCCCCGGATTCTCACGCTCGCGGACCGAGGCCCCGGCGTGAATCTTTAGAGGCATGACCCAGCACAAGTTTCTCCTCGACGAATCGCGGCTCCCCAAGGCCTGGTACAACATCAACGCGGACATGCCGGTCCCTGCGGCGCCAGTACTCCACCCCGGCACCAAGGAGCCCGTCACCCCGGACTTTCTTGCGGTCCTCTTTCCGATGGCGCTCATCATGCAGCAGGTGAGCCCGGAGCGGTGGATCGAAATCCCCGAGCCGGTCCGCGACGTGTACCGCTTGTGGCGCCCGACCCCACTGCATCGCGCGGTACGCCTCGAGCGCGCGCTCGATACGCCGGCGCACATCTATTACAAGTACGAGGGCGTCTCTCCCGTCGGCTCGCACAAGCCGAACACGGCCGTTGCCCAGGCGTTCTACAACAAGCAGGAAGGGGTCAAGGCACTCACCACAGAGACCGGGGCGGGACAGTGGGGGAGCGCGCTCGCCATGGCGTGCAACTTCTTCGGCATCGATCTCGAAGTCTTCATGGTGAACGTATCGTATGAGCAGAAGCCGTACCGCCGCATCATCATGGAGAACTATGGGGCGACGGTGTACGCCAGCCCCACGGACCGCACCCAATACGGCCGCCGAGTGCGTGCCGAGGATCCCCAGTCGAACGGCTCGCTCGGCATCGCCATCTCGGAGGCGGTCGAGACGGCGGCGACGAGCGGGGGGCGGAAGAAATACAGCCTCGGCTCGGTGCTGGGGTTCGTGCTGATGCACCAGAGCGTGATCGGCCTCGAGGCGCTCGAGCAGCTGGCGCTGGCGGGAGAATATCCGGACATCGTGATCGGGTGCGCGGGCGGAGGATCGAACTTCGGCGGGTTCGCGTACCCGTTCCTGCACAAGAACCTGACGGAGGGCAAGAAGACCACGATCGTCGCGGTGGAGCCCGCGTCCTGCCCGTCCCTGACGAAGGGCAAGTACACCTTCGACTACGGCGACACGGCGGCAATGGCGCCGATCGTCAAGATGCACACGCTGGGCCACACCTTCATGCCGCCCGGGATCCACGCTGGTGGCCTGCGCTACCACGGCATGGCGCCGAGCGTGAGCGCGCTCGTGGCGAGCGGCCACATCGAGGCCCGGGCGGTGAACCAGCTCACCACGTTCGACGCAGCGGTGCAGTTCTCCCGTGCCGAGGGGATCATCCCCGCGCCCGAATCGGCGCATGCGATCCGCGTGGCGATCGACGAGGCCCTGAGATGCAAGCGGGAGGGAACGCGGCGGGTGATCGCGTTCAACCTGTCCGGCCACGGGCATTTCGATATGGGAGCCTACGAGGCCTACCAGCGGGGGAAGCTCGAAGACTACGAGTACCCGGCAGCCCTAGTGGCGGAGGCGATGAAGCACCTGCCGGAAGTTCCGGTGGGTGTAGCATGAGGACACTCCTTGTCGGCGGCTGTGCCCTGCAACTGCTCGCGCCACAAGGCGGAGGGCTGCAGATCTTCAAGGCGTGGCTCGAGCGCGAGCATCCGGGCTACGGCAGCGATGAAGGGCCCGCGCGGTTTCGCAACGCGATCGTCGAGGCCGCATATCCGGGACGGCGCTTCTACTACGTCCTCACCTACCCAAGGGGGATCGGCATTGCCCGGAACGCCTTGACGCTCGTCGCTCAGATTAGCGACCGCGGCACCGTATTGCCCCTCGTGCTCACATCACCCGCCACATATCGCCCCGGACTGAAGCGAGTCGTGACGGAGCGAGATGCCCGGCGGGCTGCCGCCGCCGTATTGATCCTCGCGCTGGGTGATCCGCTGCAGCGGCGCTGGAGGTTCGAGGAGAATCGAGTCACGGTCGAGCGAAACAAGAACGGCTGGGTGTGCACGTACTCGTACGGCGTCAATTATGTGTCGCGGGTCACGTTCGACAACCACGGCACGCTGACCGAAATCGACCCTAGGCTGCCGGCCGTGGCGTAGGAGACCCTCCCATCTCTCACGAGCCTCAAGTGCCCGCGATCCTGTCGGGCCTCGTCCTCGGGCTAGCGCTCGGGCTGCTCATCGCCTGGTTGTACCTCTTGACGTGGAAGGCGCGTTACACGGCCGCCATCCGCGACGCCGCGATCGAGCGAAGCCTGGCCGTCACCTCCGGTAAGGTCCACGAGCAGCTGATCCCGTACCTCCCAGAGTTTCAGTACAACCCCAAGGACGCGCGCTTTGTCGGCAGCCCCGTGGATCTCGTCGTGTTCGATGGCCTGGCGGAGGGGCAGGTGCGGCGGGTCGTGGTTCTCGAAGTGAAAACTGGAGGCTCGGGGCTCACCGGACGCGAGCGCCAAGTCCGGGACGTCATTGAGGCACGGCACGTGGAGTGGGCCGAGCTCAGGGTGGTGCGCTGAGCCGTTCCGCCTCGAGCACCAGCTCCTTCCCCCGCGCGGGCTCGGACAGCGCCGCCACGTTGACCCGTACGTTTTCCAACGCGCCGGCAAGCGCGGCGTGGGCGAGCGCCTCAGCAACGAGGGCGTCCGAGCGCGCGCTCTTGTTGCCGGTCCCGCCGATCTCGGTGGCCAAAGCGATCAGGCGGGCCGCCGCCCGCGCAGTGGTGAGGGGTGGCTGGGCGGCGCCGAGCAGCGCTGTGTCGATGGCCACCGTCCGTCCCGGCGCGTCCTTGGGCAGCTTGTAGGCCGCGCTCACGCGCGTGTAGGCGGCCGCATCCTCGTCCACCAGCCGTCGCAGCTCCGTCCTCAGCGCCTCGGCTGCTGCGAGGATCTCCCGGATCCGGGGCTGGGCCGCCGCGTACGCGGCGCGGCCGATTGTCAGGCGTGCCACCATCGCCACGAGCGCTCCCGCCAGAGTCCCGGCCAGCGCGGCGGCGCTGCCGCCGCCCGGCACCGGCGCGGCGCTCGCCAGCTCCTCCAGAAAACCGTCCAGCGTCGGTCCTTCCGCTTCCCGGATCTTGGCCTCGAGCAGATGCGCCGCGGGATCCACGAGCTTGAGACGATCCGCCGCCGTGCCTAGGAGGGCCCGTTCTGGGATCAATCCGACGATCTCGCTCTTGACGACTGTCACGCCACGTTTCTGCGCTTCACGCTCTATTTCACCCACGACTGTCACTGGTGGAGTCTCGTCGATGTCGAGCAGGTTCATTGACACCTGAGCCCTTCCGTCTACCGCGAACCCCGACGCCTGCACCGCCGGGAGGCCGCCGCCCGACGTCCGGATCCGCTTGGCGATCTCCTTGGCGATGGTGACGTCGGGCGTGTCGAGGTAGACGTTGAACGCGACGAGGAACGGCCGCGCGCCGATCGCGGTGGCACCGGCGGTCGGATGGATGCGCCGCGGACCAAAGTCGGGATCGGCCGCGGGATCGCGTCCCAGCCGCTCGCGCAACCCTTCGAACTCACCCTTGCGGACGTCGGGGAGTCGCTCGCGCTCGGGGCGCGTCGCCGCGCGGGCGTAGAGGTAGATCGGGATCTCGAGGTCTGCGGCCGCCCGCTGGGCGAGCTGTCGGGCGAGCGCCACGCAGTCGTCCATGGTGACACCCTGCACCGGTACGAACGGCACCACATCGGTCGCCCCCATCCGCGGGTGCTCACCCCGGTGTCCGGTCAGGTCGATCCGCTCGGTCGCGACGCACATGGCGCGGAACGCGGCCTCGACGGCAGGACCCGGCGCGGCGACGAAGGTGAACACGGAGCGGTTGTGCGAGGTGTCCGTCTGGACGTCCAGCACGCGCACGCCGGGCACTGAGAGCAGCGCCGCGCGCAGCGCGTCGATCGTCTCCCGGTTCCGACCCTCGGAGAAATTCGGGACGCACTCCACCAAGGGACCGGGCATTCAGGCAGCCCGCAGCAGCTCGCTGAGCCAGCGATGCAGCACCGGATTCCCAGCCACGAGCGACCCGCCGTCCAGCACGTCCTCGTCCCCAGCCAAGGTCGTCACGACGCCTCCCGCTTCGCGGATCAGGACCACGCCGGCCGCCACGTCCCAGGGAGCGAGGGAGAGCTCCCAGAAGGCGTCGAACCGGCCGGCAGCCACGTCGGCGAGGTCGAGGGCGGCCGATCCCGCGCGCCGGATGCCGCTGGAGCCGCTCATCACGGCCGTGAACTGACGGATGTAGCGCTCCAAGCCGTCCAGCCGCTTGAACGGGAACCCCGTTCCCACCAGGGCGAGGCGCGGTTCCGCCACGGTGGAGACGGCAAGCCGCCGCTCGCCCAGCCACGCGCCGTGACCCTTCGCGGCACGATAGACGAGATCACGCGTCACGTCGTGAATCACCCCGACGCCCAACGCCCCCCGCACCATCGCTCCGATCGACACGGCGTACTGGGGATAGCCGTGCAGGTAGTTGGTCGTCCCGTCGAGCGGATCCACGAGCCAAACGACGTCTCCCCCACGCGCCGCCGCAGGCGACAGCTCCTCGCCCACGACGATCGAGCCCGGGATGCGCTGGGTCAGCGTTTCCGCGATGATCGCTTCGGCGCCGCGGTCCGTGTCGGTCACGAAATCGTGTCGGCTCTTCTCGGTCCAGTCCTCGGGCGCGGGTGGCTGCGCCTGGCGCAGGAACGCCGCCGCGCGCCCGGCGGCCGCCACGGCCACGTCCACTAAGTCTATGATTTCTCGCACCTTGCGGCACCCCACCTCAGTCTCGTAGGTTGTCAGCCCATGGCGCGCGTCTTCTCCGGCATCCAACCCTCGGGCGAGCTGCACATCGGCAACTACCTCGGCGCGGTCCAGAACTGGGTCCAGCTCCAGTCCCAGCACGACTGCATTTTCTCTGTCGTCGACCTACACGCCATCACGCAGGCGTACGACGTCGCCACGCTGGCACCGCGCACGGTTGAAATGGCGGTGGGGCTGCTCGCCGCCGGCCTCGACCCGGAGCGCTGCATCGTCTTCGTGCAATCGCACGTACCGGAGCACACTGAGCTGAGCTGGCTGCTCAACACCGTGACGCCGCTCGGCGAGCTGGAACGACAGACGCAGTTCAAGGATAAGGCGCAGCGCCAGGAAAGCGTACCGGCGGGACTCCTCAACTATCCGGTGTTGCAGGCGGCCGACGTGCTGCTGTACCTGGCGGCCCTGGTCCCGGTCGGTGAAGATCAGCTGCAACACCTCGAGTTGATGCGGGAGATCGCTCGGCGCTGGAACTCCCGCTTCGGGAACGGCTTTACCTTCCCCGAGCCGCAGCCGCTGCTCTCCACGACCAAGCGTGTGCTCGGTCTGGACGGTCAGGCGAAGATGTCGAAGAGTCTCGGGAATACCATCAGCCTGTTCGACTCTCCCGAAACCATCTGGCAGAAGCTCAAGCCCGCGGCGACCGATCCTGCTCGCGTCACGCGCAAGGACCCGGGGAATCCAGACCTCTGCAACATCTTCACGATTCATCAGGGCTTTTCGCCGCCCGCGACCCAGGAGCAGGTGGCGCACAACTGCCGCACAGCCGGGTGGGGGTGCCTCGACTGCAAGCGCGTCCTGGCGGACAATATGATAGCGGCGCTCACTCCCATCCGCGAGCGGGCGCAGGAGCTGCGGGCGCGTCCGCAGCGGGTGACCGAGACGCTGCGCGCCGGGGCGGCCAAGGCGGAGGCCCTCGCGCGCCGCACGATGACCGAGGTGCGGCGACGCATGGGATTCCTGGACCCGCGGGAGGCGTGATGGCACAAATCATCCAGACCATCGTGCAGGTGCTCCATCTCCAGCTCCTCATGCAACTCGGCCTGGCGACGCTGTGCGGCGGGGCGATCGGGTTCGAGCGGGAGCTGTCGGGCAAGCCGGCGGGGCTCCGCACCAACATCTTGATCTGCGTCGGGGCCACGCTGTTCACATCCCTGTCGTTCACACTCTCGCTCGGCCGCGGCGACCCGGCACGCATCGCGGCGCAAATCCTCCCTGGGGTAGGCTTCATCGGCGCTGGGACGATCCTGCACGCGCGCGGCTCGGTCACCGGCCTCACCAGCGCGGCCACGATCTGGGTCGTGGCCGCAATCGGCATGGCATTGGGGGCGCAATCCTACTTCGAGGCCTTAGGGACAACGCTGCTGGTGATGCTCGTCCTGTGGGGCTTGCGCCGCCTGGAGGGACTCGTGGGCCGCGCCGCCACCCGCAGCCACCTGCTCATCCATGCCAAGCCGGACGGGGCCGCGCTCGAGGACCTCGAAGCCCTGGTGCGTCGGGCCGGTCTCGAAGTCGAGCGTGCGGCCTCTCGCCAGGAGAACGTGGATCTCGTCGTGGAGTTCGACCTGCGCGGGCCGAAACGCCTGCACGACGAGGTTCTGTCCAGCGTGTTGCATCATCCCGGCGTGCGGGCGGTGTCGACGGGAGAGTGACCCGGCGGCTCGTGGTGGACTTGGCTTCACCGGTCGCCGCGTGGCGCATTCCGGCGGCAGCGATGCAGGCGATCCGAGCCGCGCTGGGGGCGGGCTGGGAGGTGGTGGAAACGGGCGCTCCCGCCGCGAGCGACGGGGATGGCGGGTCGGGCTCCCCTGAGGCGGCGCGCGCCGTCCGGGGCGCGGAGATCTATCTCGGCTATGGAGTGCCCCCGGGCGTCGTGGCCGCCGGCCGTGGTACCCTCAAGTGGGTGCACAGCGGCACGGCGGGTGTGGGGGCGAGCCTGCCGCACCTCGCGGGCACAGGGATCGTGCTGACCAATTCGGCCGCGGTCCATGCGGAGCCGCTCGCCGATTGGGTGATCGCCGCGATCGCCTATTTCGCGCGCGGCCTCGACCGGATGCGGGAGGCCCAGGCGGCGGGACGGTGGGCCCGGGACGACTTCACGGAGCTCCGCGTGCCGGTAGTCGAGTTCCGGGACCTCCGCGTGGGCGTGTTGGGGCTCGGCGGGATCGGCGCCGCGGTGGCGCGCCGTGCGCTGGCGCTCGGGATGCGCGTCGCTGGAGTGCGGCGGCGGCCGGAGCAGGGCGGCCCGGCGGGCGTAAGCTGGGTGGGCGGCCCGGCGGAGCTGCCGCGTCTCGCCGCTGACAGTGACTGCCTCGTCATCGCCGCGCCGCACACCCCCGAGACCGCCGCCGTCGTGGACCGTGCTGTGCTGCGGCGGCTGCCCGAAGGCGCGGTCGTCCTGAACGTTGCCCGTGGTTCGCTGCTGGACGAGGACGCGCTGCTCGAGCTGCTCGACAGCGGCCGGCTGCGGGGCGCCGCGCTGGACGTCTTTGCAAAGGAGCCGCTCCCGCCCGGCCATCCCTTCTGGCGGCACCCCCGCGTACTGGTGAGCCCGCACGCGAGCGCCGTGACCGCCCGTTTCTGGGAGCGCGAAACGGGGCTCATTCTCGAGAACATCCGGCGCTATCTTGCAGGGGCGCCCCTGCTGAACGTGGTGGATCAGGAGGCCGGTTACTGATGGACGAGGCGAAGTCGCGCAGCCCGAGGGTGAGCGGCCAGGCGGCACCCCCACAGGGCGGCATCGAGAAGATCATCAAGGCAGCCGTCGACCGCGGCGCTTCGGATCTGCACATCAAGGCGGGGGACGTGTTTCGCGCCCGCATCGACGGCAAGCTCGTCCCGCTCACCAAACAGCGCCTCACGCCGGAGCAGACCAAGGCCATTGCCCTGCGGCTGATGCCGAACGAGGATGACCAGGCCACGATTGACCGCATCCGCGACTACGACTGCTCGTGGGGGATGCCCGGCCTCGGCCGTTTCCGCGTCAACATTCTGCGACAGCGCTCGTCGTTCATGATCGTGATGCGGGTCATCCCCTTCGACGTGCCGTCGTTCGAGTCGCTCCACCTTCCCGCGGTCCTGCGCACGGTTGCGTCCACCGACCACGGCCTCGTGCTCGTGACGGGGCCCGCCGGGTCGGGGAGAAGCTCGACGATGGCCGCGATGGTGAACCATATCAATCAAAATCAGCAGCGGCACATCGTGACGCTGGAAAACCCGATTGAGTTCCTGCATCGCGACATCAACTCCTCGGTGACCCAGCGCGAGATCGGGGTGGACACGGACGACTACCGACGGGGCCTGCGCGCTGCGCTGCGTCAGGACCCCGATGTGGTGCTGATCGGGGACATCCGGGACGCACCGATTGTGGACACAGCGCTGCGGGCCGCCGAAACAGGGCACCTGGTCATCTCGGCGCTCGACACGCCCGATGCCGTCACGACGGTCGCGCGCGTGATCGCCATGTATCCTGCCGAAGAGCAGGTCGCGCTGCGGCTGCGCCTCTCCGAGTCGCTGCAGGCGGTCGTGTCCCAGCGGTTGCTCCCCCGGGCCGACGGCCGCGGCCGCGTAGCTGCCGTCGAGGTGCTGATCTGCACCGGGGCCGCCCGCGAGATGATCCGGGACGCGCGGCGGCTGCCGGAGCTGCGCGCGCACATCCGTACCTCGCGCGAGCGCCACGGCGCGCAGACGCTGGACCAGCACTTGTTCGATCTCGTCGCCGAGGGCGTGGTCACGCACGAGGCCGCGATCGCGGCGGCGCCCGTGCCGGCCGAGTTCGAGCAGATGATACGTGGCCTGGACCGCCGGCCCCCCCCTGCGCGGCCGGCGGAAACGGCGGCCGCTCGCGAAGCCCCCATCCCGGACGACCTGTCGCGCATGCTTCCCGGTTCGTGAGCGCGCGGCGCCCCTCCGGGGTCCTCGCCCCCGTCACCACTCCCTTCGATTCGGCCACGGGCGACGTGGCGCCCCTGCACCTCAAGCGCAACGTCGCGACGCTGCTGGCCGCTGGGCTCGACGGGATCGTGGTGTCCGGCTCAACGGGCGAAGCCGCCGCGCTCGACGCTGACGAGCAGCGGCTGCTGATCGGGACAGTGCGGGAGCAGCTGCCGGACCGCACCTGGCTGGTGGCGGGCGCCGGGGGGGAATCCACACGACAGGCGGTGGCGCTGTCAAAGGCCGCCGCCCTCGAAGGTGCCGATGCGGTTCTCGTCCGGCCACCCGCCTACTTCGCCGCCGCGACCACGCCCGCGACGCTCGTCGACCACTACCGGGCCCTGGCCGACGCGAGCCCTGTGCCGGTCCTGATCTACAACATCCCCAAGTACACGCACCTGCCCCTCGCCGCCGGACTGCTCCGACAGCTCGCCGACCACGAGAACATCGTCGGGGTCAAGGACTCTTCCGGCGACGCCAAGAACCTCGCTGCCTACCGGGACGCCGTGCCGGAGTGGTCGGTGCTCGTGGGGTCGGGTTCTCTGCTGTACGCGGCGCTCGAAATGGGCTGCGAGGGCGGGATCCTTGCGGTGGCGTGCTTTGCCGCGGCGCTGTGCGCCGAGGTCTATACGGCGTTCCACTGCGGCAACCGCGAGCGCGCCGGCGCGCTCCAGCAGCGGCTCGCGCCGCTCGACCGGGAGATCGTCGGCAAGTTCGGGCCCGCTGGCGTCAAGGCGGCGATGGATGCCGTGGGCCTGTATGGCGGGCCATGCCGGCCGCCGCTCGCGCCCGTGTCGCTGGCGGAACGGGAGCGGCTCGGGCGGCTGCTCGCGGCGTGAACGAATACCGGCGGGTGCTGGCCGACCTCGCCGCGCCGCGCCTCGTCGGATCGCCCCACCACGCTCGCGCCCGCGAGCTGCTGCGGGCCGAGCTTGACCGGCGGGGCTACGTCGTCCTGGAGCACCAGTTTCCCGTCGTGCCGCCGGGCCGCCTCGCGGGGCCGATATACGCGGGCGGTGCTCTCGTCTGGGCGTCGATCACAGTCGCGCTCCTCGGAGCGTCGTCCGCCCACGCGGCGGCCGGCATGCTGCTGGCGGCGCTGTTGGTCGGCGGCGTCGTGCGGGTCGCGCGGGGGATGGGCGCGGCAGCCGTCGGCGTCAACCTCATCGGCGTCCGCGCGCGCGCGCGCGTGGCGGTGTGGCTCGCTGCGCACTACGATTCGAAGGGACAACCCCTCTCGATGGCGACGCGGCTGCTGGGCGTGGGGGTGGCGGTCATTGGTGCACTCGCGCTCGTGCTCGTCGCGGCGGCTCGGCTGACAGGAGCGGAGTGGAGCCGTCCGGTCGAGCTGCTGCTCGCCGCACCGGCCCTCGGCGGCGGTCTGCTCCTGCTTCAGAATCGCGCCACGAACGGCTCTCCCGGAGCGGTGGATAACGCTTCGGCCCTCGTGACTGTGCTCGCGATCCTGGACCGGCTGCCCGGCGATGCGCCTGTCGGAGTCCTGTTTCCTGACGCAGAGGAGTACGGGCTGCTGGGCGCGAGCGCGCTCGCGCGCGAGCGCGCCAACCTGTTCGATGGCACCGTCGTGCTCAATCTCGACGGCATCGACGACGACGGGTCCACGCTGTGCGTGGCGCACCGCGCCGGCCCGACGGTGGACGCGGTCGCGACCGGGCTCGGCGCGCGCCGCCGGCGCTTCCTGCCAGTGGTGGTGGACGGGTGGGCATTCGCGCGGGTGGCGCGGGAGTGCGCGACCATCATGCGGGGCGGCTGGCGTACGGCGGCGGTGGTTCATACTGCACGCGACACAGCGGACCGATTGACACTGGAGGGGGTTCGAGCGGTCTCGGCCGCGGTCGCCGCTGTTCTCGGGACAGTTCCTACGCTCACGGGCGGGCTCGGCGCCGCGCAGCGCTGAAGCGTTGACGGAGGCTGGTCCCGGGTCTACCTTCCCTCAGAGGATACTCGAACGCCCCGCTCGTCGGGGCGTTTTTGCTGGGGTGGGGGTGTCATGTTCGGACCGAAAACCCACTGTGTGGTGGTGGTCGGCGCCCAATGGGGCGACGAGGGCAAGGGCAAGATCGTCGACGTGCTCGCCGAGCGCGCCGACCTCGTCGTACGCTACCAGGGCGGCGCCAACGCCGGGCACACCGTGGACACGGGCGCCGGCGAGTTCGTGTTGCACCAGATCCCCTCGGGGATTATCCAGGGCGCGGTGTGCCTCGTCGGAAATGGGGTCGCGCTCGATCCGGAGACGTTCTTCACCGAGCTCGACGCGCTGGAATCGCGCGGCGTGCGGACCGACCACAAGCTGTACGTCTCCGACCGTGCGCACCTCACCCTGCCGTACCACAAGCTGCTGGACCGCGCGCGCGAGCGCCGCGAGCAGATCGGCACCACAGGTCGTGGCATCGGGCCGACGTACGAAGACAAGTACGGCCGCCGGGGGATCCGTGTGGGCGACCTGCGCCACCTGGGCCGGGCGCGCGAGCTCGTGTGCGCGCGGGTGCAGGCGGCGAACGAATTCCTCGGCCTGCTCGGCGCGGCCGAGCGGGCAGACTCCGGTGAGCACGTCGGCCTGCTCGAGCGGCTGGCGCCCAGACTGCTCCCGATCGCGGTGGACGCGGGGCGCGTCGTGTACGAGGCGCTCCAGCGCGGCGAGTCGGTGCTGCTCGAGGGGGCCCAGGGCGCGTTGCTGGATGTGGACCATGGAACGTACCCCTACGTGACGTCGTCCCACACGACGGCGGGGGGCGCGGCGGTGGGGGCGGGGATTGGGCCCACCGCCATCGACGCCGTGATGGGGGTCGTGAAGGCCTACACGACGCGGGTGGGAAACGGCCCGCTGCCGACGGAGGCGGAGCCCCCGGTGGCCGAGCGCCTGCGCGACCTGGGAGGAGAGTTCGGCGCCACGACGGGACGGCCGCGCCGCTGCGGGTGGTTCGACGCCGTCGTGGTGCGCTACGCCGTCCGGGTGAACGGCCTGACGGCGCTCGCGGTCACGAAGCTCGACGTGCTCGACTCTTTCTCCGAGATCCCGGTCTGCGTGGGTTACCGCCTCGAGGGCGAGCCACTCGACAACATGCCCGCCGAGGTCGAGCGCCTGGCCCGCGTGGAGCCGGTGTACGAGTGTCTGCCGGGCTGGAAGCGCCCGCTCAGTGGCATTCGGCGGCTCGCGGAGCTCCCCCCGGCGGCGCGCGCCTATCTGGACCGGCTTCAAGACCTCGCCGGGGCGCCGATCCACTACGTGAGCGTCGGCACCCGGCGGGACCAGATCGTCGAAGTCCCATGAGCCAGGGTGCGGCCCCGATGCTTGACCTCGCGGTGATCGGAGCCGGGCCGTGCGGCCTGGCGGTTGGTGTAGCCGCGAAGCGCAGTGGCCTCACCGCCGCGCTGTTCGACACGGGCTCCATCGTCTCGAGCCTGCTCCGCTATCCCCTGTATATGACGTTCTTCTCAACCCCTGAGCGGTTGGAGATCGCCGGCGTGCCGTTCGTCACGAGCGGCGAGAAGCCGACCCGACGCGAGGCGCTCACCTACTACCGAAAAGTGGCGGAATACTTTCAGCTCGATGTGCGGCAGTATCGCGAAGTCGTGCAGGTGCGGCGCACGGACGGTGGGTTCGAGCTCCTGGCCAGCCATCCGGGAACCCCGCCGGAGACGGTCGCGGCCCGGAACCTCGTGTATGCGACGGGATACTTCGAGTCCCCGAATCTGCTCGGCGTCCCCGGCGAGGACCTGCCCCATGTCTCTCACTTCTTCGTCGAGGCGCACCCCTACTGGCGGCAAAGTGTCGTGATCGTGGGGGGCGGGAACAGCGCGGTTGAGGCGGCACTCGAGCTGCACCGGGTGGGCGCACGCGTGACTATCGTCCACTTCCTCGAACAGTTCGACCGGGGCGTCAAGTCGTGGGTCTTGCCGGACATCACGAACCGCGTGAAGGACGGCAGCGTTGCCGTTCGGTGGCGCAGCCGCGTGGTCCGGATTGAGCCCGCGTGCGTCGTCATCCGGTCGGAGGGTGATGGCTCGAACGAGAGCCTCGCCGCGGATTTTGTCCTCGCGCTCACGGGGTACCGCGCCGATCAACGCCTGTTGCGCGCCGCGGGCGTGAGCATTGATGAGACGACCGGCGTGCCCAAGCACGTCGCGGGGACGATGGAGACGAACGTTCCCGGCATTTATATCGCCGGCGTGCTGTCGTGCGGCTACGACGCCAACCGAGTCTTCATCGAGAACGGCCGGGCGCACGGGGACCTGATTTGCGCCCATATCAAAGCAAAACCCCCCAGAGTTGCCCCTGGGGGGTGATCGCCTGCCCGACATCGTGCGCCCTAGAACCCGATGTGAGCGAGACGAAAGTCGCTGCTTGGGGCGCCATGCAAAGCGGCCCCGCGCTCTCTCAAGGGCGTGGGGCCGCTGCCGACTCTGGCAGCTGGGCTGTCTCGTTCCGCGAGACCCCTTGGCTTTGCGCCCCGTCGTCACCGACGGTTTGCCCTTGAACAGAGTGAACCGCGGGTGAATCAGGCAAGAACAGTGCCGAGTCAGTAATGCACGTCACAGTGCGGAGATTTCATAGGTGCGCACGAATAGGCGTATAGCATTATGCGTCATTTAGCGCATTGTGCGGCATGACGATGGTTGTCTTGGTCGCTCCTGCAGCATTCAAGGGATCACTTGGCCCTCGCCAAGTAGCGGACGCCCTCGCCGCTGGCGTGCGCCTAGCTGTCCCGGATGCGCGGGTGCTCCACTGCCCGATCTCGGACGGCGGCGACGGCCTCCTCGAGGCGGTCCTCCCTCCGGAGTCGCTCCGCGAGCGCGTGGCCGTCACGGGGCCGCTCGGTTCCAAGGTCGAGGGCCTGCTGGGGTGGCTCGACAGTGACACGGCGATGTTCGAAAGCGCGACTGCCTGCGGGATCGCGCTGCTGCGGCCAGATCAGCTCGACCCCCTCCATACAACCACGCGTGGCGTAGGCGAGCTCATTTGGGAAGCGGTCGATCGCGGCGCCAAGACGGTAGTCGTGGGGCTCGGTGGCTCGGCTACGGTCGACGGGGGCACGGGCGCCGCCCGGGGGCTGGGATGGACTCTGCGCGATGACTCCGGAACGCCGTTGCCGGAGGGCGGGAGCTCGCTGCGCGGCCTCGCGAGCTTGGACGGGGGGTGGGGGCTTGCCGCCCAGGTGGTGGCGCTCGCGGATGTGACGACGCCGCTCACCGGGGTGGAGGGCGCGGCACCGGTGTTCGGGCCCCAGAAGGGGGCCACGCCCGAGGGGGTGGCGCAGCTGGCTGCGGGGCTCGAGGTGCTGGCGGCGCATTTCGCTCGCCTCGACCGCGCCGACCTCGCCACCCTGCCCGGGGGTGGAGCGGCCGGGGGCCTCGGGGCTGGGCTTGCCTTCTTCGCCAGGGCACAGCTCGTCCAGGGCGCCGACTGGGTGCTCGAGCGGGTCGGATTCGACGCTGCGCTGGCCAAGGCCGACTTGCTGATCACGGGGGAGGGCTCGTTCGACCGCACGTCACTCGTGGGGAAGGCGTCGGGGGTTGTGCTGCGGCGCGGGCAGGCGGCGAGGAAACGCGTAGCCGTGGTCGCGGGGAGGGTCGAGGGTCTGATCGGCGTGCACGCGCTCGACGGTGAGGGGCGGACGCTCGATGCCCGGGGGATTGCCGAGCTCGCCGCGCGCGTCACGCGCGAGGCGTTCGGGTTGCCGGCGCCCTAGCGGCGTCCCTATCTTCCCGCCCTTATGCCCGGAGATGACGGTGTGATGGAGAAGCTCGTGTCGCTCGCCAAGCGGCGCGGGTTCGTGTTCCAGTCCTCTGAGATCTACGGCGGCCTGGGCTCGGTGTGGGACTACGGGCCCCTGGGCGTCGAGCTGAAGAAGAACGTCAAGGAGCGCTGGTGGCGCTCGATGGTGCACGAGCGCGAGGACATCGAAGGACTGGACGCGGCCATCCTCATGCACCCCAAGGTGTGGGAGGCGTCCGGGCACGTCGCCGGATTCACGGACCCCCTGGTGGACTGCAAGCACTGCAAGAACCGGTTCCGCGCGGACGATCCCCGCATCAAGGGAACTCCGGGCCAGCCGGACGCGCAGTGCCCGGTGTGCGGCTCCCGAGGCACACTGACGCCGCCGCGGATGTTCAATCTCATGTTCAAGACGTTCATGGGGCCGGTCGAGGAGGCCGCCGCGGTCGTGTACCTCCGGCCCGAGACGGCGCAGGGGATCTACGTCAACTATCTGAATGTGCTCCAATCCTCCCGGCAGAAGATCCCGTTCGGGATCGCCCAGCTCGGCAAGGCGTTCCGGAACGAGATCACGCCCGGCAACTTCACGTTTCGGACGCGCGAGTTCGAGCAGATGGAGATGCAGTTCTTCGTGAAGCCGGGGAGCGACGGCGAGTGGTTCGAATTCTGGCGGCACGAGCGCATGAAATGGCTCGTGGGGCTGGGGCTGCGCCCGGAGAAGCTGCGGTTTCATCAGCACACGCGCGAGGAGCTGGCGCACTACGCCAAGGATGCCTACGACATCCAGTACGAGTTCCCGTTCGGCTGGAACGAATTCGAGGGCATCCACAACCGCACCGACTTCGACCTGTCGCGACACCAGCAGTTCTCGGGCAAGAAGCTCGAGTACCTGGACCCTGCGACGCACGAGCGGTTCATCCCCTATGTGGTCGAGACGTCGGCCGGGGCGGACCGCACGACGCTGGCGCTGCTGTGCGACGCCTACCGCGAGCAGGAGGTGGCAGGGGAGAAGCGGGTGGTGCTGCAGCTCCATCCGGCGCTGGCGCCGCTCAAGGCGGCCATCTTCCCGCTCGTGAACAAGGACGGGATGCCGGAGCTCGCGCGGCGGATCTTCGACGACCTGCGGGGACGCTTCAACGTCTTCTACGACGACTCCGGCTCGATCGGCCGCCGCTACCGCCGCCAGGATGAAGCGGGCACTCCTTTCGGGATTACGATCGACGGCCAGTCGGTCGCCCAGGATGGGACGGTGACCGTGCGGGACCGGGATACCTTGCAGCAGGAACGCGTCGCCGGGGAGCGGCTCGCCGGGTATCTCGCGGAGAAGCTCAGGACGTGACGGCCTCGTCCCGTCATGACGTTCCAGGACTTTCGCACCCTGATCGACCGCCTCGCGCGTGAGGTGCCGGCCGACTTTCGCGACGGCATCGTAGCGATCGACGTGAGCCCCAAGGTGATTCCCCACCCGGTACGCGGCGACGCGTACACCCTCGGCGAATGCATCCCGCTGGAGTGGAGCGGCGGCGGTGCCGATCTGCAATCCCGGATCGTGCTGTACCACGGCTCCTTCACGGCGCTGGCGCGGCTGGACGCGGGAGACTTCGACTGGCGGCGTGAGGCGTGGGAGACGCTCTCCCATGAGCTGCGCCACCACCTCGAGTTGCGCGCCAACGTCGCTGCGCTCGAGGCGTACGACTGGGCGACCGAGCAGAACTTCGCGCGCGGGGACGGGGAGCCCTTCGACCCCGTATTCTACCGCTCAGGTGAGCGCCTGGCGCCGGGAGTGTACAAGGTCGAAGACGACGTGTTTATCGAGCGGGAAGGGGGACGGGGGAAGGGGGAACGGTTAGACCTCACGTGGCATGGGAAGGGCTATCGCGTTCGGCCCGTCCGCGAGCGCCGAGGTCCGATGTTCTTGATCCTGGAAGGGCTCGAGGATCCGCCGGCGGGCGAGGCGGTGCTCGTGGTTCCCTGGAAATCGTCGCTGTTCAACCTCTGGCGGCGCCGTCGGGTCGAGCAGCGCACGGTGCAGGTGGAATTGCTCTCTGGCTAAGCGCGTCTTCCTCGGCGCGGACCTCTTGTTCCGGTCCAAGCTTGGCGCGGTCGTCGCCGCGAGCGGGGGCGAGGTCGTGAGGGACGCGGCCGAGTGCGACCTCGCCGTCGTGGCGATAGAAAACCCCGGTGCGGTGGATCGCATCCGGGGTTGGGTTGCCGGCGGAACTGCAGTGCTCGCCTACGGATCGCACGTGCGGGCCGACCTGCTGCGGGCGGCCCGCGACGCCGGGGCCGAAGCCGTGCCCAACTCGGAGGTCGAGCGCCGGCTCGCGGCGCTGCTTACTTCGACGTGACCTCGACCGCGATCTGCCGGGGCCGGGCCTTCTCGACCTTCGGCAGGGTTACCGTCAGGACGCCGTGCTCGTACGTCGCCTTGATGGCTCCCGCATCCACGGTGCTGGGGAGGGTGAAGCTGCGCTCGAAGGCGCCGTACGCCCGCTCGTAGCGGTGCACCTGCTGCGTGCGCTCTTCCGCCACCTGCTGCTTCGTGCCCTGGATCGTGAGCACATTGCCCTCGAGTGAGATCTTCACGTCCTCGGGGCTAACGCCGGGGACCTCCGCGACGATGCGGATGCTCTCGGGCTCTTCGAACACGTCCACTGCCGGCACCCACGCTGCGGTCGCGCTATCGCGGGGCTGCCAGTCGAGGCTCGGCAGGGCGTTCAACAGCCGATTGATCCGGGATCCGAAGTTGACGAGATCGGTTGCCGGATCCGTCGTGAAGTTGCGCGTAGTCAGGAACATTTTACAACCACCTCCTGCTGTGTGATAACGAGTTGCACTGGTGAGGCACGTCGCCTCGCGGCGGCACCTGGGCAAGCGCCGTGCCGTCTTCAGCGGCGACTCGTTTGCCGCCTTGGCACGGGCGACGCTCAGAATGGCAACAGCTCCGTTCAGAACGGCGTGGCCCCTCACGACGGTGGGGCTGCGCTCCTATCTTTCACGTCCCTATGACCCACACCGCAACGGTCGGCCTCCCGCCCGCCGAGGTGCTCGCCCGGGCCAAGCAGTTTTTCGCGGAGCGCGTGCCGCATGCCAGCGCCTTCGTGGAGAAGGAAGGGCCCCAGTTCGTAGTGTTGCGGGGTCAAGGTGGTGAAGAGGTAGTGATCAGCGCGCGTTCGCTCGATGGCGCCGTTGGCAAGAGCCAGGTCCGAGCGTCGACCCTATTCTTCGACCAGGCGCTCGACCGGTTCCTCTCGACGCTGCCGCTTGACTCCGAGGTGGAGGTCGTGTGACCGCCGTGTCGGAGCGCTTCGCGGTTCGGGTGATGGTGACCGATGTGTGGGATCAGGTGGTCATCGCCGTCGAGCCCACCACGACCGTGATGGAGTTGAAGCGCGAAGCGTTGTCCCGTGCGCTTAAGCGCTCCAGCGTGCCGCTGGACGATTACGTGGTCAAGTTCCGGGGCGCGGCGCTGCTGGACGAGTCCGTCACGCTGGCCGCCGTGGGTGCCGGGGCCAACGCGCCCTTCATTGTCTTGCCTGCGCGGCGTCAGCCGGTGCGATGAAGCCACCCAGCAGATCGTCGCGGGTGGGGCCTGCGCGCTCGGCTGTGTGCTGGTCGTGCTCGGCTGGCGCCGTTACCGGCGCACGCTGGTCGAGCTCGACACCGCGCGCCGGGAGATCCGCCGCGAGGTGGAGTCGATCCGCGAGCTGCTGCAGAGCCACCACCTCGACAACTAGGTGACCACGACCGTCGTCTGGCACCCTGCCTGCGGGCTGCACGACGCGGGGGTGGGGCATCCGGAGCGTCCGGAGCGTATCGCTGCGGTACTCCAGGCGCTTCGCGCGCCGGAGCTGGGCCGGTCGATCGAGTGGTGCGAAGCGACGCCCGTGGAGCGGGAGTCGCTCGTGGGCGTGCATGGGGCGCGGTACCTCGACCTGCTGGAGCAGCTGGCGGCGCGCGGGGGCGGGGTGCTCGACGCGGACACGATCATGGGCCCGCGCAGCTGGGAAAGCGCGCTCGCCGCCGCCGGGGTGGCGCGTGGGGCGGTGGAGCGGGGGCTCGAGACCGGCACGGCGTTCGGCGCGACCCGCCCCCCGGGTCACCACGCGCTCGCGGGACGTGCCATGGGGTTCTGCTTCCTCAACAACGTCGTCATTGCGGCCCGCCACGCGCAGGCCCTGGGCCGCGCGCGTGTGCTGATCGTCGATTGGGATGTCCATCATGGCAACGGCACCCAGGCACTGGTGGAGGACGATCCATCGATCCGCTACGTGTCGCTGCACCAGTACCCTTGGTACCCGGGCACGGGCGCGGCCGAGGAGCGCGGCGTGGGGAACGTCTTCAACGTGCCCCGTCCTCCGAGCCTGGCGCGTGACGTGTACGTGCGCGACCTGCTTGCGGCCGTGGACGCCGCCCTCGATGGCTGGCACCCCGATCTGCTGCTCGTGTCCGCGGGGTTCGACTCGCTCGCGGGCGATCCCCTCGGCGGCTTCACGCTCGAGCCGGAGGACATGGCCCACTGGACGACGGCATTCCGCGAGCGGGTGGCGCCGGCCCCGGTCATCGGCGTGCTCGAGGGCGGGTATGCGCTCGAGGGGCTCGCCCGGGGCGTCGCCGCGCACGTGCGCGCGCTTGCCTGACCCGACGGTGGCGCAGGATACTTGAGCATGCCCCTCAGGCTTGGCACCCAGGTCATCACCCTGAAGACTCGCCATCCCTTCGTCATCGCCCGCGGCGGCTCGAGCGACTATCGCGTCGTGTGGGTGCGGCTCGCCGACGCGGACGGTGTGGAGGGGTGGGGTGAGGCCGATCCCTCGGCGTACTACGGGGAGACGGCCGACACCGTGCTCGCGGCACTGGGCAAGCTCGAGCCTCACCTGCCCGCCGATCCGTTCGATCTGGAGCAGGCGGAGGCGCGGTTCGCTCAGCTGGCGCCGAACAGCGCGGCCGCCCGCGCCGCCCTGTCCGCCGCACTCCACGATCTCGTGGGGAAGCGCCTGGGGCAGCCCCTGTGGCGGCTGTGGGGGCTCGACCCTGCGCGCGCCCCGCGGTCGTCGTTCACGATCGCGCTCGACACTCCGGAGCGGATGCGCGAGAAGGTGATCGAGGCGTCGTCCTACCCGATCCTCAAGATCAAGCTGGGCACCGATCGCGACGAGGAGATCCTGAAGGCCATCCGCGACGCCACCGACAAGCCGATCCGGGTGGATGCGAACGCGGGCTGGACGCGCGAGCGGGCCTTCCGCATGCTTCCCGTGTTGCGCGACTTTGGTGTGGAGTTCGTGGAGCAGCCGCTTCCGCCGAGGGACCTCGAGGGGATTGCGGCGCTGCGGCGCCAGGGCGTGCTTCCGGTGATTGTCGACGAGAGCTGCGTCGTGGCGACGGACGTGCCGCGCGTGGCCGGGGCGGCGGACGGCATCAACATCAAGCTCGCCAAGTGCGGCTCCTTGCGCGAAGCGCTGCGCATGGTCGCGGCCGCGCGCGCCCAGGGCATGCTGGTGATGGTGGGTTGCATGATTGAATCGTCATTGGGCATCACGGCCGCGGCGCACTTCACGCCGCTGCTCGACGCCGCGGATCTCGACGGCGCGGCGCTCACGGTGAACGATCCGTTCCGGGGCGCGACGATCGAGGGCGGGCAGATCTGCCTGCCGACCGAGCCGGGGCTGGGCGTCCGCCGGCGATGAGCTCGCCTCCGCCGGCCTCCCTCGCGACTGCCGCCGAGGTCATCCTCCCGCTCCCGGTCCCCCGCCCCTACACCTACCACATCCCCGACGGCCTCGCCGCTCGCGCCGTGCCGGGGGCTCGGGTGCTCGTGCCCGTACGGCGCCGGCGCGTGATCGGTGTTGTCGCAGGGCTCGTCGCGCCCGAGCCGGGGCGCGACCTCAAGGACGTGCTGGCAGCGCCTGACGCCGAGCCGGCACTCACGCCTCCCCTGGTGCGCTTAGCGCGCTGGATCGCCAACTACTACGGTACTCCGCTCGGGCTCGCGCTCCGAGCGCTGCTCCCCGGTCCCCTGTGGCAGGCAGGCCGGCCCGCGGGGCCGCCGGAGACGGGTGAGCGCGTGCTCACCTTGACCCGGCTCCTGCCGTCGCTGCTCGAGCGCGAGCACGCCTTCAAGCGCTCCGCCAAACGGCGTGCCGCCTACGAGGCCGTCGAAGCGCTGGGCGGCTCGGCGCCGGCACGGCATCTCGTGGCCCAGCTCAAGCTCTCGCCCGCTGTGCTCGATGGACTGGTGCGGCAGGGACTCGCGCGCTTCGACCTGGTCGCCGCACCGCGCGACCCGTTCGCGGGGCTGTCGTCGCCGCCGCCCCCGATTCTCACGGCGGATCAGCGTCGCGTCGCGGAGGCGATCATCGCCGCATCGCCCGACGTCCCCACGCTTATCCATGGTGTCACCGGTTCGGGGAAGACGCTGGTCTATCTGGAGGTCATGCGGCGGCTCGTCGCGGCCGGCCAAGGGGCGATTCTCCTCGTGCCGGAGATTGCGCTCACGCCCCAGACCGTCGCCCGCGTCCGGGGGGTGTTCGGGGATCAGGTCGCGGTCTTGCATTCCGGGTTGTCCGAAGGCGAGCGGGCGGACGCGTGGCGCGCGCTGCGGCGCGGGGAGCGCCGCGTGGCGGTGGGCCCCCGCTCCGCCATTTTCGCGCCGGTGCAGAACCTCGGAGTGATCGTGGTGGACGAGGAGCAGGAGTCCACCTACAAGCAGGGCACGGCGCCGCGCTACCATGCCCGCGACGTCGCCGGGGTGCGGGCGCGGATCGAAGGTGCCCGACTGATCCTCGGCAGCGCGACGCCGTCGCTCGAAGCGCTCCATCTCGTAGAGCTCGGCAGGATTCGCACGCTCGCGCTGCCCGAGCGGATCGGCGCGCGGCCCCTCCCGCCGGTCGAGGTGATCGACCTCCGGAGCGCGCCTCGCGTCCCCGAGGCGCGCGGGGTTCCCTGGTCCGAAGCGCTCGACGCGGCGGTGCGGGGCGCCCTCGAGCGCCGCGAGCAGGTCATCCTGCTCTTGAACCGCCGCGGCTTCGCCACGTACCTGCAGTGCCCCGCTTGCGGCGACGTGCGCGAGTGCCCCCGCTGCGCCATCGCCCTCACCGTGCACCAGACCCCGCCGGCGCTGCGCTGCCACTACTGCGGGCACGAGGAGCCGGTCCCGATCGCGTGCCGAGTGTGCGGCAAGGAGACGCAGCGGATGCGTGGGCTTGGCACTCAACAGCTCGAGCACTTCGTGGGCTTGCGGTTTCCCGCGGCCCGCACTGCGCGGATGGATCTCGACACGACGAGCACCAAGTGGGCACATCATCGAATCCTCGAGCGGGTGGCCCGCCAAGAGATCGACATCCTGCTCGGCACTCAGATGATCGCGAAGGGGCTCGATTTCCCCAACGTGACGGTGGTCGGCGTCGTGGACGCCGACACCGGTCTCCATCTACCGGATTTCCGGGCGGCAGAGCGGACCTTTCAACTCGTGGCGCAGGTGGCAGGGCGGGCGGGGCGGGGGCCGCGGGGTGGGCGGGTCTACGTGCAGACCCGCTCGCCAGAGCATCACGCGATCCGGGCGGCGGCCAGCCACTCGGTGAGCGAGTTCGCGGCGGCGGAGCTGCCGCTGCGGGCGCCGCCCCACCCGGTGTATCCTCCCCACGTGGGGCTGGCGCGCTTCGTCGCGGCGGACGAAGATCCTCGGGTGGCGGAGCGGGCCGCGGCGCTGGTGGCGGCGTGGCTCGCGCGGGCGAACGCCGAGCGGCTGGGCGGCGCGCTCACGCTGCTTGGCCCCGCGCCCTGCCCGATCTCGCGGCTCAAGGGGCGGTGGCGCTGGCACCTGCTCGTGAAGGCGGCCGAGCCGCGGGCGCTGGGGCGCATAGTGCGCGCGTTCGGCGCGAGGCCGCGCCGCGGCGTCGTCGTGGACCGCGATCCCGTGAACCTGCTCTGAATGCGGAATGTGGCGCGCGGAATCGAACGCCCCCCATCCATTCCGCATTCCGCATTCCGCATTCCGCATTAGCTTTCTCTGTCAGTGAACCGCCCCCGCTTCCAGTATCGACCACCCAACTTCGACGCGCCGCCGCTCTCGGGTGCGCCTGATGCGCGCTTCGAGCCCGCTCCCGCCGACGGAGTTCTCCCCGACGGTTTTTTTTCGACCACGAACCTGCCCACCTACCTGAAGGTGAGCGGGACGTGGCGCCGGCCGCGCCTGCCGCGCATGGACTGCGTGGTCGTCCGCCAGGCCAGGGACGACCTCCTCGTCACCGAGCCGCGCAAGGTACCGAAGGGCGGGCTGGTTGCGGTGGGCTCGACGGAGGACGGCAGCGACGGGATTTACGTCCACGCCGAGGGGTTCCTTGCCGGCCGCCACAGCGCCAACGAATTCGGCTTCATGCAGACCGAAGTGTCGCGCGAGCGGCCCGTCGATTACGCGGTGCTGGCGCAGCTCCTGGGCGAGGAAAAGCAGCGCGGCGGCATGATCGTGTGGGTGGTGGGCCCCGCGCTGGTGCACGCCCGGGCGCGGCAGGACATGATCTGGTTCATCCGCAACGGCTACGTGGGCGCGATGCTGGGCGGTAACGCGGTGGCCGTGCACGACTTGGAAGCGGCGATCTTCGGCACGACGCTCGGGATGTCGAGCTCCGGGGAAGGGGTGGAAGGCGGTCACGCCCTGCACATGCGGGCGATCAACGCCATCCGGCGCGTCGGCTCGATCGCCGCGGCCGTCGAGCGCGGGCTGGTGACCGAGGGGATCATGCACGCCCTCGTCACCCAGCGCGTGCCCTTCGTCCTCGCGGGCTCGATTCGGGACGACGGGCCGCTGCCCGAGGTCGTGACCGACACCCAAGAGGCGCAGGACGCGATGCGCGCCTACACGACGCAGGCCACCTTCGCCGTGTTCGTCGCCACCGCCCTGCACGCGATCGCCGTGGGGAACATGCTCCCGGCGTTCGTGGACGGCCCCGGCCCGGACGAGTTGCGCCCGCTCACCACGATCTGCGTCGATCAGACCGAGTTTATCGTGACGAAGTTACGGGACCGGGGCACGCACCAGGCCTTCGGCGTCGTCACCAACGCGCAGGACTTCATGCACGTCCTGCGTTTCTACGTGGAGCGATGGGAGCAGGCTCAAACGCCCGCTTCGGTCAGCCGGTAGGGCTGGGCCGCGGCCCGGGCTGGCAACAGCTCGCAGCAGCAGTGGCCGCCCACGTGCCGCCGGCGGAGATCGAGACGATCTATCTGTTTCGCCCGCTGAAGCGCGAGGGGCGCGAGTGGGGCACCGCCGTGGTGACGCGCAGCGCGGCGGGTGGCGAGGGGGCGGGGCGGTTGCGGGTCTACACCGCGCGCTACATGCTGGTCGTGCGCGGCAAGGAGCGGGGGCGGTCGAAGGTGGAGGTACAGGAGGTCGCGCTGAGCCCCGCCGAAGTGCTGGCGCAAGTCATGCGGGCCACGGCCGATCGCACTGGCGACCCGGAGCCACCGGTCGCCCTCGACCGGTCGGCGTGGTACGACGGCTGAGCGAACCCTTCACCATGGCGAGGCAACCAGGTTGATCGACTCACGCTTGTTCGTGCCGACCAAGGCCTTCCTGACCAAGGGCGTTGGCCGGCACAAGGAGAAGCTCACGAGCTTCGAGATGGCGTTGCGGGACGCGCATCTCGCCAACTTTAACCTCGTGCGGGTAAGCTCGATCTTCCCGCCGCACTGCGAGCTCGTCGATCGCGAAGAGGGGCTGTCCCTCCTCAAGCCCGGTCAGGTTGTCTTCGCGGTTATCGCCGAATCGTCGACCAATGAGCCAAGCCGCTTGGTGGCGGCGTCGATCGGAGTCGCGATGCCCGCGGACGCGACGCACCACGGCTACATCTCCGAGCACCACAGCTATGGCCAGAACGAGATGGCTGCGGGCGAGTACGCCGAAGACCTTGCGGCGTCGATGCTCGCGACGGTGCTCGGTGTCCCCTTCGATCCCGAGCAGGCGTGGGACCAGCGGCGCGAGCAGTGGATGCTGTCCGGTGAGATCGTGCGGACCATGAACGTGACCTCCACCGCCGAGTGCGCCGACGACGGCCGCTGGACGACGGTTGTGTCGGCGGTGTGCTTCTGCGGCTGAATTTCGCGGTGGCCTTCACGGCCGGCCTGCTGAGTTTCCTGTCGCCGTGCGTGCTGCCCCTGATCCCGAGCTACGTGGGCTTCATCACGGGGCTCTCCACCGAGGAGTTGCAGGTCCGGCGGGGGACCGCGCTGCTGCACGCGCTGTGGTTCGTCGCGGGGTTCTCCGTCATTTTCCTGGCGCTCGGCGCCACCGCGTCCCAGCTCGGGAGCTTCCTGCTGCGCTACCAGGTCTGGATCGGGCGCGCCGGGGGCGTGCTGGTCCTCGCCTTCGGACTGTACCTCCTGGGTGTCGCGCGGCCGGCGTTCCTGATGCGCGAGCGCCGCGTGCAGCTCGCGCGCAAGCCGCTGGGCTACGTCGGGTCGGCGGTCGTGGGGGTAGCGTTCGGGGCCGCGTGGACCCCGTGCATCGGGCCGATCCTCGGGGCGATCCTCACGCTCGCGGCCACCGCCACGAGCGTCGCGCAGGGCACGGCGCTGCTCGCCATGTACGCCTTGGGACTCGCCGTGCCGTTCGTCCTCACGGCCGTCGCGCTGGATCGGTTCCTGACGTGGTTCCAGCGCTTTCGTCCCTACCTCATGTGGGTGGAGCGGGTTGCGGGAGGCCTGCTGATCGTGCTCGGCGTGCTCCTTCTCACCGACCGGTTCACCCTGCTCGCAGGTTACCTCCAGAAGCTGACCCCTGAGTCCTTGAAGAGCCGCCTCTGACGGGAACCCCCGTCGCGTGGCTCACTATATTACGGCACGTCCAACCCCCAGGAGAGCGAGACTATGACGCGAAATCACTGGATGCGACTGAGCGCGGCGGTGAGCGTCGCAGCCCTGCTGGGCTGTGTGAAGGGCGAGCAGGCGGGTCAATCGGCCGACAGCACGGCGCGGAACCTTACGCTCGCGCCGACGGA
>QHTZ01000001.1 GCA_003221005.1 Gemmatimonadota bacterium
GTTGCTGGCGCGGTTGCGCGACGAGTGGGGGCAGGCCGACCCGGCCTCCGTGCTCGAGCGGGTCGTCGCGGAGACCGGATACGAGCGCTACTTGGCGGAGGAAGGGGCCGAAGGGATCGATCGCCTGGAAAACGTCCAGGAGCTCGTGGCGGGTGCGGCGGAATGGGCCGAGGACGCGGGGGCAGCGAACGGGGGGGGCGGCGGCGACGAGGAGCCTGCAACGCTGCTCGAGCGCTACCTGACGCAGGCGGTCCTCGTCACCCCGGCCGACGGCGCCGTTGAGGACGCCGCGGCGGGAGTGACTCTCATGACGGTGCACATGGCGAAGGGGCTCGAGTGGCCGGCGGTGGCGCTCGCGGGTCTGGAAGACGGACTCTTCCCTCTGGGACGGTCGGCGGGCGTGCCGGGGGGACTCGAGGAGGAACGCCGCCTGTGCTACGTGGGACTCACGCGCGCCCGCGAAAGATTGTATCTCTCATGGGCGCGCACCCGTTACCGCAGCGGCCGCCTCGAGCTGTCCGAGCCGTCGCGCTTCCTCGAGGCGGTGCCGCGACGCGTGGTCGAGGAGCGGAGTACCGCGTCGCGCTGGGACCGGGGACGCACGACGCGGGAGCGCTTCGCCACGCGCCCTGCAGCGGAAGCGCCATGGGACGAGGAAGCATCGCAGGATGCGCCGCGCTACGTCGCCGGTGAGCGCGTGCGTCATCGCAAGTTCGGCGCGGGCGTGGTGCGCGCGGTCGCCGGCTCTGGGCGCGGGCTCAAGGTGACCGTGGAGTTCGACGATACCGCGGTCGGAACTAAACAGTTGCTCGTGGTCTTCGCCGGGCTCGAGCGGGAGTGGGAGAGCGCATGAGCGTTTCGCGTGACGAAGTGCTGAAGATCGCGCAGCTGGCGGAGCTCGACGTGGACGAGGAGACGCTCCCCCTGCTGGCGGAGCAGATGTCGCGCATCCTCGACTATGTCGCGCAGATCAGCGGCGTGGCGGCGAGCGAGAGCGCGAAGCCGTTCATCCCCGGGCCGGACGCCGTGCGCTTCCGGGCCGACGAGGTGAAGCCTGCACCCCTCGCGTTTGGGCCTGAGACCTTCGCCCCCGCCTTCAAGGACGGATTCTTCCTCGTGCCCAAGCTGGGGCAGTTCGAGGAGGACGCGCCGGCGTGATCGATCCGACCGAAGCGCTCGCCAGCGCCAAGGCGGCGGCCGACCGCTTGGTGAAGGCGAAGCGCCTCAACGCTTGCCTCACCCCCCCGAAGGACCTGCGGAAGTCCCTGCTGCAGCAGGCTCAGGCTGCCCACCCGTCGGGCGTGCTGTACGGCATGCCGGTCGCAGTGAAGGACAACATCTGCACGCTCGAGTTCACCACCACCTGCGGATCCAAAGTGCTCAAGGCGTACCGCTCGCCTTTCGAAGCCACGGCGGTCGCGAAGCTCCGGGCCGCCGGCGCGCTGATCGCGGGAAAGACGAACTGCGACGAGTTCGGGATGGGGTCTTCCACCGAGCACTCGGCGTACGGTCGCACGCTACATCCCACGGACAAAGTCCGGGTCCCAGGAGGGTCCTCCGGTGGCTCGGCAGCGCTCGTCGCCGCGGGCGCGGTCCCGGCCGCGCTCGGCTCGGAGACCGGCGGTTCGGTGCGCCAGCCGGCCTCGTTCTGCGGCGTGGTCGGGATCAAGCCGACGTACGGCCGCGTCTCGCGCTACGGGCTCGTGGCGTTCGGCTCGTCGCTCGACCAAATCGGCGTGCTGGGACGGAGCGTGCACGATGCGGCCCGGGTGCTGTCCGTGATCAGCGGCCGCGACCCGAAGGACTCCACCTGCGAGGACCGCGACCCGCTCCGGCTTCCCACCGTGCCAGAATCGCTGCAAGGATTCGTGATTGGGATCCCCAAGGAGTATTTCCCGCCCGATCTCGACGCCGGAGTGCGCCGCGCGTGCGACCGCGCGATCCGCCTCCTGAAGGAGCTCGGCGCCGCCGTCCGCGACGTGTCGCTGCCGCACACGTCCTACGCCGTCCCGACCTACTACATCATCGCCCCCGCCGAGGCGTCGTCCAACCTGGCGCGCTACGACGGGGCGCGCTACGGACCGCGCTTCGACGGCCAGCTCGACGTACGCTCGCTGTACCGCCGCACCCGGGGAGAAGGCTTCGGGCCGGAGGTGCGGCGGCGCATTCTCGTCGGAACGTACGTGCTGTCCTCCGGCTACTACGATGCGTATTATCGCAAGGCGCAGCAGATGCGCGCGCTGATCGCGCAGGACTTCCGCAACGTGTTTGACCGCGGGGTGGATCTCCTGTTCACCCCCACCACGCCGAGTTCGGCATTCAAAGCCGGGGAGAAGCTCGCCGATCCCGTGGCGATGTATCTCTCCGACATTTTCACCGTGACCGCAAACCTCGCGGGCGTGCCCGCGCTGTCCCTTCCGGTGGGCCGGATCAAAGGTCTCCCGATCGGGGGGCAGTTCATCGGCCAGGCGTTCCTCGAGGACGAGATGCTCGAGGCAGCCTACGCGCTCGAGCGTGTGGTTCCGGCGGGAGAAGACGTCTGATGGGCGGCGGGAGCGGCTGGGAGACCGTCATCGGGCTGGAGACGCACGTCCAGCTCCGCACCGTGTCCAAGATGTTCTGCGGGTGCTCGGCGGCCTTCGGGGCGCCGCCCAACACCAACATCTGCCCGGTCTGTCTGGGCTTGCCGGGTGCACTGCCGATGCCGAACGAGCACGCCCTGAAGCTCGCCGTGCGTGCGGCTTTGGGCCTCGGGTGCACCGTGCACCCGCGCAGCCTGTTCGCCCGTAAGAACTATTTCTATCCCGACCTCCCCAAGGGCTACCAGATTTCGCAGTTCGAGAATCCCCTCGCGACCGACGGATCGCTCTCCTACCTCTCGCCTGACCGCGGGATTGCGACCGCCACCATCGTACGTCTGCACGTCGAGGAAGACGCGGGGAAGTCGCTGCACGACCGGTTCCCCAAGGTGACCGCGGTGGACCTGAACCGCTGCGGCGTGCCGCTGATCGAAATCGTGACGGGTCCCGATTTCCGTTCGCCCCAGGAGGCGCGGGCGTACTTGCTCACCCTGAAGCAGGTGCTCGAGTACGCCGGTATCTCCGACTGCGACATGGAGAAAGGGAGCCTGCGCGTCGACGCCAACGTTTCCGTGCGTCGCGCGGGGGACACCGCCCTCGGCACCAAGACCGAGGTCAAGAACATCAATTCGTTCGCGTACGTCGAGAAGGCGCTCAGCGTCGAGCGGGACCGCCAGATCGCCGCGCTCGAGGGTGGGGGCATGGTGGTGCAGGAGACCATGCTGTACGACGCAAAGACGAACAGCGTGCGGCCGCAGCGGCGCAAGGAAGAGAGCCACGACTACCGCTACTTCCCCGATCCCGACCTGCCGCCGCTTGTGCTCTCGGCCGAGCTCATCGCGGCGCAGCAGACGGAGCTCCCCGAGCTCCCGGCTGCGAAGCGGGAGCGCTTCGTGGCGCAGTACGCTCTCTCGACCACGGACGCCGCCGTGCTCACGGCGGAGCGCGCGGTCGCCGACTACTACGAGAGCGTGGTGCGCGCCGGGGCGGAGCCCAAGGCCGCGGCGAACTGGGTGATGGGGGAGGTGCTGGCGGACGCCAAGGACCACGCCGAGCGGCTACGCGTGCCGGCTGCGGCGCTGGCGCAGCTGATCGCGCTCGTGCGGGGTGGCACCGTCTCACATCAAGCGGCGAAGCGAGTGTTCGTCGAAGTGGCGGAGCGGGGGGGGGAGCCCCGGACCGTCGCCGAGGCGCTCGGCCTCGTGCAGGTGGCGGACGCGGGTGTGCTCGTCGGGTGGGTAAACGACGTGCTCGGCGCCCACACCGGAGAAGTGAGCCGCTACAAGAGCGGCGAGACCAAGCTGCTTCAGTTCTTCGTCGGCCAGGTCATGCGGGCGTCGCGCGGAAAGGCGGATCCCAAGGTGACGCAGCGACTGCTGGAGGAGAAGCTGGCCTCGTAGGTCCGCTCAGCCCGGCGCCCGATCCCTCCAAGGTCGCTGCGCCTTCGACTCCTTCCAGAACGCGAGCGACGCGGCCGGCAGCCCGAAATGACCTTCGGCCGTCGCCTCGAGGCGCTCCGGATCGTCGCGAGCGCCCTCGCTGAGCGCGTGACGCCGCATCCGCTTCGCGAGCAGTAGCGCCTGTGCCCCGGCCGGATCTAGGCGTCGCGCCGGCGAGTCCTCCTGCCCGAGCGTCTCCATCACGTACTCGAACGCCACCGCCATGTGCCGCTCCACGTCCGCGTCCGGCAAGTCCCACCGGCTCGCCTCGAGCAGTGTCTGGAACGCCCACTGCCAGCTCTGACTCTCAGTGAGGTGCACCATCCCCCGGAACAGTCGCCGGCTGGTCCGCACGCTGAAGAGCGTCGGGGAGATGATCCCGTCCAGATGCGTGTCGCTCGCGGTGTGGTCCTGGAGAATGACTTCCTTGGCGGTGCTCGCGTAGGCGTCACCGAGGTGGGTTTCGAAGCGACTCTCCCAATAGGAATGACCCAGTGCCGTCGTGCTCGACGTGAGGACCAGCTGGCGCGGGACGAAGAAGTTGTGGGCCACGGTGTCCGCGGCCAGGTGGGAGAGATAGCCCAGCCCGAACGCGCGCAGCGGGTCGGTGGGTGCGAGATCGAAGATCTCCTGGCCTACGTGCCAGGCGTGGCAGTGGCGGCCCACCGGGGCATACTTCTTGGCGAGGGACGTGTCGGCGGCGATGTTGCCGTAGAGAAAGTCGTAGGGGAAGGCGCGCACCAAGTCGGCGACGGCGCTCGGGAGCTGGTGGAGGTTGGCGAGCACCGACTCGCCGAGATAGATATGCGTGCCCGGCGTCCACGCGTGGGCGACGCCGGGAAACAGCGCCACCGCGGCGAGCGCGGCCGCCGCGGGCAAGACCCAGCGCGTCAGTGGTCCTCCTCCTCGCGGTCGCGCCCGCGACCCCGCTTCTTCCGTCCCGCTCCTCCCGATATCACGCGCCGGCCCAGATCGAGGAGCGATGCGCCGCGGCGCACCGTCCGCAGGGTCGCGGCGATGTCGAGCGCAGCCGACTCCACCTCCCGCTGCACCACGTCCACCAGCGCGTCAAGCTCCGCGAGGCGCGCCTCGGCGGCGTCGGCGGCCTTCACCACCCGTGCACGCAAGTCGCGGGACGTCCCGGCGAGCCCGTCCACTTCTGCGCGGATCGTGCTCACGAGCTGGCGCGCGTCGTCGAGCGCCGGGCCCGCGAGGCCCTCGAGCATCCGGAGCGACGCCCGCATTCCCAGCGCCGCGCTCGCGGTCGCTGCCGCCACCGCGAGGGCGGCGAGCGCGATGATGGCGAGCGAGATGGCCATGACGACGCCTACCCAGGTCGGCACCATCGCCTCAGTCCGGTGAGGAGCCGGGACTAAGCTCGGTCGTGAGCCGAGCCGGTGTCAATTGCGGCGCGCCGAGCGCGAGGCGCATCAGCGAGGGAGCGGCGAGGTGGGTGAGGAGGACGCCCAGCACGATGGTCGTCAGCACCGCCCCGCCCCCTCCTCCCACGCCGTGTGCGAGCCAGAAGCTGAGCCCGAGCGCGAGCGCGGAGCCACCCTGCGCAGCGTTGGCCAGCCCTGCGCTCGGCGGCAAGGCCGCCGTTGGGACGTACGCGAGTCCCGACCGCACGGTGCTCCACTGCGCCATCACGCGCAGGGCCGCGAGGACCGGGGCGGCCGCCAGGAGCCACAGCGTCGGCAGGGTAAGGGCGGCGCCGACGAGCACCAGGAGGATCTCATAGGTCGGTCGTTCCCACGCAGCGAGCAGCGTCCGCACGTGGCGCCGCTGGGGGGAGAGATTGACGA
>QHTZ01000105.1 GCA_003221005.1 Gemmatimonadota bacterium
CGTGTACACGACGAAGGGGCGTTCGACGAAGCTGAGCACATAGTCCCGCTCGAGCAGGCGGAGGAATCCGGGGGGAAACACGACGTCGCCGTAGCAGCGGGCGCCGTCGCTCGCCGTGCACGCCTGCAGCGTCGCGGCTGTGTGGAACGCATCGGCACCGCTGAAATCCACCAGCACCACGGCGCCAAAGCTGTCGGCGTCCATGCGCCGCCGGAATTCGCTCGCGATCTCCGGGCGCTTCCGCGCAAGCAGCCGGAGATTGAACGGGTCGAGCACGCGCGGCCGCTGGCCGAGCATGACCGGCACGATGGGGTTCTCACTCAGGAGATCGTGCGCGGCCGGCCCCAGGCGCGCCGCGATGTCCGAGACCTCGCGCCGTTGGGGCCAGCCGTCCTTCTCGATCACCGACCGGACCGAGATCATGCCCGGCAGCCAGGACGCGGCGGTGAGCCCCGCGACCACGGCCGGGACGCCGAGCGCCAGGCGGGCGCGGCGCGGCTGGCGCGTGAGCTGATCCCCGAGCAGGAGCGCCGCCGCCCCCAGCACATCGAGGAAGTGATTCGTGTCCGTGCCCGGCGACGTGAAGATGAGCAGGGTGAACACCGCCGCGAGCACGAAGTAAGCGGGGGCGAAGCCCGCGTTTCCCTCGCGGAGCCGCGCGACCGCGTACACCGATGCGCCGGCCAGCACGATCAGCGAGACGGGATCCTGCGCCGCGCTGCGCAGGAACCACAGCGGAGCACCAAGTGCGTACGCGGGGCGCATCCCGCCCGCCGCCGCTGCCGCGAACGACGCGAGCGCGCGACCGTCGCTCGCCCAATCGATGACCGCGAGCGACGCGAGCGCGAGCCCGCCGAGCGCCCCCGCCAGCGCGAGCGCGGCGCGAGGGCGCCCCCGCCAGTGGAGCCACGCGCACACCGCCACCGCCCCACCCACGGTCGTGAACTTGGTCACGAACGCCCCGAGGAACGTGAGCGCGCACGCCACGAGCAGCGGCGCGGAGGGACGCCGGGCGTAGCGCAACCCCAGGCAGATGCCCCACATGTTGAGAGCGGCGGCAAGGAAGTCCCCTTTCACCTGGATCGTGAGCAACTGGAACGCCACAGTCGCGTGCGTCAAGATGGACAGGGGAATCGCAAGGGTCCACTCGACGTCGAGCTCGCGCATGGCTAGGAGGAGCGCAAGATCGAACAAGGCAGCCGAGGCGAGAGACAGCGCCACGCCCGCCGTGACGGGATCGACCGAGAGGCGGATCAGCCCGGCGTGCAGCGCGAAGAACAGCGGCATGTAGCGCGTGCCGCCGAAGCCGAACGCGTCCGCAGTGGGACGATAGAAGATCCCGCGAGCCAGGTCCTGCGCGAGCGCAGTCCACACGCCGCTCGCATTGTCCTGCGGCAGGGACCCCGGCCAGTACCAGAGGATCAGCGCGAGCGAGCTGGCGAAAGGGACGAGGCACGCGACCCAGACGAGCCGCCGCTCCGACCGCGTCAACGAATCCATGCGCGCATCACGCATAGCCCCCGCCCCGGGTTGTCGCTAGCTTCCAAAAGGGAACATCGCCGTTGGTTCCCGCGACGACGGAATGTAACGTTCGAGCCGGGCACGGCCCTTTTCGAGGAGACCGCCATGAGGATCGCTCGCCTGCTGACCCCAGCGTTGGTGCTGGCGTTCCTGCCCACGGCCGGGTTCACGAGTGCGTCGACCGCCGACCCGCCGACACGGGTGGGTCGCCTGAGCTTCCTCCGCGGGGCGGTCTCCTTCCGCCCGGCCGGGGGGGACGACTGGGCGGATGCAAGCCTCAACTACCCCCTCACGACCGGCGACCACCTCTGGAGCGACGACGACGGTCGGTCGGAAGTCTCCCTCGGCTCGACCGCCATCAGGCTCGCCCGGTACACCGCGGTCGGGTTCCTCGAACTGGATGACCACACCTCCCAGCTCCGGCTGTCGCAAGGGTCGGTCCAGGTGCGCCTCCGCAACCTCGAAGAGGACGACAGCTTCGAGATCGATACGCCGAACGGCGCGATCTCGCTGCTCCGGCCCGGCAGCTACGTCGTAGACGTGGACTCGACCGGCGACACGACCATCGTTACCGTGCGCCGCGGCGAGGCGGAGGTCACGGCCGCGGGGTCGTCGTTCAGCGTGCGCTCCGACCAGGCGGCCACGCTCGTCGGGACCGACTGGCCCACCTACGACGTGCACGACCCGCTCGCCCCCGACGAGTGGGAGGACTGGTGCGCCAGCCGCGACCGCCGCGCCGACAACGCCCGCTCGGCCTCATACGTCTCCAGGGACATGCCCGGGTACGAGGATCTGGACGATTACGGCGACTGGCGCGTGACACCCACCTATGGCGCCGTGTGGGTGCCGCGCGGCGTGGTCGGCGGCTGGGCACCGTACCGCTACGGCCACTGGGCCTGGGTCGAGCCGTGGGGCTGGACGTGGATAGACGACGCGCCATGGGGGTTCGCGCCGTTTCACTACGGCCGCTGGGTCTACTGGCAGGGCGGCTGGGGCTGGGTGCCGGGTCGCGTGGTGGCCGTGCGGCCCGTGTACGCGCCCGCGCTGGTCGTGTTCGTGGGCGGCGGCGGGTCGAGCCTGTACCTCAGGGTGGGCGGAGGCAGCGGCGTGGGTTGGTTCCCGCTCGCGCCGGGGGAGGTGTATGTCCCCGGCTACCGCGTGAGCGATGCGTACGTGCGCCGGGTGAATGTCACCAACGTGAACATCACCAACATCCGCATTACCAACATCGATGTGACCCGCGTCCGCTACAAGAACCGCGACGTCGCGAACGGCGTGACGGTGGTGACGCGGGAGACGTTCGCGGGCGCGCGACCGGTGGACCGGAACGTGGTCGTCGTGACGCGGGAGCGCGCCAGCGCGGCGCCGGTCGTAGGCACGACCGCGCCGGTCGCGCCGACGCGCGAGAGCGTCCTGATTCGTCGCGGTCCGGGCGGAGGGCCCGCCAGGCGCCCGCCTGACGTGACCGTCAGACGCCAGGTCGTGGTACGAAACACCCCGCCCCTGCCCCCCGTGCCGTTCGAAGCGCGAGAGCGGGAGCTCCGCGCCCATCCGGGCCGCCCGCTCGACGACGCGGCTGTCGCAGCGCTGCGCGGGCGAACTCCGGCCCATGGGGACCCGCTGGTGCGACCCGCGACGCCGCCCGGCCGGGCAGGCGGCGGCCCTGCTCCAGGCATGCGGCCGGCCCGCCAGGGCCTGCCCGAGGCGCGACCGGCGCCGCCGCCCGAGGAGCGCCGCGGGCGTGGCCGGCAGCGCGAGACGGCCCCACCTGCGGACCAACGCGAGCGACCCGCCCCGGTCGAGCGTCGTGCTCCGCCCACCGAGCGGCCAGCCCCCGTCGAGCGTCAAACCCCACCGCCTGCTGAGCGACCGGCGCCCGTCGAGCGCCCGTCGCCCCGCGAGCGCCAACGGCCGCAACCACGCGAGAAGACCCCACCGCGGGACGAACGTGAGCGGCCGGCCCCCCCTGCCCCCCCGGCTCCGGAAGAGCGCCAAGCCCCGCCGCCTGCTGAGCGGCCGGCGCCCGTCGAGCGTCCCGCGCCCCGCGAGCGCGAGCGGCCGCAGCCACGCGAGAAGGCACCGCCGGCGGAAGAACGGGAGCGCCCGGCCCCTGCTGAGCGCCCGGCGCCCCCGCCCACCGAGCGGCCCGCGCCGCCCGAGCGCCCGGCTCCCGCGCAACCACCGCAGGCGCAGCCGCCAGAGCGCCCGACGCCGCCGCCGGCGGAGCGACCCGCGCCGCCACCCACGGAAAAGCAGGAGCCCGAGGGACGTCGCCAGGGCCCCGAGCGTCGGCGGCGGGCGAAACAGGACAGCAGTGAGACGCGGAGGGAGAAACCCTAACCGAAGTCGGGGCGCCGGGATTTGAACCCGGGACCTTCTGGTCCCAAACCAGACGCGCTACCGGGCTGCGCTACGCCCCGCGTGGCCTAGAAGGTAATACCATGGTGGGCGACCGGTAGCACGAGTAGGGCCGCGCAGTCGATCGTTGGCGTGACAGCGTCTCGTCCGAGGCCGCCAAGGCGCTCGCTGCACAGACCGGTCCCGAGAGGTTAGGTGGAACGCCGCACCAATACCTCGATCAGCGCCCGTACGGCACGTCCGCGGTGCGACACCCGCTGCTTCGCGGGGAGGGGCGCCTCGGCGAACGTCATCCCGAGATCGGCGGACCAGAATAACGGGTCGTAGCCGAACCCACCGGCGCCACGCGGCGTGGTGAGGATCCGCCCGTCGCAGGTGGCCTCAACGAGCTGCGGCTTCGCCGCCGGCGTCTCGATGTAGGCCACCACACAGCGATACCGTGCGGCACGGCGATCCTCGGGCACCGCCGCCAGCCGTTCGAGCAACAACGCATTGTTGGCGGCGTCGGACCCTTCCCCGTACACACCCGCGAACCGCGCCGAGTGCACCCCCGGCTGCCCACCCAGCGCGTCCACCTCGAGCCCCGAGTCCTCGGCCAGGGCCGGGAGCCCGCTGCGTTTGGCGAAGTAGCGTGCCTTCGCGACGGCGTTTTCGACGAAGCTCGTGCCGCTTTCGATGTCCGCCTCTTCCGGGAGCCGCTCGAGGAGGCGGTCGGCCGGAAACGTGACGGCGAACGGCAGGCCCGCCATGAGGTCCCGGAACTCGCGGATCTTGCCCTCGTTGCGCGTCGCGACAAGGAGCTTCAAGGGATTACGCGTCCCCGCTCCGCAGGCGGGCGAGCAGGTCGCTGGTGGAGTGTCCCGGCACGAGCGCCACCCGGACGACGCGTCCCCCGCGGCTCTCCACTTCCCGGGCACCGACGATCTGCTCGCGCGTGTAGTCAGCCCCTTTTACGAGCACGTCGGGCCGCAGCAGCTCGATGAGCCCGAGGGGGATGTCCTCGTCGAACAACACCACAGCGTCGACGCACGCGAGGGCGGCGACGAGCCGGGCCCGCTCTCCTTCAGGGACGAAGGGACGGCCCGGGCCCTTGGCGAGGCGCCGTGCCGAAGCGTCGCCGTTCACCGCGACCAGCAGCGCGTTCCCCTCGGCGCGCGCTGCTTCAAGCAGCGCGACATGCCCCACGTGCAACAGGTCGAAGACGCCGTTCGTGAACACGACCGGACCGCGCTGCCCGGCGCGCCACGCCGCCGCGGCTGCCGCCGTGCGAATCTTGGTCGCCGTGGTCACTCGCGCCCCATGGTAGCGCCCCAGCGACCCAGAGCCCAGGTGAGCAACGGCGGCGTCACGAGCGTCGTGCCGATCACCATGACGAGGAGGGCGCTGAACAGCTCCCGCGACAGCACCCCCGCGGTGAGGCCGACGTTCGCGAACACGAGCCCCACCTCGCCGCGCGGCGCCATGCCGATCCCCACGGCCCAGCGATTGAACCGGCGCCACGGCACGGCCCACCCCGCGGCGAGCTTGCCCACAACGGCGATCACGAGCAGCCCGCCCGCCACGGCCAGGACGCCGGCGTTCCGGGGCTCGAGCGGATTCAGCACCCGGAGATCTACCGCCGCCCCGATGGAGAGGAAGAAGACAGGTACGAAGATCTCGGCCACGGGCTTCATCTGTTGCTCGATCGTGCGCGCCTGGTTGGTGCCGGAGAGGATGATGCCTGCCGCGAACGCTCCGATGATGAGGGCTGAGCCCGCGCGGTCGGCGAGGGCCGCCAGGAGCAGGAGGAACGCGAACGCGGTCACGAGCAACACGCCGCGTACGCGCATGCGCTCGATCAGCGCGAAGATGCGGGGCGCGAGCGCGAGCCCCACCGCGATCGCTACGGCAAGAAATCCGATCCCGACGGCGAGCACCCGCCCCACCCCCCACACGGTGAGGGGGCGGCCGCCCGCAAGCCCGGACACGACGGCCAGGATGGCGAGTCCCAGCACGTCATCGATCACCGCGGCCCCGAGAATGATCCGGGCTTCGACGGTGTCGGTGCAGCTCAGGTCGGCGAGCACGCGAGCCGTGATCGCGACCGACGTTGCGGTGAGGGTCGCGCCCACGAACAGGGCCGTGACCGTCAGGCCCGAGACGGAATACTCCGGGCGGTGCAGCGGGGAGATCCAGTAGAGAAAGCCGAGCAGGAACGGCACCGCGACGCCGACCACGGCCACGGCGCTCGCCGCGGGCCCCACCCGCATGAGGGTGCGGAACTCAGTGGCGAGGCCGATCTCGAACAGCAGCACGACGACGCCCACCAAGGCCAGGAGGTGGATGACGGGCGTGAGCGGGTCCCCTCGCCCCGTGGGGATGACGCCCAGCACGCTGCCACCCAGGAGGATGCCCACCGCCAGCTCGCCCAACACCGGGGGCTGCCGAATGCGCTCGCACAGCTCGCCGGTGAACTTCCCGGCCAGGAGCATGATGCCGAGCACGGTGAAGAAGCGGACGGCGAGCGGCACTAGAGCGGCTGCGTGGACGTCGGGTGGAAGGCGAAGGTGTGGTTAAAGAAGGGGAGGGTGACCGTCTCGCTGTAGGCGGTCTCGATGGTGATCTGGCGCGGCGACGTGTTGCGCCGCACGACCACCCGCGCCGCCGAGTCCGGCAGCCCGATGTCCTGCACTGCAGCCGCGAGACGCCGCTGAATCGTACCGTTGTCGAGCGCGGAGGCGAGCCGCGCCTGCGAGTCCATCTCGTCGAGCAAGCGGTAGTAGCGGAAGAATACCTCACCGATGTTGACGCCGTAGTAGAGGAGCGCGACGAAGATCAAGAGCGAGAACAGGCATCCCGTCGTGCCCGCTCCGTGCGCCCCCGTACGGGTCACCACTGCGACTGGGCCCCGTCCACGATCTCGTTCACGAGCTTCTGGAGCGCGATCTTCCGCCCATCCGCGGGCTGCTGGCCCTGGGTGTACTCCCCCACCACGCTCAACCCCTGGCGCTGCCACAGCGTCTTGTTGTGGCGCTGGTCCACAATCTCCACGTCGACGGTGACCTGGACCTGGCGCTTCGTGACGTCGGCGCGGCCGGCGCCCGGCTGGAAGGCGAGCGGCACGTCGGGGTCGTAGCGGACCACGCGCCCGCGCACGACGGCGTCGGCGTTCGATTCCCCGGCCTGGCGCAATCCCAGCCGCCCCTGGATCGCCTCGGCGACGGCGTCATTCACTTCCTTGGTCAACGCCGGCTCCGGCGTCTGATTGTCGAACGGGAGGATGGCGACGGTCCTGATGTCTGGCAGACCGCCGCCCTTGAAGCTGTACAGGCAGGCGGCGAGCGCCAGCGTGGCGATGCTAGCGCCGACGGCGCCACAGCGAGGGCGCGAGCACGACCGCCGTGTCCACCCCAACCACCGTGAGTTCAAAGCGAGCCGGGGCCTCCGGGAAATCGATGCGGGCCTTGGTCGGCTGCGCGCCGACGGTGAGCTCCGTGCGGCTGCGGGCCACGACCTTCCCCTCGCGGCGCCACTCCGCCTCCAGCGTCCGCGACGGGCCGTCGGTGGCGACATAGTCGAGCGTGTCCGCATCCTGAACGAACCGCCAGATCGTGCGCGGCGGCGTCTGCACGCCCGCCACGCTGGCGGCGGAGTCGGGAGGCCGCACCACGCCGAGCGCCGCCCACAGCATGCGCACGGCGGGCACGAGGGAGCGGAAGTTCTCCTCGGGGTCGGCCCACACCGCTGAGTCGCCGACGACCACGGCGGCGCCGGACCCGAGGCCGAGCGGCCCGGTGTAGTCGAACCGCAGCGAGTCGGGCGGCGCCACGCGCGCGGTGCCGCGCCCGCCCCAGCGCCGCCGCCGGTCCTCATAGCGGAACCGGAACCGGATCGCTGTGTCACGACCGGGCAGCGTGCGCTGCGCCCAGGCGAGCGCCTGTACCCGATCCGCCGGGGTGAGCGCTACGGCGACCAGCGGTGCCAACCTGCCGACGCAGCCGGCGACAAGCGCACAGGCGGCAATGTAGGAAAGGGCGCCGAGGCGGTCAAGCGAAAGCTGTTGCCGGCTCAATAGTTAAACCCGAAGAAGAAGTCCACGAACTTGCTCCCGGTGCTGTTCGCGGGGAGGGCGTATCCGCTCTCGTTGCCAGAGTGAAACCGGTATCCCAGGTCGAGGCGCAGCACCAGCGGTGGGCCCACGGGCATTCGCAGGCCCAACCCCGCGCTGCCGACCGTGCCGCGATCGACGGTCGCGGCGCTCCAGGCGCGGCCGGCGTCCAGGAACAGCGCGCCCTGGACGCCCGGAAACCGCGCCACGCCGAACGGGAAGCCAATCGACAGGAAGTCGGTGATCGGGAAGCGCCATTCAGTGTTGACGAGCCACGCCCGCGTGCCGGCGATGTAGCCGTAGATCGGATAACCGCGCAGCGCCCACGGCCCGCCGACGTTCACGGGTCGCGGCCGGTCGCCGCCGGCGTAGTACGCGAAGCCGCGCACCGCCAAGGCGCTGCGCAAGGACGTGCGGAAGTAGCGCCGCCAGTCGCCCGCGACCACCCAGGTGTCGAACCGGCCGTGGCTGATGTCGTTCACCAAGCCGCCCGTGAGGTTGTAGCGCTCGCCATCGATCGGACCGGTGGCGAGCCAGAGCGTGTTGTCTTTGACGTAGCTGACGTAGTTGGACGCGAGCCACCCCACGCGATGCAGGTCGGTGAGCCCGCTGTTGAAGTAGTCCGCCCGGGAGATGTCGAAGCGGTCGGAGTGCTCGAGGCTGTACTCCGCCTCGATCCGGCGGAAGCGCGACAACGGATAGCGGATCTCGGCGACGACGCCGGCCGAGGTCTCCTGAAACACGGTGCTCAAATCGCCCTCGAAGAACAAACCGCGCAGCCGAAACGCCCCGACGCCCCAGTTGACGCGGTGCGCTTGGTTCAAGTAGAAGACGGAGCCATTGACGTTCTCGAGCAGGTTGCCGAGCCCCTGCCCTTGGAACGACGACAGTGTGAAGAACAGGTCGTGATCTCCGAGCATGTCGCTGAGCAGGAACACGGCGCCCTGGGCCGACCCGAGCCCCGGCGCCACGAGGGCATCGCCGGCCGCGAAGTCGAGGGTGTACTTCCGCCCGTAGGGTGACGCATCGGTGCGCGCGTACTGCGGGCTCGACAGCTCAGCCCAGGTCCAGGTCGGGGGCGCGCGGTCCTGGGCACTCGCGAGCGCGACGTGGGGGGCGCTCGCATCGCCCGCCGGGGACGATGGCGCCGCGTAGATGTTGAAACTCAGGTCGGCAAAGCCGCCGAACACGACCTCGTGCTGGCTCTCCACCCACTCCGGGTCGAACGCCCCGTTGAGGGTGTTGGTCTCGCGGCGCCCGGCGCCGGTCGAGTCCACCGAGTAGAGCTGGAACAGTCCATCGCGGTCCGAGGAGAAGTAGATCAGGCCGGACGTGGCGGACCACCGCGGCTGGTCGTCGTGCCACTTGCCATACGTGAGATAGCTGATCGCGCCCGTGCGCAGGTCGAGCTTGAACAGGTTGCGTGCGCCCTCGTGCCCGAACGCGGTCCGGTCGGAGCAGAAGACGACGGTGTTGCCGTCCGGGCTGAACGTCGGGTCGATGTCCTGGTAGCGGTCCGACGTCAGGCGCTCGAGCCGGCCGTCGCTCAGCCAAAGGCGGTACAGGTCAGAGTACCCGGAGACCGCCAGGCCCGAGAAGACGACGCTCCGGCCGTCCGGGGCCCACGCCGGCGACAGGATGGAGACAAGCTCGGGGAACTCGTACCGCCCCACCACCTTGTGCTGGGCGAGGTTCCAGAAGAACAGCGCGTCCCGGTCCAGGTACTTGCTGCTGAGCACCACCACCCCGCCGGGCGACACATCCATGCGCGACTCGAAGAAGTGGAACGACTCGAACTGGTCGGTCCGCTCCCCTTTGACCACCACGCGGCGCCGCCCACCGGTCAGGCGTTGCGAGTAGATGTCGGTGTAGCCGCTCGAGGGCGAGAAGTACAGGACCGCATCGGTCGAGTCGCCGGGGAAGCGATATACGACGGGCTTGATGGCGAGCTTGGTCAGGAGCCGCGCCCGGATCGCGAGCGGCTCCCCCGTGGCGACCACCGGGTAGTAGCGTTGCCGCATCCAGAACTGCCACTCCTCCGACAGCTGCTGCAGCGGCCGCCCGTACACCGCCCGGACCTCTTCCTCAAAGGTCGCATACTTCCATAGGTCCTGGTACATCGCGTCGATCCGCCATTCCCCGTAGGTCTGGGCGAGGAAGCGATGGACGCTCGACCCCAACGGATAGATAATCGCGCCGTAGGCCTCCGCGAGGTCGCCCAGCGCTGGCAGCCGCCCGGATACCGTCATGTCGCGCAGGAACATCTGGTCCCGCGTATCCTCGCCCGCCGACCAGAACTCGGCCAATCCCTCGGTCCACCACAGCGGGAACGACACGTGGTGAATCCGCGGGTAACGCCGCAACGCTTCGCCGGCGACGCCGAGCTGGAAGACGTGGACCAGCTCGTGGCGGATCGTGTGACGGAAGTCGTGGTAGCTCCCGTTGAAGGGCAGCGCCACCCGCTGCTTCAGAAACTCCGTGACACCCAGCAGGCCTTCCGGCGGCACGAACGGGAGGACGTTGGTCTGCTCGAAGTCGGTATGCGACGCGTAAATGATCAGCGGAATGCGACGCGAGACGTGGTGATTGAAGCGCTGCTGCAGGACCTCGAAGCTCGCTTCGGCGTAGGCCAGCGCGACCCGCCCGAGCTCCTCTTCTTCCGGATAGTAGTAGAGGTCCACATGCTCGCCGCGCAGCATGTGCCAATCGAAGCCCCGGTACTGGATCTTGTTCTGACCGAAGGCACCGAGCTGTGCCGCCGCGACGCCGGGCAAGAGCGCGACCGCGAGCACCGTCCGCCACAGATGACCGACGGTCACCGGTGAATGCTCCGGATGCGGTCGCCCTGCGCGAGCGCCGCAAGCACGGGCGCTCCCGCGACAACCCGCCCGAATACGGTGTAGGTGCCGTCGAGGTGGGGCTGTGGGGAGTGGGTGATGAAAAACTGGCTTCCGCCCGTGTCGGGGCCTGACAGCGCCATGCCCATCGTACCCGTCTCATAGCGGGTGGGATTCAGCTCGTCGCGCAGCACGAACCCCGGACCACCCCACCCGTCGCCCCGGGGATCGCCGTCCTGAATCACGAAGTTGGGGACGACGCGGTGCCAGCGCGATCCATCAAAGTACCGCCGATCCACCAGCGTCAGGAAGGCCGCGACCGTGAGGGGCGCTTCACCGGCGAGCAGATCCACCACCAGGCTGCCGCGGTCGGTCTCGATCGTCACCCGTGGGAGCGGCTGGCCGGTGAGCGCGGGGACGAGGTAACGCCGCACCACGTCCCGGTAGTCGGCCTCCGTGCGCCCCGTGGCGATCGGCGCGGCCGGCCCCCACTGCTGCGCAGCGTCGCCGAGGCCGTTCGCCGCGAGCCGGCGGACCAGATAGTCGTCGGGCCGGGGGACGGTCGCGACGAAGCGCGTCGCGACCTGAAGGCGTCCCTCGGCGCTCGCACGGGCAATCGCGGCGAGCGCGGCGACCGCCGACAGCCGCGCGTCGTCGAACGGATCGCCGGCCGCGCGCGCGTACGCGCGTACCAACCGATCGATGTCTCCCACCGCCGCACGGCGCGCGAGCAGATCCGCGGCGACGCTGCGCACCGCCGGGTCGGCAGCTTCGAGCAGCGCGCGGGCGCGGCTCAGAGCGGCCGTGTCCTCAGGGGGGACGATCCGGCCCAAGGTCTGGAGGGCCTGCGCCACGACCCGGCCGTCAGGGTCAGAGAGCTGCGCCTGGAGCCTGGTGCGGTCCTGCGCCGCCCCGAACGCCTCGGCGGCGACACTCCGCCAGTTCCAGTCGGCCTCGGCGAGCAGCGCGTCCGCAGCCCGCACGCCCGCGGCGCTGTCGGCCTGGGCAAGCGCGATCACCGCCTGACGCCGCAGCGCGAATGCCGCGGCCTGCACCCGGCCCTCGAGCGCCGCCACACTCGCGCTCCCGCCCAGCACGCCCAGCGTTGTTTCTGCCTGGACGGCCACGTTCACCAGGGGATCGTTCAGTAGCGGGATCACTGCCTGCGCGAGGCCGCTGTCGTGGAACGAGGTGAGGGCGCGCAGCGCGTTGACCCGCACGGCGGGGTTTGTGTCCGAAAGGAGCGGCCGAAGCTGGTCCGCCACGCCCCGCCACGCGACGTGCGCGCTGTCGAGGAGCTGGCGCGTGATACCCCGAGCGGCGCTGGCGCGCACCCGCGGATCGGGATCCTGGAGGCCGCTTACCAACAGCGGGGCGCCCTGCCGCACCCGCAACCGTCCGAGCGAGTAGAGCGCGCGCCAGCGCACCGTCGGATCGACATCGTCCACATACCCGGCGACGGCGCTGACGGGCGCCCGCTCGCCCAGGCGCCAGGCCTCGAGCAGCGCCGCCTTGCGCGCCGGTGGGGTCACGACGCCCGGCGTGTAGCCGTTACCGAGAATTTCACGCAGGTCGGCCGCCGCGAGCGCGCCCCCGATCCGGGCGAGCGCGGTGGCACCCTCGATCTGCGGAACGCCTTGTGCTGCCTCCGGAACGGCACGCACCAGGGCAAGCAGCGGCCCGACAGCGCGCGGGTCCTTGAGCAAGCCGAGGGCGAACGCGGCCGCCGCTTGCACGCCGGGGCTCGAATCCGAGAGCGCGGGAATGAGGAGCTCGACCGCAGCCGGGTCGCCGATCCGCCCCGCGACGAGCGCCGCCTGGCGCCGCACCCGCTCGTCCGCGTCCCGCAACCCCGTGCTCACGAGCGCCGCGTCGAAGTTGCGCGCGTCGGCTGCTGCGAGCAGGTGGGCCAGCTCGCCGATCTGCGCCTCGTCCAGTTGCTGAGCCGCCAGGGGCGTGCCCGGGACGGCGGCCCACCAGAACAGCGCGGCGCTACAGGCGCACCGGATCCGGAATCGGCGTGAGCAGCTTGCTGACATGCTCGGGAATCCGCGTGAGAGTGTGCTCATGGGTGAGCGAGAGTAGTGCCGTTTCGCCGGTGGCGAGCAGGTCTCCCGTCCCGGCGCGCTCGACGGCATAGCCGAAGGTCACGCGACGCGACGCCAGCTCGCGTACCCAGCAGCGGACCTGCACGAGGTCGTCGTAGCGGGCGGGGGCGCGGTAGCGGACCTTCACCTCCGACACAGCGAGGTACACGCCCTGTTGCTCCAGCTCACGATATGTCAGCCCCGTTTCGCGCATCAGCTCCGTGCGGGCGCGGTCGAACCAGATGAGGTAGTTCGCGTGATAGACCACGCCCATCTGGTCGGTCTCGGAGTAGTTGACGCGCAGGGTAATCGTGCCCATGACGCCGGGGCAAAATCCGCGTCGCGTTCCCAAAAGTCAAATACGACAGGCGCTTGCGGGCCCTCCCATGGGTTCCTAGCTTGGGGCCGTGCCTCCTCTGCCCTCCCGCGTTGTGGTGGTCGCAGACGCCCATTTGGGTCAGGCCGCCCCCGCCGTAGAGGCGGCATTCCACGCGTTCCTCGCGGCCATCCCCGACCTCGGCGACGCGCTGCTGATCAACGGCGACCTGTTCGACTTCTGGTTCGAGTATGGCCGCGTGATCCCGCGGCGCCACTTCGCGACCGTGGCTCGGCTGCACGACGTCTGCCGCCGCGGCATCCCGGTCACGCTCGTTGGCGGTAACCACGACCGCTGGGGCGGCGAGTTCCTGACCAAGGATCTCGGCATCGCCTTCTATGCCGGCGAGGCGGAGCTCAACGTGGCGGGGCGCCCGACGTTCGCGGCGCACGGCGACGGGCTGACGGAGCAGCACTGGGCGGCGAAAGTGATGCACCGGGTGACACGCCACCCGCTCACGATCCGCCTGTTCCGCTCACTGCACCCGGACCTGGGGTTTTGGATCGCCGATAAGCTGTCAGGGCGCCTGGCGGACAACACGCGCGATCGCGCCGTGCTCGATCGGGCCGCGCGGGCGCAGGTCCAATACGCCAAGGACTTCCTGGCGCGCCGCCCCGACCTCGAGCTCGTGATCCTCGGCCATACGCACCGGCCCGCGCTCGAGCAATTTCCCGACGGCCGCGCCTACCTCAACCCGGGAGCGTGGCTCGACGGGTATCGCTATGCGGTCGTGACGCGGGATCGGATCGAAATGCGGAGCTTCGAGCCCCATTCATCTTAGCGGCACACTCACCCCGATCCGCCCCGGTCCCACCTCGAGCTTCAGCTCCTTCGGGAAATCCTGCAGATGCGCCGCCACGAATGCATCCGCGCCCGCGAAGAGGTGGTTGAAGATCCAGAGCACCACCCAGTCCTGCACCTGCTGGCGCTTTCCGCCGATGCTCTCGGAATGGGACTGCCTCATGTAGCGCTCCTCCTGCACCGCGCGCAGAGTCATCATCATCGTGACGCCTTCCCAGATCACGAACATGGCTCCCGCCACGTGATGCCCCGTCGCCGCCTGACCCCATCCCGGGAGCAGGAGCGAGCGCCATGTCGCGGCGCCGGGCTTCATGAACCGGGACGTGTCGGGAGTTGTCGCCACAGGCGTCGCTGGGGTCGTGTCGCGGACCTGGGCGGTCAGGCGGGTAAGCGGGTGGGCAGTTAGCAAGAACCCAAGTAACACCGCACGGCTAGCCGCCTGACGGATAACCCGACCCGCCCCCGTCATCCCGCCACCAAGACGTTCAGACGTCCCGGCTCCACTCGGACGCTGCACTGCCGCTGCTCGAGCGCGCGCAGCTCGCCGTCCAAGTGCAGCAGCAGCGGTGCGTCCGGAGTGTGCAGCACGACCTCACGCGTGCGAAACAGCTTGATCTCCTTCATGCCGAGATGGGTACCACGCATCACGCGCGGCACGGCGCCGAGGAAGCGCAACAACGAAACGCGCCGCACGAGACACACGTCGAAGTAGCCGTCGGCGGGATCCGCGCCCGGGGCAAACCGGTAGGCTCCCCCCGCCGTGGTGCCGTTGCAGACTTCGACCATCATGACGTACCCCCGCTCGCGCCATTCGGCCGACGAGATCTCACAGAGCGGCGCCCGGTACCCAAAGAACGCCCTGGGCAGCGGGACCACATACGACCACAGTCCCTTCAGGCCGGGCATCGCGTTCCGCACCCTGACGACCTCGGGCCCGAAGCCGAGCCCCATGCTGTTGACGAAGTACTCGTCGCCGACGCGGCCAACATCGAAGCGTCGCGCGCGGGCGGCGGCGAGCTGCGCGACTGCCCGCAGCGGTGCATGCCGCGCCACTCCGACTAGCTTCGCGAAATCGTTGCCGGTACCGACCGGAACGACACCGAGCTGGGCGGCCGCACGTTGGCGCAGCATCCCGTTCGCGACCTCGTGCACGGTGCCGTCACCGCCGACGGCGACGATGCGGCGAACGCCGTCTTCCGCCGCCCGCGCCGCGAGCTCGCGGGCGTGCCCCGGTCCCTCGGTCCGAGCGAGCTCGACCGACCACCCTTGCGTGCGGAACGCGCGGATGACGGAGTCTTCGAGGCGGCGCCCCGCGCCGCCCCCTGCCGCGGGGTTGAGGATGACGTGCGCGTGAATCAATAGGGACTACAGTAAGGGGAAGGCCTGAAGGGGCAAGGCTATTTCTGGCCGATCCTCTTGAGTCGGATGGAGCCGTTCACCGAGTTGAGCTCGATGCGGCGGCCGCCGGTGCCGAGCGTGCCCGCTGCGTGATGGGCCACGAACTTGCTCCCAACCGTTAGGGGAAAGTCGCTCTCGATGGTTCCGTTCACCGTGTTCGCGTCCACCGCGGCGTCGATGCGGGCCGGGAGCTCCACGGTCACCGCCCCATTCACGGTCATCACCTTGACCTGGCCCGTGTCGGCGAAGCCACGCATGGAGGCGCGGACGCTGCCGTTCACCGAGTACGCGTTCACCGGGCCCCGCGCGGTCTCCGCCTGGACGTCGCCGCTGACGGTGCCGGCGACGACAGGTGCGCTGGCGCCGACCACGCGCACGGCTCCGCTCACGGTGGTCGCGCCGATCGCGACCCCACGCGGGAGCCGGACGGTGAAGTTGACCCGAACGTCGTTGTGCGAGACGTGTCGCTGGTGGTACGCCTCGCCCGGGCCACAGCGGTTGTCCCGGTCCCCCCTGCCCCACAGCGCGCAGATCGTGATGCCGTCGCTCCCGGGCGCGGCGACGATTCGCACGGTCCCGGGATCAGAGTGTCCGAAGCGCTTCACGGCGCTGACCTCGAGCGAGTCGCCGCTGGTGGGCTCGACGGTGACCGACCCCGACCGGTCGCGGATCCAAACCCATTGTCGTGGCGCGACGGGCGCGCGGTACGTCCAGGTGTCGCCGGTGGCGAGGGGGCCGACGGCGGAATCCGCGGCGTCGTCGAGGCCGCTCATCAGGCCGCCCAGGCCCCGTGGCAGCATGCCCGTCAGCTGCTGGCGCGCCTGCCGCGCCCGACCCACGAGGTGGTTGATGACCAAGCCGAGCACCAGCGCTGCCGAGCAGAGCGCGACGAAGCGGATGATGTCGCGGCGCCAGCCGAGCCAGAACGCCTTCAGGTCCATGGAGGGACTCCTTCCGGGGGCCGTACGGGCCCCCGCCCGACGCGGTTTCGGGCGATCACTCTCGGAGGTACGGGCGCACGTGAGTCTCATAGCAGTCGGGACAGATGCCGTGACTGAACTGCGCGGCCGAGCGTCCCTCGACATAGCGCTCGAGCGGCACCCACGTGCCGTGCTCGTCCCGCAGCCGCTTGCAGTAGCTGCAGATCGCGAGCAACCCTTCGAGGGTCAGGAGCTCGTGGCGCAGTCCCAAAATGCGCTCGGCGACCTTGAGGCGCGCGATGAGCTCGTCGGGGAAGATCGGCTTCGTGATGAAGTCGTCCACGCCGGCCGCCATCGCCTCGAGAAAGTTGCCGCGCCCGCTGCGCACGGTCTCGAGGATGAAATAGGTGTAGGGCGCCTGCGCGTGCGCGCGGATCCTGCGGCACAGCTCGAGGCCGTCCATCTGGGGCATCAGCCAATCGGCGACCACCACGCGATGCTGGGTGATCTGCCAGACGCCCCAGGCTTCTGCCCCGTTCTCCGCCGGCACGACCTCGTGCCCCTGGGCCGCGAGGATCGCCTCGAGCATTTGCCGCGACGCGGCCTCGTCCTCGACGAGCAGGACCTTCATCGCGGCGCCTCCATGCGGACCTCCGCCGGGGCGTGACGGCGACGCAAGTAGTCCACCACAGCTGCGAGCTCCGACTCAGCGCCCTGCAGGTCGTCACGAGCGCGGTCCACGTCGCCTTCGCGCCCCGCCGTCTCCATCCGCTCGAGCAGGCCGGCGAGGCCGCGGGCACCGATCGTGCCCGCCGCTCCCCGCAGGGCATGCGCGGCGCGCGCGACGTCCGGCGCCACCCGGCTCGCGAGCGCGGCGACGAGCGCGGCCATGCGCTCGGGCGCCTGCCGCGCGAACGTGTCGAGGATCGAGTCGACCGCCTCCTCCGCTCCGGCTTCGCGCAGCGTGCTCCGGAATGCTTCGAGGTCCACGGGCACGCCGACGAGCGCACCCTCAGCTCCAGGCTTCTCATGCCCGCGATCGACGCTGCCCTCGAGCACGGCGAACAGCTCGTGCGCTTTGAACGGCTTCGCGAGATAGCCTGTCATCCCACGCGCGAGACAGTTCTCCCGCTCGCCCGACAGCGCGTGGGCGGTCAGGGCGACGATCGGCAGGTCCTTCCCGTGCGGCAGGCTGCGGATCGCCGCGGTCGCCTCGAAGCCGTCCATCTCCGGCATCTGGATATCCATCAGTACCACGTCGTAGGCGCGACGCCGCACCGCGGCGACGGCTTCGCGGCCGTTGTTCACGGTATCCACGGTGTGCCCGCGCTTGAGGAGCATGGCCACCGCCACCTGCTGGTTCACGAGGTTGTCCTCCGCGAGGAGGATCTGCAGCGAGCGGCGCGACTCGGCGATCGTATGCCGCGTGACGAGGGTCGCCGCGCTCGCCAACGGTGATCCCGCGAGCACGGTGCCGAGCGCTTCGACCAGGTCCGCACGGGAGATCGGCTTGGTCAGATAGGCCTGGATGCCGAGCTGGCGGCACCGCTCGCCGTCGCCCCGTCGGCCCGCCGAGGTGAGCATCAGCAGCCTCGCCTGCGTGAGCCTCGAGTCGGCCCGCACGGCGGCCGCAAGGTCGAACCCGTCCTCATCCGGCATCTGGGCGTCGAGAATCGTCAAGTCGTAGGGAGCGCCTTTCGCGACCGCACGGCGCAACGCCTCGAGCCCGCTCGTCGCATTGGTCGCCTCATCCACCGCGACACCCTCGGCGGCGAGCATGTCGCGCAAGATGCGGCGATTGGTCTCGTTGTCGTCCACCACCAGCAGGCGGCGACCGCCGAGCGATGCACGACCGCCGGCCGGCAACTCCACCGTCGCCTCGACGGGCAGCGAAAGCGTGAAATGAAACTCGCTGCCGCGGCCCACCTCGCTCCTGACGGAGAGCTCACCACCCATGAGCCGGACGAGCTTCTGCGAGATGGCCAGGCCGAGGCCCGTTCCCCCGTAGCGCCGCGTCATGGACACGTCCGCTTGCGTGAATTCGTCGAATATGGCCCCGAGCTGCTCCGGCGCGATCCCGATGCCGGTGTCGCGCACGCTGAAGCGGACCCGGGCACGTCCCCCGTCTTCCGCAGCGCTCGCAACCGACACCACCACCTCGCCCGCTTCCGTGAACTTGATGGCGTTCCCGACGAGGTTGGTGAGGACCTGGCGCACCCGAGTCGGGTCGCCGCGCACGATCCGCGGTGTTTCGGCGGGCACGTCGGCCAACAGCTCGAGGTGCTTCTCGCGCGCCCGTACCGCGAGGAGGCTCGTGGT
>QHTZ01000141.1 GCA_003221005.1 Gemmatimonadota bacterium
AGCCCGCTGCTGCACCCGCAGCAGGAACCTGCGATCATGAGAGCGCTAGCGCGCGCCGCGCAGCTCCGCCTGTGCCTGGGGCTCCAGGAGGCTCGGCCGTGCCAGGGCGAATCGCAGGAACCCCGTGGCCTCGGCGTCCCGGCCGAGCGCGCTGAGGATCCGTGCACGGTGGTATTCCATGGTCGGGCTCGGCGCGCCCCAGCCTCGTGCCCGATCCGACGCGGCGAGCGCCTGCGCCAGCAAGCGCGGTATCGAGCGTCAGCGGCCGGGCCGCGTAGTACAGGGCGAGCGGGTGCGCGTACAGCGCCTCCGCTCCCAGCGCACGCGCGACCCGCAGGAATGCCCGCTCCCAGCCCTCGGCTACGCTCGGCTCGCCCAGCGCGCGGTGCACCTCGGCGAGCCGGAGGTAGAGATCGGGATGGGCGTCGACCGCAATCTGCCGGAACCGGTCAGCCGCCTCCGCCCAGTCGCCTCGGGAGTACGCCAGGTCGGCGAGCCCCTCAAGCGCAGCTCGATATCCCGGTTGGAAGCGCAGCGCGCGGTGGTAGAGGGCCGCGGCGGACGCCTCGCCCTCCCGGGAGTGCTGGATCTTTGCCAGCTCCGTCAAGCACCAGGCCACTGACTGCGGCCTGACTTGAGAGCGTGCGAGCTGGCGACAGGCGTGGTCCAGCGCGTGGTAGGCGCCATCCATGCGGCCGCGCATGGTGAGCATGTGTGCAAGCCGTAATTGATACGGCAGCCGACCGGGCGTGAGCCGGCTCAGCGTGGACTCAGCGACCCCGTATCGGCCGGTGGCGACACTGGCGTCGAACAGCACGCCGAGCGCCCCCTGATTCCTGGGATTCCAAGCGACCGCCCGTCGCGCCGCGGCGTAGGCTGCCGCGAACTTGTGCTGAGTGAGATAGACGACCCCGAGCCGGGCGTAGGCACCTGCGGTATCCGAGACGAGCGGCAGAACCGACCGTGCGATGGCCTCGGCGCGCCGCACATCCGCGAGGTTCGCGGCGAGCTGAAACCGCATGAGATAGCGGGCGACGAGCTGCCCCCCGATCATGAAGTTGTCGGGATCCTGTGCCAGTCGACGCTCGAAGAAGGCGATGCTCTTCGACGTGATGGCCGTGTCGCCCGCGGCTACCGCCGCGGACCGGGGCGCGACGGCCTGTGAAACCGTGAGCGCGACTCCGAGCGCCACCGCACCACCGAGCCACAACAACCGAACGCGCGTCACTGGACGTGGGGCCCGGCGAGGTAGGGGAACGTGGCCAGGAACGGCTCGTCGTTCGCGTCCACGTGGTCGTCGTTGAGCGCCGCGTTCGATCCGAAGATGAGGTGCAGCTCCGCCGTGATCACGTCGTCGTCCGGCTTACGGCCGTTGAGGAACCCGGTGGGCTGTGAGACGTCGATTGGCTGGATGTCCGGCGTTAGGGCATCCGCCAGGGCGTTGGCGGAACCGGCATCCTGCCCGAACGCCATCAGCTTGGCCACGATCAGGCTCTTGAAGGCAACCCGAAACGGTCTTCTTGCCGGAGCTCCTGGTGCATCAAGACGCTCGCGTCGACCCCCGGGCTCGAGACGGGCGCGTATGCGTCCTCGCAGCCGACCGCCGCGAGCGCCCCGAGTGCGACGAGCGACAAGGGCCCGAGAATGCTTGCAATGCGTTCCATGGTTCGTTCTCCTCGAGATGCCCGGCCGTCTAGAACTGCGGCCGGCTGGTGGTGCCCCAGACACCCAGCTTAGTGCCCCCGAGCTGCGCGCTCGGCAGCTCGACGACGATCGCCAGCACGTTGGTGCCGGCGAAGGTGTCGATGCCTGGGTTCCGGAAGCTCGTCGCTTCGCCGGCGATGATGTGCTTGAATTGCACCAGGTCGAAGAAGAATGGATCGTCGCGTACCCCGGCGAACACTGTCATGCCGTGGCGTGAAGCAGTAATGGGAGTCTCTCCGTTGCTGACGCGGACCGTGGCCGTCTCGGGTCCGTCGATGACGCGGCTCGTCGCGCCGGTGACGGACGGCGCGGCCGGGCCGCGGAAGTGCATCACCTGGTTTCCGCCAGTCCCCGTCACGAACGCCTGGATCACCAGATCTTCGACCGCGTCCCCGTTGTT
>QHTZ01000110.1 GCA_003221005.1 Gemmatimonadota bacterium
GACGAACACGCGCCCGTCGGCGGCTTCGATGGCCGCGCCGACGCGGAAGCGACTGTACGGCGCGTACGCGTGGGCCATCACCTCCCGCGCCCGCCGCACCAGCTCGGCGCTCACGCCCGGATCTCCGCGAGAAACGACGCCCCCGCCCCGAGCGGCGCGACGCCGAAGTACTCCGCCACGGTGGCGCCCATGTCGGCGAACGTCGGGCGCTCGCCCAGGTGAGCCGGATGCACCCACGGCCCGAAGGCGAGCACCGGGACCGCCTCGCGCGAATGATCAGTCGAGGGCGTAGTCGGATCGTTGCCGTGGTCGGCCGTCAGGATGATGAGGTCCTCCCCCCGCACGCGCGCGAGCAAACGTGGCAACCACGTGTCCAGCTCGCGCAATCCCTGGTGAAACCCCGCGACGTCGTTCCGGTGCCCCCAGCTCTGGTCGAACTCGATCACGTTCACGAAGACGAATCCGCTCTCGAGCTGGTCGAGCGCCTCCTCGATGAGCCGGTACGCCGCGGCGTTGGTCGGCGTGTGGCGGCTCGTGATGTTCCGTCCCGCAAACAGGTCGTCTACCTTGCCGATGCCGACGCGCGGGACGCCCGCCTCCGCCAGCCGGTCGAGCAGCGTCGTCCCGACAGGCTCGACCGAGAAGTCCCGCCGGTTGGCCGTGCGCTCGTAGGCGCCGGGTCGGCCCACGAACGGACGCGCAATCACCCGGCTCACCAAGTGCTCACCCACCAGCAGCGCGCGGGCCACCTCGCAGGCCCGGTACAGCTCGGCGAGCGGCACCGTCTCCTCGTGGGCCGCAATCTGGAAAACCGAGTCGGCCGAGGTGTAGACGATCCACTGCCCCGTCGCCTGGTGCCTCGCCCCGAGCTCCGCGATGATCGCCGTCCCGGAGGCGGCCTTGTTGCCGATCACGCCACGTCCCGTACGGCGCGCGAACTCCGCCAGCAGGTCCGGAGGAAACCCGTCGGGATAGGTGCGGAACGGACGCTCGAGCAGCAGTCCGCAGATCTCCCAGTGCCCGGTGGTGCTGTCCTTCCCGGGCGACGCCGGGAGCGCCACGCCATGCGCCGCCGTGGGCGCCGCATCCTCGAGCCCCGGAAGCGGCCGGCAGCGCCCCAGTCCCAGCCGGTCGAGCGCCGGCAGCCGCAGCCCGCCCACGGCGCGGGCCACGTTGCCCAGCGTGTCGCTCCCCGCATCGCCGTACGGGGCCGTGTCAGGAGCCGGGCCGATGCCCACCCCGTCGAGCACGATGACGGCGGCGCGCTTCAATCGTACACGCGGGGCAGACGGGCCCCAAGCGAGGTGAGCGCCTCGCGCTGCAACGCGTCGCCCGAGGTGGCGTACTCCTCCAGGCTGATCCGGCCGCCTCCGCCATCGGAATCACCGATCAGCGTGGCGACATCGCCGACCTTCACCGCCCGGTCGCCGATCTCGACCATCGTGAGGTCCATCGTGACCACACCCACGATCGGGCAGCGGGTGCCGCCGAGGAGCACCTGGCCCCGCCCCGAGAGCCCGAGGGAGCGCCGCACCCCGTCGGCGTAGCCGATCCCGAGTGTGGCTACGCGCGTGGCCGCGGGCGCCGTCCACATCGCCCCGTAGCTCACGCTCTCCCCTGCCGCCACGTGGCGCACCGCCAGCACGCGCGCGCGCAGGCTCACCACCCGCCGCGCCTCGGGGAACCCCGGCCCGGGCGACCCGCCGTATAGGAACACGCCCGGCCGGACCAGGTCCAAGGCGTAGCGCCGATCGGACAGCGCCGCCGCACTGTTAGCCACGTGCAGCAGCTGCGGCCGCCGCGCCAGCTTCCCCACCGCGGCGAGAAAGCGCTCCGTCTGCCGCTCCGGCGAGCCGTCGCGCCGCTCGGCGGAATGGAACTGGGTGTAGCAGCCTTCGAGCGCCGGCGTGTTCGCCACCTCGCGCACCCGCTCGATCTCGTCCCACCGCACCCCGGAGCGGCGCATCCCCGTATCGATCTCGAGGTGGAACGGGCGGGGCCCCCCCTCTCCCGCGCGGGCCGTCCATTGGGCGATGGCGTCGGCGTCACCCAACGCCGGCGTGAGACGGTAGCGCTCGAAGTCATCGAACAGCGTCGGTTGCACCGGCATGAACACGAGCACCGGGCGGGCGATCCCGGCGGCGCGCAGCTCGGCCCCCTCCTCCACCGTCGCTACGCCATAGCCCCACGGGTCGAGCGTTTCGAGGGCCTTACTTACAGCGACGGCTCCCACCCCGTAGGCGTTCGCCTTCACCACCGGGAGGAGCCGCGTGCCGGCGAGCCGTGCCACGGTGCGGGCGTTTTCGACGACGGCGGCGAGGTCAACCTCGACCCAGGCACGGCTGTACCGCCCGCTCATTGACACGTTCACAGGCGCGGGTATGATACCCCGCCCGGAGGCTAAATGCAAGGCGATTCAGCGCTTGGGCGCGCCCTCACGATTCAGGAGCGCGCCGCCCGCGTGGGGTTCGATTGGCCCGACGCGAGGGGGCCGATTGCGAAAGTCAAAGAGGAGATCTCCGAGCTCGAACGGGAAACGGGACACGGGACACGGGAAGCGATCGCAGACGAGATCGGCGATCTGCTGTTCGCGGTGGTGAACCTCGCGCGTAAGCTCGGGATCGATCCGCACACGGCGCTTGAGCGCGCGAACGAGAAATTCGTGCGTCGATTCGAAGGCGTCGAACGGCTCGCGGCGTCCCGGGGCCTAGTAATGGGTCAGGCGAGCTTGGAGCAGCTGGATGCGTTGTGGGACGAGGTGAAGGGCGGTAAGAGGCGGTAAGAGGCGGTATGGGGCGGTACGATTACCGCCGCTTCCCGCCTCCTGCCGCCTCTTACCGCCTTCTCTCGCTCACGGCCACAGTTTATACAGCGTCCGCGGAAACGCGATCGCCTCCCGCACGTGCGGGATTCCGCAGATCCAGCTCACCGTGCGCTCGACCCCCAGGCCGAAGCCGGCGTGGACGAACGTCCCATACTTGCGGAGGTCGAGGTACCAGCCGTACGCGTCCTCGGGAAGTCCCTCGGCGCGGATGCGGCTCAGCAGCTTGTCGTAGTCGTCCTCCCGCTGGCTTCCTCCGATGATCTCCCCGTAGCCCTCGGGCGCGAGCATGTCGTTGTTGAGGACGGTGCGCGGGTCGGCAGGGTTTTCCTTCATATAGAAGGCCTTCACCTGCTTGGGGTAGTCGTGCACCAGCACCGGACGGTCGAATTGCTGGGCGAGCAGGGTCTCCTCATCGCCGCCGAGGTCGCGACCCCACTCCATGTCGCTCCCGAGACTCTTCAATTTCTCCACTGCCGCGGAATAGGAGATCCGGGGGAACGGCGGCTGCACGCGCTCGAGCGGCTTAGTGTCGCGCTCCAGCTCGACGAGCTCCGGCTTCCGGCGCTGGAGACAACGCGCCACGATGTAGCTGACGAACTCTTCCTGGAGCCGCATGTTGGCGTCCGAGTCGTTCCAGGCGACTTCGGGCTCCACCATCCAGAACTCCGTCAGGTGCCGCCGCGTCTTCGACTTCTCGGCGCGGAAGGTGGGCCCGAAGCAGTACACCTTGCCGAGCGCGGCGGCGGCCGCCTCGACGTAGAGCTGCCCCGTCTGCGCGAGATAGGCGGTGCCCAGGTCGAAGTACTGCGTCGCGAAGAGATGTCCGGCGGCCTCGCCGATCGAGCCCGTGAGGATCGGCGTGTCGACGAGTGTGAAGTCGCGCTCGTAGAAGAAGTCGCGGATCGCCTGGCTCACCTCGTGGCGCACCCGTGCGATCGCCACCTGGCGGCGGCTGCGCAGCCACAGGTGACGGTGCTCGAACAGGAACGCCGTGCCGTGCTCCTTGGGCGTGATCGGGAAGTCGACGCTGGGACCGAGTATCTTCAGGTCGCTAGCCTGGAGCTCGACGCCGCCGGGCGCGCGGGCATCGGCGCGCACGACGCCGGTCACCTCCACGGAGGTTTCCTGGGTGAGCCGCCCGAACGCGTCCCAGGCGGCGTCCGGCACGTCTTTCTTCGAGAGGACTGCTTGCAGGTAACCGGTACCGTCGCGCAGCGTAACGAACGCGATCTTGCCGCTCGAGCGCGTGGTCATCGTCCACGCGCGCACCGTGACGGTGGATCCGACGCGCCCGGGGAGCTCCGCGACGCGAACCGTTTCGGGCATAGGCGCGGCATACTAGTGACGGCCCTGTGCACTGTCAACGCGATCGCGTGCGCGTCCTACGCGCCCCCCGCCGCGCCCTCGACCCGCGCGAAGCTCGCGCCCGAGCGGCAGGAGACACCCTGGACCGCGTACCTCGGCAACGCCCAGCACGACGTGTCGGCGGCGGAGACCCTCAACGCCGATCCCCGTCCCTTGTGGCGCACCACGGTGGGGCGCGCGGTGCGCGGCAGCCCCGCGGTGGCCGAGGGGGTGATCGCCGTGGGGACCGCGGAGCGACAGGTGGTGCTGCTCGACCGCGCGACCGGCCAGGTGCTGTGGCGCGTGCGGCTCCAGGGCACGATTCACGGCGGCCCGCTGCTCGACCAGGACCGGCTCTACGTCGCCACCGAAGAGTCACCCGAAGCCCGGGTGTACGCGCTCGCGCTGCGCGACGGCCGCACGCTCTGGAGCACGCGCACCGGGGGCGTCCAAGCGGCGCTCGCGCTCACGGGCGACACCCTCTACGCCGGCACGGAGACGGGGGTGCTGCTCCGGCTTGCCACCGCGGACGGGAAGGTGGCGTGGCGGCACCAGCTCCCGGGCGCGGTGTGGGCCGCACCAGTGCCCACGCCGGTGGGAATCGCCGTCACCACGACTGCCGACACGCTGTTCCTCGTCGATCGCGGCACGGGAGAAGTCACAGGGCGCCTCGCGCTTCCTGGCGCCGTGCTCGCGGGGCCGGCGCTCGCGCCCGGCATGCGGCACCTCTACCTCGGCACCACGGGCGGCCACGTGCTCGCGGTGACGTTGCCGGAGCTCACCGTGGCATGGGATTTCGCGGCGGGCGACGCGGTGTACGGCGCTCCGGCCGTGGCCCGCGACACGGTCTTCGCACTGGCCCGCAACGGGACGCTGTGGCTGATCCCGCGCGAGCGTCCGAGCGGCGCGCGCTCCGTCGCGCTCGGCATCGTGGCCACCGCGGGGCCGACCCCGCTTCGTTCCGCCGTGCTCGCCGGCAGCGTGAGCGGTGAGGTGGTGCTCGTGGATCCCGCTTCGGGAAGCGTCCTGTGGCGCACGCAGCTCGACGGCCCGATCGAGCAGCCGCCCCTGGTGCGCGACCGGGAGCTGGTTGTGATCGGGGGGCGCGGCGATATTCACGTGTATCGATGAGCACGATGCGACTGTTCCCGATGCTCGCCCTGGCGGTGGCGGCGCCGCTCACGGCCCAGGAGGTGAGTCCCGCGCTGCACGTACGCCACGCGGCGTGGAGCCGGGTCCTGGTCCACTACGGGAAATGGGCAGCGGCGGCGACGGCGGTCACCTTCACGGCGCTGGGCGCCCACGAGCACCAGAA
>QHTZ01000106.1 GCA_003221005.1 Gemmatimonadota bacterium
GGAGAGCCGGTGGGCGATGATCAGCGTGCTGCGGCCCTTGAGCAGCCGCTCGAGCGCTTCCTCGATCAGCCGCTCGCTCTCGGCATCGAGGCTCGAAGTGGCTTCGTCGAGGATCAGCACGGCGGGGTCCTTGAGGAGGGCGCGCGCGATCGCCACCCGCTGGCGCTGGCCTCCGGAGAGCTTGATGCCGCGCTGGCCGACGAGCGTCGCGTAGCCCCGCGGCAGCCGGTCGATGAACTCGTCCGCGTGCGCCGCGTGGGCGGCGGCGACGATCTCCGCTTCATTCGCAGTCGGCCGCCCGTAGCCGATGTTCTCCGCCACCGTGCCGCTGAACAGCGTCGGCTCCTGCGGCACGATGCCCACCGCCCGGCGCAGGTCCGCGAGCCGCACACTCCGGATGTCGATCCCGTCGAGCGTGATCCGGCCCCCGGTGACGTCCCAGAACCGCGGCACCAGGTTGCCAAGGGTGGTCTTGCCGGCGCCCGAGGGCCCGACCAGCGCGACCACTTCGCCGGGGGCGATCTGGAACGACACGTCGTCCACGGCGAGCGGTAGCTCGGACTGGTAGCGGAAGGAGACGTGGTCCAGCACCACGCTCCCGCGCACCGGTGTCGCCAGGGGACGTGCCTCCGACGGGTCAGCTACGGTCGGCTTGGTCTGGAGCAGCTCGAACACTCGCCGCGCCGCCCCCGCAGTCTCCTGATAGCTCGTGAACAGGCTCGTGAGGGCGGCGACCGCGGCGGCGATGAACACCGTGTAGAGAAGGAAGGACACGAGCGTCCCCGCCGTCACCACGCCCGCGAGAACGAGCCGGCCGCCCTCCCACAGCACCGCTACCGTGCCGCCGAAGGTCGCAAACGTGATCACGGCGAAGAAGGCGCCGCGGATCACGGCGCGGCGGATCGCGATCCGCACGACCTCGGCCATGCTCTTCCCGTAGCGCGCGGCCTCCCATGCTTCCTGCACGAAGCTCTGCACGATCCGGATCTCGCTGAACGCCTCCTCGGCCACCGCGGTCGCGTCGGCCACCTGGTCCTGCACCTTGGTGCTCGCGCGCCGTAGCAGCCGCCCGAAGAACATCGCGGAGCCCACGACGAAGGGCACCACGACGAGCGCCGTCGCCATCAGGTGGGGATTGGTGAGCGTCAGCAGCGTGATGCCCCCCACCAAGTAGAGCGACTGCCGCGCGAACTCGGAGATCTGGAAGCTCACGAGCCCCTGGATCGTGCCGATATCGGCGGAGAGGCGGCTCACGAGCTCGCCGGTTCGCCGCTCGGCGAAGAACGCGGGCGAGAGCCGCACCAGGTGCTCGAACAAATCCTGGCGCAGCCGCGCGACCACGCGCTCACCGGTGGCGGAGAGCAGATAGGTCTGCACGAAGTTCGAGAGCGCCTGGATGGTGAACAGTCCCGCGAGCAGCACGGCGATGCGGTCGAGCATCCCACGGTCGTGACGCACGAACGCCGCGTCGAGCAGGTGCCGTACGACCTGGGGAAACGCGAGGCCGATGGCGGCCGAGAGCGTGAGGCACGTGATCGCCGCCGCCAGGGCCCCGCGGTGCGGTCGGACGCGCGGCCACAGCCAGCCGAGCCCGCGCAGGGAAGGGAGGCGAAGCGCCATTACAGCCCGACCAACACGAGGCCCGCCCACACGCCCGCCCCGACGGCGACGTGCGCCGCCTGGAGCGCGCCCGGCAGGGCGAGCAACACCATCGCCGCGGCGACACCGACCTGAAGCACGACGAGCGCCAGCAGGTAGCGCGGTCCACGCCGCCTATCGTTCACGGCCCAGACGAGCACGTAGACGGCAAGCGAGTAAGCGAGCAGCCGGTGCGTCCAGTGGATGTGCTGGAGCGGGTCGTCGGCTATGAGTTGGCCGCTGCAGAGCGGGAAGCCGAGGCACGCGCTCGCGGCGCCCATGTTGGCCGTCAGCGCGCCGAGCAGCACGGTCACGAACCCCAGCGCCGCAGCTCCCCGCCCGGCCCGTGAGGGCGGGGCGAGGGGAGTCCCGCGCGCCGCGACGAGCAGCGTGCCGAGCAGCAGCATCGCGGTGCCCAAGTGGAGGATCACCGTCCAGGGCGGAAGCGCGAGCTTCACGGTGATCGCGCCGAGGGCCACCTGCAGGACGAGCAGGCCGAGGGCGACGAGTGAAGCGGCGATCCTCACGCGTTCCCCCTCTCCCGACAGGAAGAGGGGGTCAGGGGGTGAGGCTTGCCGGTGCAAGGTCCACGCGTATCCGGCCAGCGCCACGACGAGCACCGTCACCGCCAGCGCGGCCAGCCGGTGGCCGTACTCGATCATCGTGGGGAGGTCGAGCGGCGGGAGTAGCCGGCCGTTGCAGAGCGGCCAGTGCTCCCCGCATCCCAATCCCGAGCCGGTGATGCGCACGATCGCGCCAAAGATGATGAGCAGGTAGGTGGCGACCGCGGCGGCCCAGGCGAGTCGGGTGAAGCGGCGCGTCATAGGTGCCGAAATGTATATTCTCGCACCTTATGACTGCACCCGCGGATCGCTGGGGCGACCGCCTCCCGCGTCGGCTCGGGTTGTGGAGCGCGGTCGCGGTCCTCGTGGGCTCCACGATCGGCGGGGGCATCTTCCGCACGCCGGCGATCATCGCGGCGCGTGTGCCGTCGCCCTGGCCGATGCTCGGCGTGTGGGTGCTCGGCGGCCTGTTGGCGCTGTGCGGGGCGCTCACCTACGCGGAGCTCGGCGCGCTGTTCCCGCGCTCGGGGGGCGTGTTCGTCTACATCCGCGAAGGCTTCGGCCGGCTCCCCGCGTTTCTGTTCGGGTGGACGGAGCTCACGCTGATTCGCGCGTCGGCGCTGGGCGCGATCGCCACGCCCTTCGCCGAGTACCTGTTGCGGCTGCTAGGCTACGACCCGGCCCAGCCCGGCGTCGCGGACGCGGTGCACTACGTCGCCGCCGGGGCGATCGCCGTCACCGCCACGCTCAATTACGTCGGCATCCGCTGGAGCGCGCTTGTCCTCAACGCCTCGACGGCCGCGAAGTACGGCGCGCTCGTCGTGCTCGTCCTGCTGGCGTTCGTTACCGCGCGCGGAAACTTCGCGCACTTCGCCGCCCCGGCGGGGACCCTGTCCGGCGGGCTCTTCGGCTTGTCGCTCGTGTCCGTGCTCTGGGCGTACGACGGCTGGGGCGACCTCTCGTTCGTGGGCGGGGAAGTGCGAGACCCCGAGCGCAACCTTCCGCGCGCGCTGATCCTCGGGACCGGCGCCATCATCCTCATCTACCTGCTGGTCAACGCCGCCTACCTGTACCTGTTGCCGATCGAACAGATGGCGCGATCGCCGCTCGTCGCTGCCGACGCGGCGCAGCTCCTCGTGGGGCGCACGGGCGTGACGCTCGTGTCGCTGGTGGTGATGATCGCGACGTTCAGCACGCTGCTCGGCTCGATGCTCACCGCGCCGCGCATCTTCTTCGCGATGGCGGACGATGGGCTGTTCTTCCGCGCCGTGGCGCGCGTGCACCCACGGTTTCAGACGCCGTCGGTCGCGATCGTCCTCACCGCCTGCCTCGGCATCGCGTTCGTCCTGGCGCGGACGTTCGAGCAGCTGGCGGACCAGTTCGTCGTGGCGATCTTCCCGTTCTACGCCCTCGCCGCCGCCGCGGTGTTCGTATTGCGACGTCGCCGCCCCGACCTGCCACGCCCCGTGCGGGTGTGGGGCTATCCAGCGGTCCCGTTCCTCTTCGTCCTCGCCTCTCTCGTGATCCTCGGCAACGCGCTGCGCGAGCACCCGGGCGCCACGGGGCTCGCGTTCGGCGGCATCCTGTTGGGTGTGCCCGTCTACTTCCTCTGGAGTCGCATGCGGCCTCACCCGTGACGGTTGCGCATTGACGTTCGTAGTGGCGGCGGGCATTTTTGACACGCCCTTGCCAGCCGTCGTTCGGCAGTGCTCCGGAGACCGTCACCATGAAGCGATTCCTGTGGTTCTCGTGCGTGTGCGGCGCGATCGCGCTGCACCAGTCGGGGCGTGTTGCATGGGCGCAGGGCGTCACTTCCGCCGCGGTCGCGGGCCGGCTGAGCGACGAAGCCGGCGCCGCCGTCGCGAGCGCATCCGTGACGCTGGTGAACGGGTCCACCGGGCAGCGCTACTCGCGGCGGTCCGCGGAGGATGGGCGCTACAACTTCGAAAACGTCGAAGTGGGCGGGCCCTATACGCTCGAGGTGCGGGCGCTGGGCTTCGAGGCCGCGAAGAGCGCGCCGTTCCAGCTCGCGCTGGGGCAGCGCTCCGCGGTCCACCTCACGCTCAAGCGCGCCGCCGTCGAAGTGGCGGCCGTGACCATCACGGCACAGGCCGATCCGTTGCTGTCGACCGGCCGCACCGGCGCGCAGACCTTGATCTCGGACTCCGCGCTGCGCCGGCTGCCGACCTTGAACCGCAGCTTCGACAACTTCCTCAGTGCGACGCCCCAGGTCGTGGGCCGCTCGTTCACGGGGCAGAACGACCGCTTCAACAACATTCAGATTGACGGCACCGTCAACAACGACCTCTTCAACCTCGGCGCCAGCAACGGCAGTCCCGGTGGCGGCGTCAATGCTAGACCGCTCTCGCTCGAGGCCATCAAGGAATACCAGGTGCTGATTGCGCCGTTCGACGTGCGCCAGGGCGGCTTCGTGGGCGGCCTCGTCAACGCCATCACCAAGTCCGGCACGAACGCGTTTCACGGCTCGGCATTCGGCTACGGCCAGAATCAGAACTTCGTGGGGACCGACACGGCGGGCGTCTCGGTGCCCGTGTCGGACTATCAGCAACAGCAGTACGGGTTCACGGTCGGCGGCCCGATTATCCGGGACCGGCTGCACTTCTTCGTGTCGGGCGACCTGCGGCACGACAATCGCCCGTTCGCGTCGAGCGTGCAGATCGGGCCCGATCCCAGCAACCCGGTCGATACGGCCGGTGTCGGCATCACTCAGGCCCGCGCGGACTCGGTCCGGACCATCCTGCAGGGCTTGCCGAACGGCTTCGACCCTGGAGATTGGCACGCTCCGCAGATCAACAACCCGGAGACGAACCTGTTCGCCAAGCTCGACTACGAGCTGGGCACGAACAGCCACCTGGAGCTGTCGGGGACGTTCGTCAGTGCGAACCAGGACAAGCTGATTCACTCGTACCGCCTGGGGTACACGAGTCCTCCGACGTTTGCCAACGCGCGCGACGGATACGAGCTCTCGAACAGCGGGTACGCCGTGCAGAATCACACGCGGACGGTGCGCGCCAACTGGACCACGGCGTTCGCCAACCGGTTTTCCAACGAGCTGATTGTGGGGCGCACCACGATCTCGGACGACCGGCCACCCGACGTTCCGCAACCGCTCATCCTCGTGTGGGGGAACTCCCCGTACGCGTACCTGGCGGCTGGTGCCGAGCGCTTCTCGCACGCGAACATCCTCGACCAGCGGGTGGTGGAGGCGACCGACAACCTCACATTCTCGCTGGGCCGGCACCTCTTCACCCTCGGCACGCACAACGAGTTCATCCACTTCCGCAACGTGTTCTTTCCGGCGTCGATCGGGATTTGGAGTTTCGCGAGCCCGGCGGCGCTTGCTCTCGGCACGCCCAACATGTACGCCCGCGCGCTTCCAGGCGTGCTGCGTCCCGACGGCCCCGTCGCGGACTTCGACGTCACGCAGATCGGCTTCTACGGTGAGGATCGCTTCTCACCACTTCCGAACCTCGATCTGACCGTGGGTTTGCGAGCCGATGTGCCATCGTTGCCCGCGCCGGCATATAACGCGGTGATCGAAGACAGCCTGGGCGTGAACACCAGCTCGACGCCGAGCGGAAACGTCCTGTGGTCGCCGCGGCTGGGCTTCCACTACGATGTGGGCGGCAGGCAAGAGATCGTCTTCCGCGGCGGCGCGGGCGTCTTCAGCGGCCGGCCGCCGTATGTGTGGGTGTCCAATGCCTACGGCAACACCGGGCTTGAGCAGCAGACGCTGTTCTGTGACGGCGCAGCCTCGACGGCGAACAACAATTCGTCGTTTGACACGGTGCCGGCGTTCACGCTCGACCCGAATAACCAACCGCTGACGTGCGGCGGGACGAACCAGATCGGGCCCTCGTCCGCGGCGACCTCGATCGTGTTCTACGATCCCGACTTCAAGTTCCCGCAGTCCCTGAAGGTGGCGCTCGGCGTCGATCGCTCGTTGCCCTGGCACCTGTTCGCGACGGTAGACTTCGTCTTCACGAAGGCGATCAACCAGTACTATCTCCAGGACGTGAATCTGGTCGGCGTGCAGTCGACCTCCACAGGGGAAGGCGGCCGCGCAGGCACGGGCGGCCGGCCGCTGTACGGTACGATCAATGCGAGCAACGGCCGCTCGACGCCAACGCGCGCCACGTCAAAGGCGAACGACGTGGTTGAGAACCGCAACGTCAGCGAGGACCAATCCACGTCGCTGACGTTCCAGCTGCAGAAGCGGTTCAGCGACGGGATCGAGTTCAGCGCCGCGTACACCTACTCGCATGCGCTCGACGTGATCTCGATGACGTCGGATATCACCGGATCCAACTTTTCGAACGCCGTGGTGGACGGCACGCTCGAGAACCGGAACCTCGCCCGGTCGCAGTTCGACCGGCCGCACAAGGTCACCGTGAGTGGCACGATCAACGCGCCGTTCGACACTCGATTTTCGCTCATTTACAACGGCGTTTCCGGCACACCGTTTACGTACATGGTGAGCGGCGACGCGAACGCCGACGGCGTGACGACGAACGACCCGGTCTACGTACCGCGCAGCGCCCTCGACATCTCGCTGCAAAATCCGCCGGATTGGCCGACCCTGGACGCCTTCATCAATAACGAGCCCTGCCTCAACAACAACCGGGGCCGGATCCTGCCGCGCAACGGCTGCCGCAACGGGTGGCAGAACATCTTGAACGCGCGGCTCAGCAAAGTGGTCCCGACCGTGCACGGGCAGTCGATCGAAGTCACGGCGGACATGCTCAATGTGCTGAACTTCATCAACTCGAGCTGGGGCCTGATTCGGCAGACCGGCATCTTCGAGAACAGCCCCAACCTGCTTCGTCTCGTGGGTTATGACACGACCAACAACCGGGGCAAGTACGCGCTCAGCATACCGGTCAAGGATCAGGTGCAGATCAACAGCATCGGGTCCCGCTGGGTGTTCCAGCTGGGGATGAGGTATACCTTCTAGGTCTTCGTCTTTCGCAACAGCCACGCCGCCGCGCCACCGAACAACAGGTTCGGCGTCCACGCGGCGAGCAGCGGCGGCAGCACGCCGCCGGCTCCGATCGCCTTGGTGAGCTGAACCAGCAGCAGGAAGACGAACGTCGTGCCGAGGCTCACCGCCACGCCCCAGGCGGTGCCGGTGCGTGGGCCCGAGATCGCGAGCGGCGCGCCGAACACCGCCACCACGATGCAGGTGAACGGCACCGCGAGCTTGAGGGCGCGCTCCACCCGCAGCTTCTTCGTGTCCGAGCCGCTCCGGGCCAGCGCGTCGATGTAGCGCCCCAGCTCGAAGAAGCGCATCTCCTCGGGGGCCTTCGGCTCGGCGAGGAGATCGATGGGCCGCTCCCGCAGGTCGCGGATCCGCAACGAGTCGAAGGTGAACGCCGTCTCACCCGCGGCGCCCTGCAGGTAACGCACCGCGCCGCGCCGCAACGTCCACCCGCGCCCGACCCCCTTGGGCCGGTACGTCGCGCTCGACGCGGCGACCTCGATGGTGGGGTACTCGGGCCCGCTCCCCTCCCGCTCCATGATCACGTCCTGCATCTGCCCGGCTCCCGTGTCGAGCGAGCGGATCGCGTACACCCAGCCGCGGTCGGCGCGGTACACGAAGTTGTAGCGGAGGCTGGTGGTGTGGACCGGCCGCTCGCCGAGCAGCTCGCCTCGCCGCAACGTTCCGACGGGCGCCACGTCGCCGATGATGATGCCGAACAAGACCACGGCCGCGGCGGCGACGAATAGGGGACGCACCAAGCGGTGGAACGACATCCCCGACGCCTTCGCCGCAGTGAGCTCCGAGTGGCGTGCCAGGGGCCCGACGGTGAACACCGTGGCGAACAGCACCGCGGCCGGGAGGACGAGAAACATGATCTCGGGCAGGTAGTAGAGGTACGACAGCGCCACGGCGCCGCGCGTCAACCCGCGGGCCAGATAGCTGCCGAGCTTGTCGGTGATGTCGATGATGATCACCACGAGCGGGAAGCCGAGCTCCGCGAGCAGCAGGATGCGGAGCCACTCGCGCAGCAGGTAACGGTCGAGCGTCTTCAGCGACGCGTCCACCGGATCCACTGCACCAACAGGCCCTTGACGTCGGCCCAGTCTCCCGCCCCACCCGTGATGCTGTGGGCCGGGCGGCGCGCCAGCGCGAGCCCGGCGAGCCCCACCGCGGTGAACAACAGGTTCGCCGTCCACATGGCGAAGAACGGCGACACCACGCCGCGGTCTCCCAGCTCCTCGCCTCCGATCAGGCCGATGTAGTAAATCGTGAACACCACGAGGCTCATCCCGATCACGAGCCCGATCCCCCCGCGCGGGAAGCGGATCGCCACGGGAACGCCGAGCAGCGTGAACACGATGCATGCCACGGCGAGCGCGTACTTCTTGTAGATCTCGATCTCGAATGAGGCCTGGCGGGCCCGCGCGCCCTGGCGGTGCGCGGCTGCGGCGGCGGTGACCCCGGCAGAGACCAGCGGGGCACGGGGGACGGCGGCGGGGGGAGGTGGCAGCCGCGGCGGCGCCACCCGATGTCCGCGCGGTGGCGCGGGCGTCTGCGCCGCCGCCGCTCGGGGGCCCAGCCATACGCCGATGGCGCGCAGCAGGTGGCAGTACGGGCCGACGGGCGTAGAGTCGGGGGGAGCGGGCGCGAGCGGCGGGGGCGCAGGGGCGAGCCCGGCGAGACGGCGCAGGTCATTGCCGACCGCGATCACCGCCTCGCTGTCGGCCCGCTCGGCCACGCGCTCCGTCTCCTTGACCACCTGCCGCATGTCGCACACCGACATCTCCCGGTCGGAGCGATAGGTATCGTTCTCGGTGCGTTCCAGGGTGTTACCGACGCCCGCCACGCGGATGCGGTTGGTGCGGTAGTGGGTGCGGTTGAACTGGGTCGGGTCGGTGCGGTTCACCTGCCGCGTGTCGCCGTCGAGCAGGGTGAGGTACAGGTCGCGGCCGCCCGGGGTATAAGCCATCTGTCCGCTGTCGGCGCTGATGATGCGGCGCCGCTCGGCGTCCTCCAGATCGTAGATCGTCACATCCTTCAGCCGGTTCGACGCGGGGTCGATCCGCGCGGCGCGCAGGAAGAATTGGCCCGCGACGACCTCGTTGATGACCTGCTCCCGGAGACTGAAGGAGGGCTTCTTGCGCTGGATGTCCATCAGCAGCATCCGGAGCTGATGATTCGCGCGGGGCAGGACCTGGTCGTTCCACAGGAACGCGAGCACCGCCACGCACGTCGCGCCGCCCAGCACCGGCGCGAGCAACCGCCCGACGCTCACTCCCCCCGCCTTCATCGCCGTGATCTCGTTGTCCGCCGCGAGGTGGGTGAACACGTACAGGACCGCGACGAGGACGGCCATCGGCAGCGTCGTGGCGACGATGAACGGGATCGACAGCACGAACACTTCGACGATCACGCCCCAGGGGAGGCCCTTCCCGACGAGGTTGCCGAGCTGTTTGGCGACCTGCTGGATCAGGAGGAAGCAGGTCAGCGCGGCGAGAGCGAAGACCAGCGGTGCGAGGTGCTGGCGCAACACGTAACGGCTGAGGATGCGCACGGTCAGTCGCGCCATTATATTCGCACCTCCACGGCTCTACAAGTGCCGTTCCAACCTATCGTGTCACGGCACATCGGTCCTGGAGTTTCCGGGAAACGCGTTGGAACGGCACCAGGGATGGCGCGCCCCGTCCTGGCCGGTCTGCTCACCCTGGCGCTCGTCATACCCCAGGCCCATGCGCAGGATCGAGCCGCGGCTCCTCCCGCGTTTCATGCGTCATTTCACGCCGCGCCGCTCGTCCCGCCGCGCAATCCTGCGCTCGCGCCCGGCGGGCGACTTGGCCCGCGCACGTCGCCCGCGCTCGTCGCCGCCGCCTGGGAAGCGGAGGTGCGCGCGTCGCTGCCCCGGGGCCTGAATCCAAGCACGCTCGCCGCCGCAGCGGGCGCGGCGGCGCCCGAGGCGCCAGGCGCGCCGCCGCTCGCTCCCCGTCTCCCTCCCCCCCGCCCGGGCGGACTGCTCGGTCCCTACGCGGACCTCGGGATGCAGCTGAACCTGCGCTTCGAGCTCAAGGCCGACCGCTTCCAGAACCTGCGCTGCACCGCGTTCGATCAGCTCCAGGCGCTGTCCGGGTGCAATGCCGGGTTCCCCACCATCACCCCCACGCCGCAGTACTCGGTTCGCACCGCCGGCACCGTGGCGCAGCGGTTGCACGTGAAGGTGGACTTCGACAGCCAGCGCGAGTTCGACGCCAACAACAACCTCCAGGTCTGGTACGAGGGGCTCGAGGACGAAGTCCTCCGGCGGGTGGAGGCCGGCAACGTGACGTTCCAGATGCCACGCTCGCGCTTCATCACGGCCGCCATTCCGGCCAACAACTTCGGCGTCCAGGCGATCGGTCAGGTGGGGCCGCTCGAGCTGCGCGGCATCTTCGCGCAGCAGAAGGGCAACATCGTCCAGGACCGTACGTACACCATCGGCGAGACTGCCACGGAGCCGCTCGACCGGCTGGCGCGCGACCTCGATTACGAGCAGGGCCGCTTCTTCTTTGCCGTTGACCCCGCGGCGTTTTCGGGATATCCGGCGCTCGATGTCCTCACGCTCGACGCGTCCGCGCTGCCACTCGAGCTTCGAGTCGGGAGCCTGCGGGTGTACCGGCTGCGGGCGGTGTCGCCGACGTCGATCGCCCAGCAGAACATCGGCGGCGTGCGGGCGGTGGCGTGCGGGGCCGGCGCCACCGAGCCCGTTGATTGCGCGGTCCAGCGCGCCGGCCCCTTCCAGTGGGAGGTGCTCCAGGAAGGAAAGGACTACTACGTCGACCCGAGCGGCGCCTGGTTCGCGCTCGCGAGCCGCTTGGGCCAGAGCGACTACCTCGCCATGTCCTATGTTCCCGTCGGACAGACGGGATGCGGCCCCCCTTCCGGGGGACGCTGCGTCGGCACGTTCCCGATCGTCGCCAATCCCAACCCGGCGGTGGTGGACACGCTGCGGCTCGTGTACGATCCCCGCCCCGGCACGCCGGCCACCGCGCCGTCGTTCCGGTTCGAGATCCGGAGCGCGTACCGGGTCGGTGGGAGCGAGACGACCCGAGAAACGGTCCAGCTCACGCTGACCGTCAACCAGCGTGAGCGCGCCGTCGTCACCGGCCAGACGTACCTCGCCCTGCTCGGGCTGGCGCTCGCCTCCGACGCCACGCAGCTCGACACCTACAACCGCCTGTTCCCGCGCGCCCGGGATCCGCAGCAGGGCGCCCCGCTGCGCGACTACTTCCTCGTGTTTCCCCACTTGGCCCCGTTCGCGGATTCCGCCAAGCTCGGGCCCACGGAGCGCAACGACTCGCTGTACCGCACGCCACGCCCGCTGCTCCCGACCCAGGGCCCGCCCTCCGTGTTCGCGCTCCGGCTGCACGCCAACGTGTCGCTCACGGGCGACCGCGGCAGCCTGTCGCTCAACAGCTTTCAGATCCGCGACGGGAGCGAGCGGATCTACGTCGGCAGCCAGTTGCTCACGCGGGGCGTGGACTACACGATCGATTATCCGTCCGGGACGGTGACGTTCAAGAGCCCGGACTCGTTGTTCGCCGGCGGGGCGAAGCAAGTGCGCGCCCAGTTCGAAGAGCGAGCCGCGTTCGCGGTGGCGCCCACGTCCATCTTCGGCATGGCGGCGCGCTACGATCTCGGCGAGCGTGGCGAGGTGAACTTCACGGGGCTGTTCCAGCGGCAGCAGAGCGCGTTCACCCGGCCGCCGCTCGGGCTTGAGCCGTCCTCGAGCTTCATCGGCGGGGTGAGTACCGAGCTGCACTTCAAGCCCGAGTGGGTCACGCGGGCGCTCAACCTGCTGCCGGGGATCCACACCGACGCGCCCTCGTTCGTCAACGTGTCCGCCGAGGTCGCGAGATCGCAGCCGAGCCCGAACCGACTGGGGCAGGCGACGGTGGAGGACTTCGAGGGCGAGGCAGGGCGCTTCATCACGCTCGCGGATAACAGCTGGCATTGGGGGAGCGTCCCCTCGACCACGCGTGGGGCCGAGCCGTTCGGGTTCGCCGGCGTCGGGTTCGACACCACCAACACAGCCGCCCTGACCTGGCAGAGCCTCCCGTACAACAGCGACGGCACTCCAGTGCAGTTCCTCGCCCAGCAAGTCGACCCGACGATCCGCACCGTGGGCCAGGCGCAGTCCGCCGAGCCGGCGCTCTGGCTCGCCCTCAAGCCCGACACCGTGCTCGGGCTCGCCGACGCGCGAACCGGCGTGCCGAACTGGGTACGTCCACACCGGGACGGCCCACGCTGGCGCTCGATCACCCAGGGGCTCTCCGCCACGGGAATCGATCTCTCCCGTGTCGAGTACCTGGAGCTGTGGGTGTGGGAGGACAATCACCGGACCGCGAAGGCCAATGGGGCGGCGCTGCTGCTTGACTTCGGCTCCGTGTTCGAGGACGCGCTGGCGTTCGTGCCCGAAACCGTGAGCGTCTCGCCGGCGGGCGACACGACCTACTCCGGCTACCGGCGCGCGGGGGTGGGGCGACTCGACACGGAGGCGGAGCCGATCACGCACTCCTGGAGCGCGGCGATCGACGACGAGGGAATCCTCGGGGATCGCGTGGTGGACGGCATCTGGAACGTGGGCGCGGGGGTCTTGATCGACACCCTGCCGCTCTGTAGCGGGACGATCAACGGCCAGGTGGGGCGGTACGGGTTCGGAGACCTGCGGTCCCGCTGCGGGCGTCATAACGGCGCCATCGACACCGAGGATCTGGACGGCGACTTCCAGCTGGACTCCGCGGCCGGGGTGCGGACGTCGGAGAGCTTCGTGCGCTACGCGTTCGCCATTGGCGACGACCGCTACTACGTCCGGGACGGCGGCATGGTCCCGGTCAAGGACAGCCTCGGCAATCCGGACGGCGCGTCGGGATGGCGCCTGTACCGGATCCCGTTTCGCACCGACACGATCATGCAGGGCACTCCCTCCCTGCGGCAGGTGCAGAGCCTCCGCCTCACCGTCGTGGCGCCCCACACGGCGCCCCCCGGGCAGCCCGATCCCCAGCTGTTCTTCGGGCTCGCGCGCGTCCGCCTCGTGGGCGCGACGTGGCTCAAGCGTGCGGACACGCCGATCCGCGGCGTGGCCGGCGAGCAGGGCACGGGGACGGGCGAGGTCGTGGCCTCGGTCGTCAGCACGGAGAACCAGGATCTCGGCTACACGCCGCCCCCGGGCGTCAGCGACGAGGCGGCGCGCGTGGACGCAAACCTCCAGGTGGGCACGACCCAGATCAACGAGCGCTCGCTCAGGCTGCTCGCGAGCGGGCTGGAGCGGGGGCAGCACGCCGAGGCCTACCTGCGGTTCACGACGGAAGGCGACAAGAACTTCCTCAGGTACCGGCGTGTGCGGGCGTGGGCCCGGGGCCGCGGTCCCGGGTGGGAGGAAGGAGACTTCGAGTTCTACCTCAAGGCCGGCAAGGACCAGAACAACTTCTACTTCTATCACGTGCCGGCCCACACGACCTCGTGGGACCCCGAGGTCGTCGCCGACTTCAGCCGCTGGCTCGCGCTGCGGGCGTTGGTGGAGCAGGCGTGGCTGCGGGGCGAGGCGCCGCGGGTCTACCCGGGGTGCCCCGACTCGACGCTCGTGCCGTTCGACTCGGCCTACGTGATGTGCGACGGGCCGTACCTGGTCCACGTGCGGGATCCCGCGACGGCTCCGCCGAGCCTGGCCGCTGTGCAGGAGCTCGCGGTAGGCATCTGGCGCGTGGACGCGAAGGCGGTCGTCCCTCAGGCCGAGCTCTGGGTGGACGACATCCGCCTGAGCGACGTGGTACAGGATGGGGGTACCGCCGCCGCCCTGGACCTGACGCTCAGCGCCGCGAACGTGGCCGACGTCGTCCTCTCGCTGTCGCGCCGGGACGGCCAGTTCCGCCAGCTCGGCGCGGATCCGAGCTACACGACGGACAACGTCGTGAGCGTCGGCGCGACGGTGCAGCTCCAGCGGTTTCTCCCGGAGGCGTGGGGCGTGGCGATGCCGCTGTCGGTGCGCCGCGCGACGACGTCGAGCGACCCGTTCTACCTGAGCGGTACCGACATCGAGGCCGCCGAGCTTGCGGGGCTGCGGACGCCGCACAGCTCTGCGACGAGCTACAGCCTGGCGCTGCGCCACGCCCGCCGCTCAACCGGCACCCTCATGCGCTACCTCGTGGACCCGTTCGCGTTCACGGGCTCCTACACCGACGGCACGGCGCAGAGCGATCTGTCGCTCGCCTCCGCCTCGAGCTACGGCGCCAACCTCGACTACGCTCTCAACCCCGGAAGACGAGCGATCGCCGGCTGGCGCGTCAGCCCCACGAGCCTGCGGTTCCGCTCGAGCCTCCTCGGGACGGACGGGTCGCGCTTCACCTACGCCGTCCCCATCGCCCGCGACTCGGATGCGCTGCTCACTCCCGCGCTGTCGCGCACCAAGGTGTGGCGCAACACCGGCGGCGTGGAGTTCGTGCCCCTGAGCGGCCTGCAGCTGCGGCTCGACCTGAGCTCGCAGCGCGACCTGCGCGACTACGGGGATTCCACGAGTCTCGGCCGGCTCGCGCGCCTGGAGCGTGGCACGCTGCTGGGTCAGAACGTTGGGTTCGAGACGCAGCGGGCGATGAACACCTACCTCACGGCCACCCCGCCGGTCGGGACCTGGCTGCGGCCGCGGCTGACGCTGGGATCCTCATTCCTGTTGAGCCGGGATCCCAACGCGCGCGCCCCCGTCCGCGACATCGGCGATACGGCGGGCGGGTTTCACATTCCCACGGCGTTCAGCAACTCCCGCCGCGTGGACGTAGGCGCGCAGCTCGATGCGCGGCGTCTCGGGCAGAAGCTGTTTGGCGACAGCGCCGCCCTGGCGCGGCTCGTGGGCCGTCTCACCAACCTCGACGTGTCCTACGGCCGCGTGTTCGGCTCCAGCTACTTCGACGCGCCGCGCGTTCCCGCGCTCGCCTACCAGCTCGGCCTGGGCGGGTTCGACAGGTTCCGCCGCCAGGACGGACTGCTCGCCGGCTCCGCGACCGACAACCTCACCCTCAATGCGGCCGGCGCCGCGCGGTTGTTGCTGGGGCTGCGGGTGAGCGGCAATTACCAGCGGACGCACGGTGAAACGTGGGTGCTCCGCGGGACGGATCAGGTTCCGCTGCAGACTACCAGCCGCGAATGGCCATCGGGGATCGCCAGCTGGAACCTGACGCCGCCCCGCGCGGCGGGCGGCTGGCTCATCCGCGCCATCACCGCGCGGTTCACCTACCGGCGGCGCGAGACGACGATCCAGCAGAGCCTCCTGGCCGAAGTCGCCCCGTCGTTCGCCCTCACCCAGACCACCGAGCGCACCGTCGGCCCGTCCGTGTCGGTCACGTGGCTCGGGGGCGTGTCGACTTCCTACGACCTCTCGCGCATTAGGAGCGACGCGCTGAACGCGGGCAACGTGTTCCGGACCACGCGCAGCCAGGGGAACGCCAGCCTCAACTTCGCGTTTCGGCCCCCGGCGGGCGTCGTGCGGCTCAAGAACGTGATCCGGACCAGCGCTCGCTATGTCTCCACCGAGAACGTCGTGTGTCTCCAAGCGGCGGGCCAGGAGACGTGCGTGCCGTACGTGGACAGTCGGCAGACCCAGACGCAGCTTACCCTCGACACTGACTTCCCTCCCTCTCTGAGTGCGGGGTTTCAGATGGCGTACCTCGTGAACGACGAACGGCAGTTCAATCACAAGACGGCGCAGCTCGTGATCACGGCGTTCGTAAACCTGTCCACCAGCGTGGGGCAGATCCGGTGACCCGGGTGCTGCGCATCGCCGTCGCGGCCGTGCTGCTCGCCTGCCCGGCCGGGAGAGGGGCGCGCCGGCGCGAGTTCGATGGGGAGCGGGCTTTTGGCTTCCTCCAGCAGCAGCTGGCGTTCGGGCCCCGGATCCCCGGGACGCCGGGGCACGAGCGGGCGGGTGACTGGATCCTCACTCAGCTGCGCGCCGATGCCGACGCCGTCGTGATTCAGGCATTTACGCACGTCACCCGTCGCGGCGACGTGCTGCACCTGCGCAACTTTCTGGCGCGCTTCCGGCCAGCCCTGCCGGAACGCGTGCTGTTCCTCGCCCACTGGGACACGCGGCCTCATGCCGACCAGAGTGCCAACCTGGGCGCCCAGCGCCTCCCGGTTCCCGGTGCCAACGACGGGGCGTCGGGCGTCGCGGTGCTGCTTGGCGTGGCTGGCGCGCTCAAGGTCAAGCCGCCCGCCGTGGGAGTGGACCTGCTGTTCGTCGACGGCGAGGATTACGGGGACTTCGCCGACTCGAGCGACGTGCTCATCGGCTCCCGCTACTTCGCGGCCCACCAACCCGCGGGCTATCCCCCGCTCTACGCCGTGCTGTTCGACATGGTCGGGGACAAGAGCCTCGACATCTACTACGAGGGCAATTCGCAGACGGCTGCCCCGGAAGTCGTCGACCGCGTGTGGCGCACCGCGCATGACCTGGGATACGACCGCTACTTCCTGCCAGGCACCAAGCACACCTTGGTGGACGATCACGTCCCGCTGCAGCGGGCGGGGATTCACGCGATCGATGTCGTGGACTTCGACTACCCCTTCTGGCACACGACCGAAGACACGATCGACAAAGTCTCGGCGGCGTCGCTGCAAATAGTCGGCGATGTTGCTGTGGCACTGGTACGGTAAGAGAGGCGTTGCCGGTGAAGCGTGCCAGGTGGAGCGCGCCGAGTAACGCCTCAACCGGCAACGACTCACTCTGCACGCATTTTTCCTACCCCCGCTGCGTTAGTCCGCTCTCCGCACTGTGCGCTCGTCTCACTACCGTCGGTGCACCATGGACGACCGCCGCGCCGCGTTGCTCCTCAGCGTGCTCGCGCTCACGGGCGCCAGCGTGCGCTACGTGATCGCCCCCAGCGCCGCCGCACCGGGCGACGTCGCGCTCGCCGCCGTCGATACGCCACCGCGCGGCGGACTGCAGGCGACGGCCCGCGCGGCCGCCCGCCTAGCGCGGCCGCTCCTGCCAGGCGAGCATGTGGACCTGGACCGAGCGGACGTGACCGAGATCACGCGATTGCCGCGCGTCGGCCCGGCGCTCGCGCAGCGCATCGTCGCCTGGCGCACCGCGCACGGACCGATCGGCACCCTCACACGCCTCGACAGCGTCCCCGGTGTGGGCCCCGGCCTGCTCGAGGCACTGCGTCCATTCGTCACATTTTCGGGGGTTATCCCGCCCGCGCCTTGACTTGGGTTCGCCGGCCCCTAATTTAGGTCGTTCAATCTCAACGAGTTGCATACGGCGACCGCAGCGGCCACCACGGACAAGCTGGGTGAAATCCTCGTCCGTGAAGGTCTGATCACCCCGGACCAGCTCAGGAAGGCGCTTCTCGAGCAGAAGGGCTCGGGGATGCGGCTTGGCTACACCCTGGTGAAGCTCGGGTTTATCGAGGAGACCGAGGTCACCAAGATGCTGGCCCGCCAGTACCGGATGCCGGCGGTGGACCTCTCCCGCTTCGAGGTCGAGCCCAAGATCCTGAAGCTCCTGACGCCCGACATCGCGATCAAGCACACCGTCCTGCCCCTCAAACGGGAGGGCCGCACCCTCACGATCGCCATCGCCGACCCGAACAACGTGACGGCGATCGAGGACATCAAGTTCATTACCCGGTGCGACGTGTTCCCGGTGATCGCCGGGGAGTACACCCTGCGCAACGCTATCGACCGCTACTACCAGCAGTCCGACGCCCAGCTCCAGACCCTCCTGAAGAGCGTGGAGGCCGCGGAAGAGCTCGAAGTGGTCGAGGAGGCTCAGGACGAGGACGTCAAGGCGACCGACCTGGCGGACGACGCCCCGGTGGTCAAGCTGATCAACGGATTGCTCACCGACGCGGTCAAGCGGGGCGCTTCGGACGTCCACATCGAGCCGTTCGAGCACGAGATGCGGGTGCGCTACCGGGTGGACGGGGCGCTCCAGGAAGTGATGAAGCCCCCCGTCAAGATGCGCGCGGCGCTCACCTCGCGCGTCAAGATCATGGCCGCTCTGAACATCGCCGAGCGGCGCGTGCCGCAGGACGGACGCATCAAGCTGAAGATGGGTGCGCGGGTGATCGACTTCCGGGTGTCGACCCTCCCCGTCCTGTTCGGCGAGAAGATCGTGCTCCGGATCCTCGACAAGGGCAACCTGACACTCGACCTCACGAAGTTTGGGTTCGAGCCCAAGGCGGAGGAGCACCTGATGCGGGCGATCCTGAACCCGTACGGAATGGTGCTCGTGACGGGGCCGACGGGGTCCGGGAAAACCACGACGCTCTAC
>QHTZ01000066.1 GCA_003221005.1 Gemmatimonadota bacterium
GGCCTTGCACGCGCTTCCGCCGTTTGATCTCTCCGTGGCGTCAATCAACGGGTTTGTCCCGGTAACGCACGGGCTCACCACGAGCCACGATGGCCGTCGGCTGTACGTCATGTCTGGGAGCAGTTTCTTGGACCAGCTCGGCCGCCTGTTCATCCTCGACACGAGCACCGGAAGGATCCTGTCCACGATCGCGCTGGATGAGTATGGCGTGAGCTGGATCCTCCTCCGCTGAGAACGAAGAGGAGCGCCCCGATGCTGGCACGGATCTGTTCCGTCACTGGGCTCGGTATGGCATCCTGCTGGGCGCCGCGGCGGCCTCGGCTCAGTCCCCCGAGAGACGCGCGGGCCTGTGGGTCGGCGTTGGTGCGGGATACGGCTTCGCGAACGGCTCCTGCGACAACTGCGTGAGCCGTTCCCGGACCGACGGCGTCACCGCCTTCGTCCGTGCAGGCCGCACACTCGACTCGTCCGTCCGCCTTGGGGCAATGCTCGACGGCTGGGTGCATTCGCGCGGCGGGGCGACTGAGTCGATGACGAACCTCGCCGCTTTCCTCGACTACTACCCGCTCGCTCCCAAGGGCCTCTTCATCACCGGTGGGTTCGGGCTGTCGCACTACGGGGCGAACACGTCCCCCGTCCTTACAGGCACCGGGTGGGGGGGATGCTGGGGGTGGGAGACGACCTGCGCGTCGGTCGCAAGGTCTCGCTCACCCCAATGGCGAGTTACGTCTACGGCGTGGTAGGCGACGTCACCGTCGCGAATGGCGGCGCGCCGTTCGCCACCGGCTGGAAGCAGCACTTTTTCCAATTCGGCCTGGGCGCGACATTCCAGCCGTGAACCCTAGTAGCCCATCACGGGCCGTCACGCGCGTGAGATCTCCGCTCCGTTTCCGCTTTCCGTGCTTGCCAGTTGCCGTTACCTCACCCCTTCCGGGGTGACAGTCCGGCCCACGCCCCCCCGCCGATCCAAGCTCCGATACTGAATCGCCTCGCTCACGTGCTTCGGCGCGAGCTCCGCCGCCCCATCGAGGTCGGCGATCGTGCGGGCGATCTTGAGAATCCGGTGGTACGCCCGCGCCGACAGGCCCAGCCGTGTGATCGCCGTGCGGAGCAGCGCGTCAGCGCCATCGGACACGCGGCAGCATGCCCGGATGTCGCGCGGCGCCATGTGGGCGTTGGCGTACACGCCGGGCCGCTTGGCAAAGCGCTCCCGCTGCACCAGCCGCGCTCGATCCACGCGCTCGCGCACTGCGTCACTCGGCTCTCCCCCGCCCTGCTCCGCGAGAGCGCGGTATTTCACCGCCGGCACCTCGAGGTGGATGTCGATCCGGTCGAGCAGCGGGCCGGACACGCGTGCGAGATAGCGCTCCACGCCGAGCGTCCCGCAGGAGCAATTGTGCTGCGGGTCGCCGAAATAGCCGCACGGGCACGGATTCATCGCCGCCGCGAGCATGAAACGGGCGGGATACGACAGGCTCATCGCCGCGCGCGCGATCGTGACCACACCGTCCTCCATCGGTTGGCGCAACACCTCGAGCACGTTCTTGCGGAACTCGGGCAACTCGTCCAGGAACAACACGCCGCCGTGCGCCAGGCTCACCTCGCCGGGGCGGGGATACGAGCCACCGCCGATCAGGCCGGCGTCCGAGATCGTGTGGTGCGGGGCGCGGAACGGCCGCCGCGCGACGAGCGACTCGCCGAGCGGCAGGGTGCCTGCGACAGAGTGGATCTTCGTCGTCTCGAGCGCCTCGTCGAGACTCATCTGCGGGAGGATCGTCGGCAGCCGGCGGGCGAGCATCGTCTTCCCTGAGCCTGGCGGGCCAACCATCAGAATGTTGTGCCCGCCGGCGGCGGCCACCTCGAGCGCGCGCTTGGCGTGCGCCTGACCCTTCACCTCCGCGAAGTCCACGTCGTCGCGCTGACGGTCCTGGAAGAGACGAGTGACGTCCACGTCCGCGGCGGCAAGCTCTACGCGGCCGTCGAGAAAGTCGCCGAGCTCCGCCAGGTTCGCCGCGCCGAGCACGCGGATTCCGGAGACGACGCCAGCCTCCGCCAGGTTCTCGCGCGGCAGCACCAGCGTTTCCAGTCCGGCGGCGCGCGCCGCGAGGGCCACGGGAAGCGCACCCCGCACCGGCCGGATCGCGCCTTCGAGCCCGAGCTCGCCCAGGACGACCACGCGCCCCAGGCGCTCGCCCGAGATCTGCTCGGTGGCGGCAAGGATGCCCACGGCGATCGGCAGGTCGAACGCCGAGCCTTCCTTGCGGATGTCGGCCGGGGCGAGGTTCACGGTAATGCGCTTCAGGGGGAAGGTGTAACCCGTGTTGGCGACCGCGGCGTAGACCCGTTCGCGTCCCTCCTTCACGGCACCCTGCGGCAGCCCCACAGTGGCAAAGCTCGGGAGGCCGTTCGCGATGTCGGTCTCGACGTCCACGAGATAGGCGTCGATGCCGAGCACGGCGGCGGAACGGACCCGGGCGAGCACGGGCTACGTTACCGTCGACGTCACCGCATCGTGGTACGCGAAGTTATGCCGTGTTGACCGGAATCACGCGAGACCGGGGCCCTGGTGACCCGCGCCCCCTCACACCATCGTTCGTGCCGTGAGCGCACCGAGTCAGACGTCAGGACTGCCCCAAGACTTCGCGCCCGCGAGCGACGAAGCCTGGCAGCGGGTCTCTGCCGCCCCGGGCTTCCTGAGCGAGCGCGAGGCGCGATTCCTGGCGTTGGTGGCCGCCGCGGCCCCCGCTCGCGGCGCCATCCTTGAGATCGGCAGCTTCAAGGGAAAATCGACCGTCGGCCTCGCATCCATCGCCGCTCGCTACAGCCTCGGCAGAGTCATCGCCGTGGACCCCTTCACCGCGCCGTCGAGCACCGATCCGAGTCTTGGAGGCTCAGCTTCGTCGTACGATGACTTTTGCCGCACGCTGGCGCAGGCGGGCCTCACCGACCACGTCGAGGTGCACCGCCACTTCTCCCGCGATCTCGCAAGCGGGTGGAATCGCCCCATCCGGGTCCTCTGGGTCGACGGCGATCACACCTACCGGGGCGCGAAGGAAGACCTGGACCTGTTCGCACCACATCTCGCGGACGGGGGGATCGTCGCGATGCACGACGTGTTGCACAATTTCGAGGGTCCTATTCGCGTGTTCGTCGAGGAGGTCCTCCAGTCGGACCGCTACGGTCCCGCGGGGTTCTGCGGTTCGATCGGCTGGGCGCAATACCGGCCGCGCGACGGCGCGGCCCCGCGGTTCAGGGAGCTGCGTGCAGCGCAGGCGCGACGTGCGGCTCGACTACTGCCGTTCTCCACCCGCGGACGGGGGCTCCGGGGGCTCGCGAAGCTACGCTATCAGATTTACCGGGCGGCTGTGCCCCACGGCGACGTGGATCCGCACGCCTGGGCCGACCTCATCCGTCGCTAGTTCGCCGCGATGCGCGCCTCGGCGCCGCGGGGGAAGCACTCCGCGAACAAGGACCCGATCGCCTGCTCCACGTCCCCCAGCGGGACTTCGGCCACGCCGTCCGGGTGCCCCACCGCGCGGTGCGGGGAGCGATAGGGATACCACAGCGTCGAGCCGTCGAGCGGTTGATGGAAGAGACCGACGGTCGGAATCTTCCAAGCAGCGCCCAAGTGGACCACGGATGTGTCCGGCGTCAACAAAGCATCGAACTCGCGGACCATCGCCGCGAATTCGTGAAATGACGCTGCTGCAGGAATGACCCGAGCCCCAGTCGCGGCTGCGATCGCTGCGATCTCCTGAGAAAACTCCGGAGCGCCGCCCACGAGGACCTCAAAGCGCGGGTCGGAGTTCTGTATCCACCGAAGGCAGGCCACGAAATTGTCGCGGCCCCAATACCGTGGTGAGATGTTGACGCCGAGGCGTAACGGCCGCTCGGACGGCCCCAGCCGCTCGCGCGCGAGTCTGCGGTCACCCTCGCTGAGCTGATACTCCAGATCGAGCGGAACCTGGCTCGGGTCGATTCCGAACGGCAGCAACAGCTGGGCGATGCGTTCCACGATGTGGAACCGCCGCTGGTCGAGGAGCGGGACGGCATGGGTGTAAAGCCCCGACCGTACGTGTCTGATGCCCACCCGGTAGCGCGCCCCGCTCAACCGAGCCACGAGCTGGGCGTTCGCAGAGGGGTTATCCATCAAGTCCACCACCACGTCGTAGCGCGCGCGTCGCAGTGCTCGCAGCAGTCGCACTGCGCCCATCGCGGTCCTGTCGTAGCACCACGCCTGGTCGATGTAGGGCTCGACCGCCTGGCGCACGCCGTAGTTCTTGCGGCTGAATAGCATGTGGATCTGAGCCTGGGGGTATGTGCGGCGCAACGCGCGGATCACGGGGACTGAGACCAGCACGTCGCCAATCCGGTCTTGTCGCAGCAGCAGGATGCGGGGCGAGCTGCCGAGCGCGAGCGAGCTCTGCGGCGTGGTCACGAGCTCGCCGCTGAAGGGCCGGTCGGTCACGGCGAGAAAGCCGCGCCGCACGTAACGCTCGAGGGATTTGAGGACCGCGCTGCTCACCCGGCGCGCCACTTGATCGAGCACCCGATGCTCGGGACCTGCTCGAGCGGGCCCTGTCCCGTGCGCGCGACCTGGAGCATCGCCTCGAACAGATCGCGCCGCACGTCGGCCGGCGCCGTCTCCTTGCGCGAAGCGTCGAGCCGGCCGCGGTACTGGAGCTCCAGGGCGGCGTTGAAGCCGAAGAAGTCGGGCGTGCACACGGCACCGTAAGCCTTCGCCACTTCCTGGCTCTCGTCCCAAACGTGCGGGAACGGATACCGGAACTGCTGGGTCACCTTCCGCATGTTGTCGAACGAATCCTCGGGATAGTCCGCGGGATCGTTCGACATGACAGCGATCGAGCCGATCCCCTGGCCCTGGAGCTCGAGACAGTCGCGCACGATGCGCTCGCGCACCGCTTTGACGTACGGGCAGTGGTTGCAGATGAACATCACGAGCAGGCCCTGCTCGCCCCGGACGTCGGCGATGCCGTAGCGCTTGCCGTCCACTCCGGGGAGGTCGAAGTCCACGGCGTTCCAGCCAAAGTCGCAGATCGGGGTTTGCAGGCTGACCATGACGCGAAAGGTAAGCCACCGGTCAAGATTTCCAATCGTATCTTTGCGGCATGACCGACATCACTTACGACGACTTCGCCAGGGTGGACATCCGCGTAGGACGGATCATTCAGGTGGTCGATTTTCCCAAGGCGCGGAAGCCCGCCTACAAGCTGCGCATCGACTTCGGAGCGCTCGGCGTGAAGACCTCGAGCGCGCAGATCACGAAGCACTATGCGAGGGAAGACCTGCAGGACCGCCTAGTGCTGGCGGTGGTGAACTTCCCGCCGCGCCAGATCGCCGACTTTTTCTCCGAAGTGCTGACGCTCGGGGTGATGCTCGGGGACGCCGACGTGGCGCTCGTGCAACCCGACCGCGACGTGCCCCTCGGGAGCCGGATCGCTTAACGCGCGCCCAAGTTCTCGGTCGTTCCCCCGCTCCGCACCGCGGAGAGGGGGTCAGGGGGTGAGGTCCCGTAGCGCCTCGCGACGTGCTCTTCGAGAATCCTGAGGAAGTCGCGCACGATCGTGTCCCCCTTGAGCGTCACGCGCAGCTGTCCGTCGACGTACACGGGTGCCTTCGGCTCCTCGAACGTGCCAGGGAGCGAGATCCCGATGTCGGCGTGCTTCGACTCGCCGGGCCCGTTCACCACACAGCCCATTACGGCGACCCGCAGGGCTTCCACGCCGGGGTAGCGTTCCCGCCAGACGGGCATCTGGTCGCGCAAGTACGTCTGGATCTCCTCCGCCATCTGCTGGAAAAAGTGGGACGTGGTGCGCCCGCAGCCCGGGCACGCGGTCACCTGTGGCGTGAAGTTCCGCAACCCGAGCGACTGGAGAATCTGCTGCGCGACCTGGACTTCCTCGGTGCGGTCGCCCCCGGGCCGGGGCGTGAGGGACACGCGAATGGTGTCGCCGATCCCCTCCTCCAGCAGGATGGCGAGGCCCGCGCTGCTCGCGACGATCCCCTTGGTGCCCATCCCGGCCTCGGTGAGCCCGAGATGCAGCGGGTAGTCGGAGCGCCGCGCGAGCTGGCGGTACACCTCCACCAGGTCGTGCACCCCCGAAACCTTGGCCGAGAGGATGATGCGATCGTGCAGTAGCCCGCACTCCTCGGCGAGCCCGGCAGAGCGGGTGGCACTCGCCACCATCGCGTCGAGCGTCACGGCGCCTGCGTCGCGCGGCTCCGGGCTCGTGGCGTTCGCGTCCATCATCTCGGTCAGGAGCTGCTGGTCGAGGCTGCCCCAGTTCACGCCGATGCGCACCGGCTTGCCGTGCTCGCGCGCGACGTCGATGATCGTCCGGAAGTGCTCGTCGCGGCGCTTGGCGCCCACGTTTCCAGGATTGATGCGATACTTGGCCAGCGCGCGCGCACAGGCGGGGTGCTTAGTGAGCAGCAGGTGGCCGTTGTAGTGGAAGTCGCCGATGACGGGGACGTCCACTTCGGCCACGATCGCGGGCACGGCCTGGGCGGCGGCGTCGTTGTTCACCGTAACGCGCACCAGCTCGCTCCCCGCTTCGTGCAGTGCGCGTACCTGCGCCGCCGTAGCCGCCACGTCCGCCGTATCGGTGTTCGTCATGGACTGGACGACGATCGGGTGGGCGCTCCCCACCTTTACGCCGCCCACGTCGACGACAACAGTACGCCTGCGGGAGTCAACGCTCACGGGATGAATATAAGAGACGACGGGCGGGGATGAGGGACGCTCCACATGCGTCGATCATCCCCGGGCTCGACGGTCGCTATTAGAAGATCTTGTCTTGCAGGGCGACGCTGAGCTGCAGCGCAGTGAGTCGCGCCCGACCCTGCACCGGGGGGCTTGTCGCCGTGCTGGCGACCCGCGCGCCGATGTAGACCTTGGTGCTCGTGAAGAAGGGCTTGATGGCCGCCGGGATGTTAAGGCTGATCGGCGTATTGACCGAGTCACCGGGGCTCACGGACCCGGAGGACACCGTCAAGAGCGCCGCTCGCGTGTACACGGCGCGAGCCGTGTCGATGTACAGCTGATACGTAACCGAGCCCGTTCCCTGTGCGTCGACGAACGCGATCAGGCCTGTGAGGCTGGCTGAATCAACTATCGAGGAGCCGGCACCGGTCGGGAGCAGGTTGACGGTCTGAACGGGAATAGTGTCGGGCACGCCGGGTGGTAAAGGCGCGTAATACGGCACCGTATCCCGGTTCGCGGTCTTCAGGAAGCTGTACACGTCCACGTTGAAGATCACGCGCCCCTGTCCGCAACCGGCCCCAAGGCTCGCGGCGATCAGCGTCACCGTAATCCAAGTCCTGTTCATCGCCGTCTCCTAGTAGATCGCGAGTGACGTCGCCATCGAAATGGCGCGCTGGTCCGCTAGAGCGTTGGAGCGCGTCCAGAATCCCAGATCGAATCCGAAGGGGCCGAAGCGGACTCCCCCGCCGAACCCGAACTCGACCTTTTTGCGCTGGTCGCGCGCGATGCCGCCCCGCACCGCGATTGGCCCAAACCGCTGCTCGGCACCGACGTGGACCGTCGCCCCGCGGCCGTTGTTCAACACCTCCGCACCCACCGTCGAGCTGCCGAGCGAGTAGATCACATTCGCCAAGTAGCTCACTGGCAGCTTGGTCTTCGTTTCCGCGTGCAGCTTGGTGGAATCGGTGACCCAGCCCCGGGCGCTGCCGCTCACCGTCGTCGTATCGTAGCGCTGGTAGTCGATGCGCGTGTCGGGCCACGTGATGGTCGCGCCGATGTCGTTCACGCCCAAGCCGAACACGATCGGCCCGGCCACCCACGCGACGCCCGCGTCCACGCCCACGCCATGCCCGAGGCTGTTCCCCCACTTCGAGTAGCTGGTCGTGGCGCGCAGGTCGGGTCTCACGGGGTTGGCGCCGGCGAAGATGGTATCCCCCGTCGTGAACCCGCCGCTTCCCGTGGAGCTCCCATAGGCGGCCCCGAGGTAGTAGTGCACGCCGATGCCCGCGTACATGCTCCGGTCCTCGTTGCCGTACACGCGGCCCGAGTACCCGACCGACGGGGCAAGTCCACCCTCGGCAAGGCCGTTTCCGAGCACGTTGTAGAGCGTCTGATGCCGGGCGGGGTGCGCGTCCTTGAGGAGCGCGAGCAGCGAGTCGCCGAGCTGGAGCTCCACTTCGTTGTGCAACCACATCGCCACACCGACCTGGACGCCGTGAAAGTCCGGCTCAACGGTGATCGGCCGGCTCGACCAGGCTAAGCCGAACGGTTCTGCCGGGATGAGGGTCTGTGCCTTCCCGAGGTCCACCTGCAGCAAGTCCTTGCCGATGCCGAAGGTCACGTCGTTCGTGGGCGTCGGCGGCTCCTTGACCTGAATGAATAAGGGCGGGCTGAGGATCAGGTTCAGCAGCTCGACCGGATTGAAGCGCGCGGAGTCAGGGTGGAACAACGGATCGTTGGTGAGATTCCCAATCGGGTGGTCCTTGAAGAACTGAATCAGCCCGAACGGTATCGGGATCGACGCCTTGGCACCGCCCTGGATTGTGCGGGGCGGGACTGCCCGGTAGGCAACGTTATAGCGGCTGAGCGACGCGTCCACCCTGAGGCTCACGCCGCCCATGCCGGCGCGTTGGGCGTTGGTAAAGAATCCCTGGCCGGCGAGGGGCGCGGCGGCGAGGAACAGAACGGCCAGCGCGGAGCTCACGACAGTGGTGCGCACCTGTTGCCTCACGGGGAGCGGGTGGCTGACAGTAAGCTGCAACAGGATAAGGGTTTTGGCGGTACGCGCTAGTGAGCCGCGTCACTTTGGGGGCGGCGGGACGCCGCTACCAGGGTGATCGTCACTGTGGTCCCCGCGCCCAGAGTGCTCGTGAGGGTGATCGTTCCGCCCCAACTGTCCACGAGCCGCTTGGCGATGGCGAGCCCCAACCCCGAGCCGCTTGACGTCGTAGAGAACGCGGGCTCGAACACGCGCGGCAGGAGGTCGGAGGGAATGCCTCGCCCGTCGTCCTCCACAGCCACCTGACGACCGCCGGCGGAGACCCGCACCACCACGTGCCGCGCTCCCGCGTTGCGGGCATTCTCGAGCAGGTTGACGAGCACCTCCTTCACTTCGTCACGACGCGCTTCGACGGGCGGGCCCGCCTCGCCAGCGAGCTCGAACCGAGTCGCACTCGCGGCGCCGCCGAGGGAATACAGCTGCACCACCTCGCGCGCCACGGCGTGGAGGTCCACGGGCTCGAGCGGGAGGGCCTCTTCCGCCGGCGAGCCGAAGCGCGAAAAGGCACGGGCGATAGCGTCGAGCCGGTTGATCTCGGCGAGAATCCGGCCGGCCGTGTCGCGCAGCGTGTTGTCGAAATCCGCCTTGCGGTAGGCGCGCTGCAGGTGCTGGATGCCGAGCCGGATGGGCGTCAGCGGGTTCTTGATTTCGTGCGCCACCTGCCGTGCCATCTCCCCCCACGCGAGCACCCGGGCGGCCCGCGTGAGTGCGGTCGCATCGTCGAGCGCCACCACGCAGCCTGCCGGCTCGGGCCCAAGGGGGGCGATCTGGACGCGGATCTGACGGCCGCCGATCGCGAACTCGCGCTCCAGGATCTCGCTCGCGCCGCGCGCGAGGAACTCGGCCACGGCGTTCCATACGGCTGTCCACTCGCCGGCACCGGCTTCGCGGAGGTTCGTCCCGCGCTCGAGCGCGCCGCCCACCAGCTCCGCGGCCCGAGCGTTCGCGAGCGTGACGCGCAGCCCGCCGTCCACCGCAATCACGCCGGTCGCGACGTTCGCCAACACTTGCGCGATGCGTCGTTGTGCGTCTTCGAGCGCCGCCTGGCTCGTCCGCACGTCGGTCGCCATGCGCTCGAACGCCGTCATCACGGGCTCGAACTCCCGCGGCGCGCCCGGGGAAAACGCCGGCGGCGGCGTGCCTCGTCCCACAGCCACCGCCGCCTCCCGCAGGGCCGCAACCGGGCGGGCGAGCCCGCGCGCGGCAAGCCCCGCCAGGTAAATCGCGGCGATCAAGCCCGCGCCGGCCGCACAGAGCAGCGTGAGCGCGAGGTTCTCCTGTTGCTGGCGCACCGCCTGGTCGTCGAGCAGTTGCGGCGCCGCGAGGATCGCCTGGGTCTCGGGCGGCCCGGCGACGACGACGCGGTAGCCGATCCGGATCGGACGGCCAGCGGTTGTGCCGTCCGCGGCCAGCTCAAGCTCGTCCTCCAACGCGAGGCGCTCGAACGCGGGCGGCGGGAGGAAAGGATCCACGAGGCCGAGCTCGCCAAGCACCGGCGTGCTGGTGCCCGCGAGCACGCCGTCGCGGTACAGCCAGAGGTCCGCATCGAGCTGCGTGCTGAGCTCGGCGACGGCCGCCGGGACCGCCGCCGGGCGCTCGAACGACAGCGCCCCCGCCGCACCCGCGGCGTCCTTGAGCGTCTGGCGGATAAGGAGATCCCGGTCGTCGCGGACCTCGTTGGAGACTCGCGCAAAGCTCCACAGCGCGAACGCCAGTACCGGCAACCCGAAGAATCCCGCGAGCGCGGCCGCGAGACGCAGCCGGTAGCTCGAGCGCACCGCTGAGAGGATAGGCGTGATCTGGGGGCGCCAGCCCTCAGCCAAGACCACGCCGAGCAACCAGCAGCCGGCGAGCAACGCCACGTCAACGACGACCACCAGCGCTCCGCGCACCAGCAGCGGCCACGGTCCCTGCAAGTCGACCCGCAGGTGCACGTGCCGCACGCCCCCCGGCAAGTCCACCCGGCGCTCGCCGCGCGCCGCCCAGCCCGCGCGTTCCCACGCGCGATCTCGGGCCCACGCCGACCGCCAGCACCCCGCCGCCCTGCACCGGCGCGATCAGGACGTAGTGCACACCCGGAACCGCCGGCACGCGCTCCACCCGGGGGCCGCCCCGGGTCGCGGGTGAGCGCACCAGCGCCGCCACGAGCGCCGGGGCGAGGTCGAGACTGGCGAGGCGCAGCTCGGCCCGCGGCTCTCCCGCGGGCGTCCACTCCGAGAGAACTGTCGGATAGTCCGCGACCGCGAGCGGCGAGCGCAGCCAGAGCGTGTACAAGTCACCCGCCGTGCGCGGCGCCGGCAGGGATGCCGCGCCGGCGTCCATCCGCTCCAGCAACGCGGCGGCGAGCGGGTCACTCTCCCCTCCCAGGCCGCGAGCGTCCCGGTCCGCGAGCGCCAGCCGGCCCTCGACCGTCGCGCCCCACGTGACGAGGGCCGCGGCCGTTCCCGCCACCGTGGCGATCGCCACCACGGCCCAACGCCGCGGCGCAGGCACCAAAACGCCCGCGAGCGCCGGAAGCCACACGTACGTGTACCAATCGGGCCAGGCCCCGTTCGGCTCCCACAGCCACAACCCGGCGACGGCCGCGAGGACGGCCCAGCCGCACGCGGCGGGGAGGGGCCACGGCACCCGCCGTGGCTCGGCCGAGCCGCGCACCAGCGCCGCGGCGAGGAGGATGAGCGCCATGCTCGCCACCGCGAGTGCCGCCTCCCACGAGAGCCACAAGGCGATGCTGACGCCGCGGGCCGGTGGCGTGATTCCCCGCCCCAGGTTCCGGACCACGAATGGAGCCACCAGGACCAGCGCGCCGGCCAGGACGGGCGACCACCACCGACGGGCCAACCCGCGGCGCCACAGCACACCCGCCGCGAACAGCATCAAGGCCGCGAGCACGGTGAGCGACCCCGCCGAAGAGGTGAACACCCCGAGCAGCGGGCGATAGAACGTGGCGGGCGAGAAGAACGCAGCGAGGCTGGTCGCGGGGCTGAGCGGCGCGCGCGTGAGGCACCACGCCCCCGCTACTGCGACGGTCCAGCGCCACCGCCCGGGCGGTGCGGCGGCGAGGAGCAGCAGCAACGCCGCCGCGAGCGCCGCTGCCGCCAGTCCAGCGAACTGCGTCAGGGTGCTGAGCTGCGCGTCGCCTTGCTTCGGCGGCACTACCTGAACACTGAACAGCGTGTCCCCCTGCGGCGTGGTGAAGTCGGACACGTCGAGGCCAGCCGGCGCGAGCCGCGGCGGGAAGAACCGGAGCCCCGCGCCGTGCGCGCGCGCGAACACCGAGCTCAGGGCGCGGTCACGATCGGGAGCCGCGGGGGCAGCGTCGAGCAGGACCGTCCCGACGGCCGTGCCGCCCGCTTGCGTCTGGCGGCGGGCCTCGAGCGAGACGTAGAATGGAGTGATGACGGCGCGCAGCTCGGAGGTGTCGACCGCAGGGACGAAGCGATGCCGGCCGGCCCAAGCCCAGGGCTCGCCGTCGGCGGTGAAGACCACGGCGCCGCCTTCGATGTGCGGCCTCCCCCATCCGCGCGCCACCGCCTCCTCCAGGCGATCGAACGCGCCGAGCCGGGGCTGTAGCGAGGCCACCGCGCCGCGCTCCGCCAGTCGCCGCGCCTCGGTCACAGCGGCCGCGAGCGTGGTCGCGAGCTGCCGGGACGCCCGGGTCACCAGCCGCTCCCGCAACGCCGGCCAGCAGCACTCGATCTGCCGCACGGCGAGCGCGCCGCTCACGAGCACGGACCCGAGCCCGAGACAGGCGAGACTCGCCAACCCCTGGGCCAGGCTCCGGGATCGCCGAGTGAGAAACCACAGGACGGCCGCGGCGAGCCCCGCGCCCCCGCCGACCCACGCCCACACGGCCTCGCCCCCATGCAGCCACTCGGCGGCGGCGATCCCGGCGAGACACCCGGGGATCACGACATGAGCGGACCGCTGCACCTCAAGACCCTCGTTCCCGACGAGGTGCGCCTCGCGCTCGAGCGCGATCCCCGTCTGCTCGTTCCGGTCGGGACGTGCGAGCAGCACGGGCCGCACCTGCCCCTGGGGTGCGACACGCTGATCGTCGAGCGCCTGGCCGACGACCTGTCAGCCGATTTCCAGATCCTCCGTGCCCCCACCGTCGAGTACGGCGTGAACTCTCTCAGCCGGCGGCAGTTCCCCGGCAACGCGTCGGTCCGCCGCAAGACCCTGCACCGCTGGATGAACGATCTCATCGGGTCCTGGGAGGAAGCCGGCGTCGACGCGTTCATCATTCTCACAGCTCACGGGTACGATCCCCACCAAGAGGCGCTGTCCACCCTGCGCACGCGCCGTGCGCGGGTGCTCACGGTGGACGTCTTCGCCCTCGACTTCACCGGCCACCTGGAGGACGCGGACGGCCCGATGCACGGAGGTGAGCTCGACACGTCGCTACTCCTGTATGTCGCGCCTGCGGTGGTGCGCATGGAGGAGGCCCGGGATTTTGCGTTGCCCTCCCGGAGGCGCAATCGCTTCGGGCGCGCCTCCAAGCTGCCGGAGGAGAGCCCCGGCTCCGTGGGCCAGCCCACGGTCGCGACCCGCGAGAAGGGCGAGCGGCTGTATAAGATGATCTACGAGCGCATCGCGACGCGAGTGCTGGAGAGCGCCGCGTGAGCATGCTGCTGATCGCCCTGCTCGCGCTCCAGGCTCCGCTCGACCAGGGGACCTTCGTTGTGCGCGACGACACCGCGGAGATCGCGCGCGAGGCGTTCCGGCTGTCGAGCGTCCGCGTCGGGCTCAACGGGACCGGGTGGGCCCTCGCCGCCACCACGCGCTACGACCGCGTCCGGCCCATCGTGTCGCTTGCGCCGATCCTCACGGTGCAGAGCGATTCGCAGCCGTTGAGCCTCGAGTTCGAGGTCGCCGACCCCCGCGAGCCGCTCCGTATTCTTGGCCAATCGGCCCGCGGCCGCTTCACGGTCCGCATGTTGGGTCGCCGCAGCGAGCGGGCCCGCGAGTTTCCCGTCGCGGGCCGCACCGTCGTTCTGGACGATTCGGTGTACACCTTGTACGTCTTCGCCGCCTGGGAGGCCCGTCTCCAACCGGTCGAGGTCACGGCGCTCGTGCCCCGCGCCGGCCGCCGGGAGACGCTTTCGATCCAGGACGTCGGCACGACCGCGACCACCCTGAACCGCGATTCGGCCGCCCTGCGGCACATCACGGTAACGGGGGGCGCGAACCAGCTGGTGCACCTCTGGCTCGACGCGAGCGGTCATCTCGTCAAGGTCGAAATCCCCTCTCGGCGCCTCCGGGTCGAGCGCCTTCCGGCTGCTTGACCGGGCTCGTTTCGCCCCGCTACCTTCGCCGCAACGAGCACCGCGAGCGCGCGACGTCGCTGCTCGAAACCGCAGACGGCGTTCGCGCGTACGGGGTGCGGCCGAACCACCCGTCCGCCAGGATACCGATGAAACAGGCGCTGCTCTCCGTCGGGCTCTTGCTGTGCCCGCTTCCAGCCCAGGGCCAGCGACCGGTCCCCGCGACCCTCTCCCTCGCCGACGCGATCGCCATTGCGCACGAGAACAATCCGGCCTACCGCCAGGCGCTGAACGACCGTGGCCCGGCAGCGTGGGGCGTGCGCAATGCCTACGCGAGCTTCCTTCCGTCGGTGACGGCGTCGGCAGGCGGGGGGTACACGGGGCCGGGCGAGCAAACCTTCCTGACTGAGAGCTTCTCCCAGAACGTCTCCACCTGGTCCTCGAGCTACAGCCTCGGCCTGAGTTGGCAGCTGTCGGGCACGACGCTGAGTCAACCCGGTCTGAAGCACGCGCAGCTCGCGGCGGCCGACGCCGACATCGCCGGCGCCGAAGCCACGCTCGTCAACAGCGTCACCCAGCAATACCTGACGGTGCGGCAAGCGCGCGAGAACGCGGGGCTGGCGCAGGCGCGGCTCGACCGCGACCAGGAGTTTCTGAAGCTCGCGCACGCGCGCTACGACGTCGGGCGCGCCACGCTCATCGACGTGCGGCAGGCGGAGGTAGCGCGGGGCCAGGCGGAGGTGGCGCTGCTGCGCGCGCAGACCGCGGTCGAGGTCGAGAAGCTGCGGCTGTTCCAGGTCCTGGGCGTCGCGCCTCCTGTGGACCTGGCCGCCGTGCAGCTCACGGACACCTTCCCCGTCACCGCACCGCCGTGGCGCCTCGACGAGCTCCTGACGATGGCGGAGCAACAGAACCCAGCGCTCAAGGCGCTGCGCGCGCGCGAGCACGCAGCCGCGTGGGGCGTGCGGGCCGCGGCGTCCAGCTTCGGGCCGGCGCTGTCGTTCTCCGCCGGCTGGTCGGGATTCACGCAGAAGCTGTCGGACATCAACCCGACGATCGCGGCGGCTCGGGCGCAGGCGGACACAAACATGATCCTGTGCCAGTACGAGAACTCCAACTGGCTCAACCCCGGGGGGCTGATGCTCCCCTGCTCGGCGCTGGCGTTCACGCCGGCCCAGGAGCAGGCGATCCGCGACCAGAACATGGCCTACCCGTGGCATTTCTCGCGGCAGCCGTTCCAGGCGCGCCTCACCGTCACGCTGCCGATTTTCACGAACTTCTCGCGGCCGCTGCAGGTCTCGCAGGCCAAGGCGCAGCGCGACGATCTCGCCGAGTCGGTGCGGGCGCGAGGCCTCGAGGTGCGGACCGAGGTGAGCCAAGCGTTTCTGACGCTGCAGACGACCTACCGGGCGGTGTCGATCCAGGACACGAGTCGCGCCGCGGCGCGGGAGCAGCTGCAGCTCGCGACGGAGCGCTATCGCGTGGGCTCGGGGACGTTCTTCGAGCTGCTCGACGCGCAGGTGGCCCAGCTGAACGCCGAATTCGACTACGTGAGCGCCATCTACGACTATCACAAGGCCGTGGCGGCGCTCGAGGCGGCCGTCGGCCGCCGGCTCCGGTAACGGGAGCACGGGAGTCCCATGTCCAAGCGGAACAAGCTGCTCGCGGGAGGCGCTGGCGCCCTGCTGATCGTTGGGGTCGTGGCGGCGAGCATCAGCGCCAAGCGAGATCGCGCCACGGAGGTGCGGGAGGAACAGGTGACGCGCCGTGATCTCGTGGCTGCGGTGACCGCGAGCGGACGGATCCAGCCCAAGAAGAAGGTGGACGTGAGCGCCGACATCACCGGCCGCATCACGAAGATCGCGGTGCGGGAGGGCGAGCTAGTGGCGAAGGGCCAGTTCCTGCTCCAGATCGACCCCACGGTGTACGAGGCCAACCTGCAGCGCGCCCAGGCCGCCTACTCGTCCGCCGCCGCCGAGGTAGTGCAGGCGCGGGCGAACCGCGACCAGGCGCAGCGGGCCCTCAGGCGCACCAAGGAGCTGCGGGACCAGAGTCCCAACCTCGTGGCACCCGAGCAGCTGGAGCAGGCGGAGACCGCCTTCGAAGTCGCCGAGGCGAACCTGACCGCGGCGCAGCACCAGGTAGACCAGTCGCGCGCCGCCGTGCAGGAGGCGCGCGACAACCTCCGCAAGACGCACCTCGTCGCCCCGATGGCCGGGCGCGTGACCCGGCTCCCGGTCGAGGAAGGCGAGGTCGCGGTCCCGAGTACCTTCTCCAAGGACATCGGCCTGCTGATGACGATCTCCGATCTCTCGGTGATCCAGGCGAAGGTGCAGGTGGACGAGACGGACGTGGTGCGCCTCCACCTCGGCGACTCGGTCGAGGTTTCGATCGACGCCTTCCCGGACACGACCTTCATGGGCCGCGTGACGAAGGTCTCCAACAGCTCGACACAGAATCCCGCCACGACGGCTACCGGCCAGAACGACCGCGCGGTCGACTACGAGGTGGAGGTCACGCTCGACCATCCTCCGGCCGAGGTGCGTCCCGACCTCTCAGCCACGGCTCGCATCGTGACGGACACGCGCCGCGACGTGCTGTCGATCCCCATCATCGCCCTCACCGTCCGCGAGAACACGCCCGTGTCGACCGAGAACCGGCCGGCCGACACCAGCGCGGCAGCACGTCGCAGGCGCGAGACGGAAGGCGTGTTCGTGGTGAACCGGGGCATCGCCACCTTCCGGCCCGTGAAGGTGGGGATCGCCGGCGACGAGTACTTCGAGGTGTTGGACGGGCTCAAGCCGGGCGAGGTGATCGCCGCCGGACCGTACCAGGCGATTCGTGACCTCAAGGATGGCTCCCGGGTGCGCCGCCTGAAGCAAAAGGCCGACACGTCGAAGGCCAAGAAGGCGGGATAGTGCCGTTCGCCGAAGCGGTCGGCCTCGCCTTCCGGACCCTCCTGGCACAAAAGCTCAAGAGCGCGTTTTCGATCGTCGGCGTCTTCATCGGCGTGATGTTCCTCATCGCCGTGGTCTCGGTCGTGCAGGGCATGAACCGATACATGACCGAGAAGTTCGCCGGCACCGTACTCGGCGTGAACACGTTCCGCCTGCGCCAGTATCCGGACGTCCAGCTCGGCCACGTGACCGACTCCACGTGGCGGCGGTGGGTGCGGCGGCCGCGTATCAAGCTGGGAGACGGGGAGGCCGTCGCGCAGGCGCTGACGGTCGCCGCGACCACGGGCTGGGAGTCGAGCACGCGCGTCAGGATCACCTCGGGCCGCCGGGCGGCGCCGGACGTGCTCCTCACTGGCGCGACCGACCGCTATTTCGACATCAAAGACCTCGCCATCGAGCGCGGGCGCGCATTTACGGCCGAAGAGCAGCGCGCCGGGGCGCCGGTCGTGGTCCTGGGATATGAGCTCGCAGACAAGCTGTTCGATGGCCGCGACCCCATCGGCCGGGAGGTGCGCATCCGGGACCTGCCCTACCGCGTGATCGGGGTGGTCGAGCGTCAAGGGAATCTGTTCGGGATGTCGCTCGACAAGTTCGCCGTGGCCCCGGCGGCCTCGCCCGTGAAGCGCTTCATCAACCCGCCCGCCGTCATCGACGCCCTGGCGGTCAAGGCGAACTCCCCCGCGGAGATGCGCCAGGCCATGGCGGACGCGGAGGCGATCATGCGCGTCCGGCGGCACCTGCGACCGCGCGACGCGGACAACTTCACGCTCGAGACGGCGGACGAGGTCCTCGACTTCTGGGGCAAGATCAGCCGCGTCCTCTTCGTCGCGCTCCCCGGCCTGGTCGCGGTGTCGCTCGTGGTCGGCGGCATCGTGATCATGAACATCATGCTCATGGCCGTGGCGGAGCGCACCCGCGAGATCGGGATCCGCAAGGCACTGGGCGCCCGCCGCCGCGACATCCTGCGCCAGTTTCTGGTCGAGGCAACGACGCTCTCGACAGTGGGGGCCGCCGGGGGGGTCGCCACGGGCATCGCACTCGCGGGGCTCGTGACCGCCGTGACGCCACTTCCGGCCAGCGTCGCCCCGTGGTCGTTGCTGGTGGGCGTACTGCTCGGCACCGGGGTCGGGGTCGCCGCCGGGGTCTACCCCGCGAGCCGGGCCGCACGGCTCGACCCGATCGCCGCCCTGCGGCAGGAGTAGCCCACGACCGCCTGGTTCGAGGGCGTCGGCATCGCGCTCGGCGCGCTCCGGGCCAACAAGGCGCGCGCCGCCCTGACGATCCTCGGCGTGGCCATTGGCGTGATGGTCGTCATGGTGATGGCGTCGCTCATCAGCGGCATCAACCGCAGCGTGTCGAATACCTTCGAGCAGATCGCGCCCCGCACGTTCCTCGTGTGGCGCTATTTCCGCGCGGGGGTGAACATCTCGGATGGGGGCGACGAGACGAGTCCGTGGCGCCGCAACCCTCCGCTCACCGAGGCCGAAGCCGACCGCCTCGGACAGCTACCCTCCGTTCGCTACGTCACGCGCAGAGAGGAAAGCTCGGCGACAGTCGAGTTCGGGGACCTCCGCCTCGAGTCCGTGGAAATCGGCGGGCTCAGCTCCCAGTGGGTCGAGGTGAACGGCGGGGACGTCTATCCGGGCCGCACGTTCACACGGATGGAGGACCTGGCCTCGAGCCAGGTCGTGGTGATCAACCAGAAGCTCGACGCGCAGCTGTTCCAGGGGCGCGACCCGATCGGGCAAACGATCAAGATCGCCGGAGTGCCGTTCCAGGTCATCGGCGTCTACACGCCGCCGCCCAACTTGTTCAGCGGGGTCACACCGCCGTTCGCCGGGGTGCCGCACGGCGCGTTCGTGAAATACGTGCCCTTCTTCAAGGGTTGGATGCGCTTGGCCGTGGCGCCGGCGCCGGGCGTCCCGCAGCAGACCGCGATGGACGAGGTGGTCGCGACGCTCCGCACGATGCGCGAGCTCAAGCCGTGGCAGGAGAACACCTTCTCCATCGTCACTCAGGACAAGCTGCTCGACACTTGGAACCAGGTCACAGGAATGGTCTTTCTCGCCATGATCGTCTTGTCGAGCATCGGCTTGATGGTCGGCGGCGTCGGAGTGGTGGCGATCATGATGATCTCCGTGACCGAGCGGACCCGCGAGATTGGCGTGCGCAAAGCCCTGGGAGCGACCCGGCGGGAGATCCTGTGGCAATTCCTGGTCGAGGCGGCGACGCTTACGCTGGTCGGCGGCGTGGTGGGCATGGTGACGGGCGGCGTGCTCGCGCTGGGTGTGTCGCAGCTCACGCCCGTTCCCGCCAACGTGCCCGTTTGGTCGGTGGCCGCGGCGCTCGCGGCCTCGGCCCTGACCGGCATCGGGTTCGGCCTCTACCCCGCCGTGCGCGCTGCGCGGCTCGATCCGGTGGAGGCGTTGCGATACGAGTGAGACCGGGAGACGGGATGCGGGAAACGGGAAGCGGCCCCCCTCCCTTCTACCGTGTCGGCCCGACTCCGCCGTCACGTGTCACAGGATCACAAAACCCGTTTCTCGTTTCCCGTTTCCCGCCTCCCGCTTCAGGCCCCGATCTTGCGTATGCACCCCCGATGATCCCCGCACTCCTCGCTCTGTTCGCGTACGCGTTCGTCTCCAACGTGGCGCTCGCGATCGTGCCACACGAGCCGGTGGTCATCTGGTACGGGGCGCGGCTCGGGATATGGGTGACAGCCGTCGTCGCAACGGCGGGGACCGTGGCCGCCGCCTGGGTGGATCACCGCCTGTTCGTGCCGCTGCTCGAGCGTGTCGCCGCGAAGCGGGGAGGTGCCGCACCGCGCGGCGTCGCCCGGCTGTTCGCCCGCTCGCCGTTCGCGATTCTCGCGCTGTCGGGCCTCACGCCGCTGCCATTCTTCCCGTTCAAGGCGCTCGCCTTTAGGACCCACTACCCGCTCGGCGCCTACCTCGCCGCGGTGGCGGTCGGCCGGCTGCCTCGCTACCTGCTGCTCGCCTGGCTCGGCCTCGCGGTGCACGTGCCCGCCTGGCTGCTGGCGTCGTTGTTCATCCTGCTCTTGATCCCGTCGCTCGGGGGACTCCTATGGCCACGCCGACCCGCGAATTGACCTTCTGGCTCGCCGGACCTGAACGGCGCGTGCTGCGCGCGATCGCCGCGCGCATCCCGCTGCGCTGGCGCCCCAACCATTTCACGGTCCTCGGCGTCCTCGCGGCGACCGGCGCGGGCGCCGCGTACGCGCTGGCCCGGCACGGCGCCGGGTGGCTGTGGGCGGCGAGCGCGCTGCTCGTGGTCCAATGGCTCGGGGATAGCCTGGACGGCACGCTGGCGCGCGTCCGCAACGTAGAGCGCCCGCGCTACGGCTACTACCTCGATCACATGACCGACGCGTACTCGACAGCCGTCATCGGGGCCGGCATCGGCTTGTCGCACTACGTCCACCTGGGACTGGCGCTGGCGCTGGTGGTGCTCTACCTCGGCCTCTCGATCAACGTGTACCTCGAGTCGCAGGTGCTGGGCCGCTTTCAATTGGGGTACGGCCGCGTCGGCCCCACAGAGGCCCGGATCGTGTTGATCGGGTTGAACACGGCCCTGGCGCTATACCGCGAGGTCCCCGAAGGCGCGTGGACCGCGCTCACGTCGGTGGAGAACGTGGTGACCGCGCTGCTCGTGGTGGGCTTGCTGGGCCTGCTCGTGGCCCGGTTCGCGCGGAACGTGAGCGTGCTCGCCAAGCTGGAGCCACAGTTCAAGAAGAACGTGTAGCGGGACACGGGAAACGGGAAACGTCCGTCGCCTCACGTTTCCCCTTTCCCCTTTCCCGTTTCCCGTAGAGTTTTCTCTCCATGCCGTTCTCCGAAGCCGCCCTGCTCGCGCTGCGGGCCGCGTGGAGCCACAAGCTGCGCTCGTTCTTCACGCTGCTCGGCATCATCGTCTCCGTGGCCTTCCTCGTGGCGGTGGTCGCCATCATCCAGGGGATGAACGCCTACGTGCGCGAGCGGATCGGAGGCGCGATCGTGGGCGCGAACGCGTTCCAGGTGCGGCGCACCCCGCTCGCGGTCGGGCTGATCGACGACGAGCAGTGGCGCGCCATCCAGCGCCGCCCGATCATCGCCCCCGAAGACGTCCCCTACGTCCAGCACGCGCTCCCCGATGCCCGGGCGATCGCGCTGCAGTCAGGCTGGCCTACCCCGCAAGCGGACGTCGTGTGGCGAGATCAGACCGTCGGCGATGCGTTCGTATTCGGCGTGACGGCGCCGTTTCAGGTGGTCCAGGACTACCAGTTCGCCGCGGGCGAGCCCCTGACGGACATCGACGTGCGCGAGCGCCGGCCCGTGGTGGAGCTGGGCTGGGACGTCGCCGACAAGCTGTTCGCCACTCCAGGGCTCGCCGTGGGACAGCGGCTCCGCATCCTCGGTCAGCAATACACCGTGAAGGGCGTGATCGCGAAGAAGGGCACCGTGCTCGGGCAGTCGTGGGACGGCTTCGTGATGATGCCGCTCACCAGCTTCGAGGCGCTGTACGGCCGCCGCAAGACGACGGTGATTTCGGTGAAGATGGCCGAGGCGGCGCTCGTCCAGGAGGGAATGGCGCGCGCCGAAGAAGCGATGCGCGTGGCGCACCGGCTGCGGCCGGGGCAGGCCGACGACTTCACGGTGGACACCGCGGACGCGCTCGTCAGCTTCTGGAAGAGCCTGACGCGCCTCCTGTTCACCGTCATCCCGGCGGTGGTCGCAATCGGCATCGTGGTCGGCGGGATCGTCATCATGAACATCATGCTGATGAGCGTGAGCGAGCGCACGCGGGAGATCGGCATCCGCAAGTCGCTCGGCGCCACGCGGCGCGACATCCGCCGCCAGTTCCTCGCCGAATCCGTCACCCTGGCGCTGCTGGGCGGTGTGCTCGGCCTCGTCGCCGGCATGGCGCTCGCCGGCCTCGTCGCGGCGGTCTCACCCCTGCCGGCGCGCGTGACCCTGTGGTCGGTCGCCGTCGCGCTCGGCCTCGGCGGGAGCGTAGGAATCTTGTTCGGCGTCTACCCCGCGACGCGCGCGGCGCGGCTCGATCCCGTGGAAGCGCTGCGGTACGAATGAAGCTCCACTCGGTCTCCGAAGGCTGGCTCATCGCCCTGGACCAGCTCCGGGCCAACAAGCTCCGCTCGGGACTCACGATCCTCGGCGTCGTCATCGGCGTCGCGACGGTGATGGCCATGGCGTCCATCGTCCAGGGCATCCGCGACCAGATCATGAACACCATCGAGGTCGCGGGCCCGACCACGTTCTACATCATGCGGTTCTTCTCGTCCACGCCGCTCAATCCAGACGCGCTGCCAAAGGAGGTCCGGATCCGGCCGGTGATCAAGCCCGAGGAGGCGGCCGCGATCGCGCGCCTCCCCGAGATCCGCTACGCCGGGGTTTGGGTGCAGCTGTTCCAGCGCATGGAGTATCAGGGCACCCACACTCAGGTGCTCACCGTGTTCGGCGCGGACGATCATTACATGGAGATCCAAGGCGGCACGCTGCTCGACGGGCGGTTCTTCACCACGTCGGAGGTCCGCGGGGGCGTGCCCGTGATCGTGATCGAGCGGCGGTTCGCCGACAAGCTGTTCGGGCGGCTCGATCCGCTGGGGCGTGTGCTGCGCGTCTCCGGCAAGCCGCTGCGGGTGATCGGGGTGTACCAGAACCCCGACAACATCTTCCAGCCGCCCAGTCAGGAGATCGGAGCCATCATGCCGTTCGAGGCGGCGCGCCGGTTCTTCCGCTACGACGAGACCAACGCGCTGTGGATCGTGGTCAAGCCGCGGGACGGCGTCAGCGTCGCGCGCGCCATGGACGAGGTGACGGTGCTGTTGCGCCGCGCACGCGGCATCCGCACCGCCGACCCCAACAGCTTTGATCTCATCACCCAGGACCAGATCCTCGACGTCTTCAACCAGCTGACGGTCGTGTTCCTGCTCGTGATTCTCGTGCTGTCGAGCGTGGCGCTGCTGGTGGGCGGGATCGGGGTGATGGCGATCATGATGGTCTCGGTGACGAGCCGGACGCACGAGATCGGCGTTCGCAAGGCCCTGGGGGCGACCCGGCGCGAGATCCTGTGGCAGTTTCTCGTCGAGGCCGCCACACTCACGCTGATGGGGGGCATCCTCGGCGTCGGCCTGGGCATGATGACGGGTCAGGGCATCAAGCTCGCCTTGAACTTCGAGACGCGGGTGCCGCTATGGAGCACGGTCGTCGCGTGCCTCGTGTCCATTCTCATCGGTCTGGTGTTCGGCATCGCGCCGGCGGCGCGGGCGGCGAGGCTGGATCCGGTGGAGGCGTTGAGATACGAATGAACACCAATGCGGAATGCTTCCCCGAGGGGCCATGACGTCCCAACAGGTCGACCTCTTGGCGATCGCCGCCCACCGCGACGACGTCGAGCTCACGTGCGGTGGCACGCTCGCGAAGGCGGCGCGCGCGGGGAACCGCGTCGGCATCATCGACCTCACGCAAGGCGAGACCGGCACACGAGGCGACGCGGCCACGCGGGCCGCCGAGGCCGAGCGCGCGGCTGCGGCGCTGGGCGTGCAGGTGCGGCTCAACGCGGAGCTGCGCGACGGCTATCTCGCCAACGACGAGCCCTCACGCCGCCGGCTGATCGAGCTGATTCGGGCCACCCGGCCCCGGGTCGTCATCCTCCCATTCCCCGTCGGGCGGCACCCCGACCACCGTGTCGCCTCCGAGCTCGGGCGTGACGTGTGCTACCTCGCCGGCCTCGCCAAGTACGACGCCCCCGGGGACCCGCACCGGCCGTTCAAGGTGCTGTACGCCCTCGCCTACCGCGAAGACCCGGTGAAACCGTCGTTCGTGGTGGACATCTCGGACTGCTTCGAAGCGAAGCTGCGCGCCGTACGCTGCTACGCCTCGCAATTCGATGGCGCCAAGGCGGCGGGCGAGATCTTCCCCACCGGCCAGGACTTCTACGAGCTGATTCGCATCCAGTCGGCGCACTACGGCTCGCTCATCCGCAAACCGTACGGCGAGCCGTACTTCTGCCACGAGACGGTCGAAGTGCAAGACGTGCTGCAACTTGGCGTCGCGTCGTTGTGACCTTTAGATTCCGCCCAGATGCCTAAGCGTCCCGTCTATCTCGACCACGCCGCCACGACCGCGGTGCGCCCCGAGGTGCTCGAGGTCATGCTGCCGTTTCTCGGGCCCGACGCGTTTGGGAACCCCTCGTCCGCTCATCGCTTCGGCCGGGCCGCGCGCGCGGGGATCGAGGCCGCCAAGCGCACGATCGCCGAGGCGCTCGCCGCCGAGCCGAACCAGGTGATCTTCACCTCGGGGGGCACCGAGGCGGACAACCTCGCGGTGGTCGGCGCGGCGCTCGCGTCGCGCGACGCGGGCGGGCCGTTCCGCGCGGCCGTGTCGGCCGTGGAGCACAAGGCCGTGCTCGCGGCGGCGCACTTCGTGGCGCACCTGGGGGGTGAGGAGGTCGTCCTCGCGGTGAATGCCTCGGGGGTGGTGGAGGCGGACGCGCTCGAGGACGCGCTGCGCCGCGGGGTCGGGCTGGTGAGCGTGATGTGGGTGAACAACGAGGTGGGGACGATCCAGCCGGTGCCGTCCCTCGCCGCGCGGTGTCGCGACGCGGGCGTGTGCTTCCATTCGGACGCGGTCCAGGCGTTCGGCAAGATCCCCGTGTCGGTCCGCGAGGCGGGGTGCAACTTCCTCACGATCTCGGGCCACAAGATCGGCGCCCCCAAGGGCATCGGCGCGCTCGTGGTGCGCGACCGGCGCGCGGTGGAAGCGATCATCCACGGCGGAGGGCAGCAGTTCGGGATCCGGCCGGGTACGGAGAACGTCCCGGGGATCGTGGCGCTCGGGAAGGCGGTCGAGCTCGCGGCCGCCGAACGGCCGGAGTTCGCGCGCCGCGTGTCCGCGCTGCGCGATGACTTCGAGCGACGGCTGCTCGACGTGGTCCCGGATGCGGTGATCAACGCGTGGCAGGCGGAGCGGGCCCCGCACGTGTCCAACGTGTCCATCCCGGGAACGGACAGCGAAGCGATGCTGATGCACCTCGACCTCGCGGGCGTCGCGTGCTCCTCGGGCTCGGCGTGCAGCACCGGCGCGGTCGAGCCCTCGCACGTGCTCACCGCCATGGGTGTCCCGCGCGAGCTCGGCGTCGCGGCCCTGCGGTTCTCCTTCGGCCGAGAGAACACTCCCGAGGACGTGGACGCGGCGATCGGGGCGCTCCCGCGGATCGTGGAGAAGGTGCGGGCGCTGGCGGCGGTGCTGCACCGGTGAGGGACCGCGTCCTCGTAGCCATGTCGGGCGGCGTCGACAGCTCAGTCGCCGCTGCGTTACTCGTAGAGGCAGGGTACGACGTCGTGGGCGCCACGATGAAGCTGTTCTGCTACGGCGACGACGTTCCCGACCGCCCCTGCTGCTCGCTGGACTCGATCACCGACGCGCGGCTCGTCGCCCATCGGCTCGGCATTCCGCACTATGTGCTGAACTTCGAGAACAGGTTCGGGCACGATGTGATCGAGAACTTCGTTGCCGAGTACGCGCGCGGCCGCACGCCGATCCCCTGCGTGCGCTGCAACTCGTTCACCAAGTTTCGCGACTTCTTGTACCACGCCGATGCCCTCGACTGCGCGTACATCGCGACCGGGCACTACGTGATCGCTCGCAATGGCGCCCTCTATCGCGCCCGCGATCGCGGCAAGGACCAGACGTACTTCCTGTGGGGGATCGACCGCGGCGTGGTGGCCCGCATGCTCACCCCGGTGGGCGCCCTGACCAAGCCGGAGACGCGCGCCGTGGCGCGGCGCCTCGGGCTCGTCACCGCGGAGAAGCCGGAGTCGGTCGAGATCTGCTTCGTGCCCGACGACGACTACGTCGCCGTGCTCGAGCGCCACCTCCCCGCGCACGCCCCCGCGCTCGCGCCCGGGCCGCTCGTAACGGTCGGGGGCGAAGTGGTGGGCGAGCACGACGGCTTCGCCCGCTACACGGTCGGCCAGCGCCGCGGACTCCCGGGCGGGTTCGCCGAGCCGATGTACGTGGTGGCGATCCGGCCCGACACCCGCACCGTCGTGATCGGGACGGGGGAGGAGTTGTTCGGACACGAGGTGACGCTCACGGAAGTCAACTGGCTCGCCGAGCCGCTCGAGGAGAGCGATGCGGTGTGGGTCCAGTGCCGCTACCGGGCGAAGCCGGTTCCGGGCACGGTTCGTGCGCTGGCCCCAGCCGCGCTGCGGCTCCGGCTCGCGGAGCCGGTGCGCGCGATCACCCCCGGGCAGTCCGGCGCCCTGTACGACGCCGCCGGCCGCCTGCTCGGCGGCGGGGTCATCGCCTAAGCCGGCGGCGCGTGTCGCGGGTCACAGCCGTTCCCGCTCGACGCGGCTAGATGTTCGAGCCTCAAGGTTCCAACGGTCCCAGCGCCCTAACTGACTTCCCACGGGAGGTGTACATGTCATTCCGTTCCCACGTGTGGGGCGCGGCGTTTGGCGTGGCAGGCCTAGCCCTCTTCCTCAGCGCGTGCAGCTCGTCAACGGCGCCCGTCTCGCTGAGCGACCCCGTCGCCACGGCCGCGCAGCTGGCGGCGCTCGACAGCGCGTTCGCCGCGCCCGTGGTGGCCAGCTTCCAATCCCTCGGCAGCTCGATCCATCCGCCGGCGCCGGTCGTTCACGCCGCCGTCGGAGCGCTGCGGACGGTACGGTCGCAAGCGGCACCGCAGCGTTACGCCATGCTCGCCACCCAGGGACGCACCCTCCAGCAGGTCGTGCCGATCTTCGCCTCGCTAGGCGCGACGAGCATCTTCCCGGACACCCTGCTCGGCGCCGTGTTCTCGTGGGACCCGAGCACGCACAGCTACTTCCGCAGCTCGAAGACAGGCGGCCCGCCCAACGGCATCCGCTTCCTGCTCTACGCCATCAACCCGCTGACCGACGAGCCCTCCACGCCCCTCACCCAGGTCGGATACGTCGACCTGCTCGACCAGAGCTCGGGTGGCACGGCGAGCCTCGAGATCCAGGTCAAGAACACCGACGGGTCGATCACGTACCTCGACTACACGTTCACGGGGTCCGGCACGAGCGCGAGCTTCATGGCCACTGTGACCGGCACGATCACCAACGGTCTCGCAGGGTCCGCGAACAAGACGCTCACCTTTAGCCTCTCGATCACGGGCAACACCTCGTCGGTGACGTTGACCAGCACTTACACGCTCAACAATCCCGCGGTGACGGTGCAGGAGACGGTGACGATCCTCGACGACGGGACCACCACGACGCTGACGATCAACTTCACCTTCACGCGCACGGGCGAAACGATTCAGCTCTCGGGCACCCTGTCCGCGTCTGACGCGACCGGTGACGGCACCATCAACCTCACGTTCAAGGTGAACGGCAGCACGTTCGCCACGATCACCGGCTCGATCAGCAATCCCGTCATCGCTCGACCTGGCGGTGGGCAGCTCACTGCGGACGAGCTCAACGCCCTGATCCACGTGTTGGTGGCGTCCGAAGACGTGGGCGCGAGGATCAGCGACCTGTTCCAGCCCGCGGAGCAGATCCTCGGGTTCTAGTCGGTCGCGCGAAACCGCGTTCTTTCCCCCGCCGGGCCTGGCTCGGCGGGGGATTTCGCTGTATAGAGGAGCATTGCGCATGATCTACCGGATGCTCGCCGATGCGGTGGTGCTCGCCCACGCGCTGTTCGTGGGATTCGTGGTACTCGGCGGATTCCTGGTCTGGCGGTGGGGGTGGCTGGTGTGAGCGCACGTGCCGGCGGCCGTCTGGGGCGCGGCGATCGAGTACGGGGGGTGGGTCTGCCCGTTGACGCCGCTCGAGAACACGTTCCGCGCTCGCGCGGGGCTCGCGGGGTACGGCGGCGGCTTCGTGGAGCACTACGTGATCCCGCTGCTCTACCCGGCTGACCTCACGGCTCCGAAGCAGGTGGTGCTCGGGACACTCGTGCTCCTCGTAAATCTCGTCGCCTACGGGGTGCTGGTGCGCCGCCTCCTCCGGGGGACGTGACCTGAGCGACCTCAGCTCACTCGCGAACCGTCCCCACCGGCAGCACGGCGACGATTCGCAGGGGCCCTCCAGTTCCGCCTTTGATCTTCATCGGCAAGGCGATCACAAAGCTCCCGACGGGCGGGAGCGCCGACAGATGCGCCACGTTTTCGAACGCCGGGATGTCCGCCGCGAAGAGGATCTGGTGGGTGTCGAACGTCGTTGACTGCCCGCGGTCGATGCTGGGCGTGTCGATTCCGACCGCGCGCACGCGCCGCTGCACCAGCCAACGCGCCGCATCGGGGTGGATCCCGGGAAAGTGGAGCTCGTGAACGGCTGCCTGCCCGGTCTTCGTGGTCCCGAGATAGCGGGCGCGGTCGGGCCAGCGACTCCCCCAGCCGGTCCGGAACAGCACGAGCATCTCCTCCCCGACCGGGCCGTGCGCCTGCTCCCAGGCCATCAGGTCAGCGGGAGTGATCAAGTAGTCTCGGTCGGCGTCGGCCTGGCTACTCACGTCAACCACCGCGGCGCGACCGACCAATCTGGTGACGGGAATCTGGTCGGTCGTCCAGTGCCCTTCGGCGAAATGCACTGGGGCATCGAGGTGAGTCCCACCGTGCTCGGCCGCGGCGAAATTGTTGGCAGCGTAGTAGTATCCGCCGGGCGTGCGTTGGGCCGAGACCACTTCCAGCTGGAACGGCTTCGCGGTCGGCCAGTAGATGGTCTCGCTGGAAAAATCGTACGTGAGATCGACCCACGTCGCCCGCTGCAGCTGATCGAGTAGCGCAGGCCGCTGGCAGGCGGTGGCAGCGATTGCGAGGACGGCGATCAAGCGGCAGTTCATATGGGCCTCCGGTGTTCCACGGCCTTGGCAAGGACACGAGAAAGGGAATCGCGATGATACAGCATCGGAAGTGGTACCTTCTGGCGCTCCCCTTGGCTCTCGCCGCTTGCCCCGGGAGTGAGTCGAAGAACGCGAGCTCCGGCACCACCGACACACTCACACAACGACAGCGGGACAGCATCCTGGCCACGTCGCGGATCCCCGGCGCGCCAGGGGTCGGTGCGGCGATGCGAGCCGCGGACGCGACCACTGCCAAGATCCGGGCCGGGGACAGCGTAGCGCCGTGACCTCACCCCCTGACCCGCGGGTGTGGCTCGCGCTCACGCTCGTCGCCGCGTGCGGTCCCACCAACCCCTGCACGGCGTCGCGGATGCGCCTGGTGCGGCGTGCCGCGACGCCGTATGCGGGACGGTGGCGAGTGACGCGAGGCGACACCCTGACCCTGCCGCAGATGGGTGACCGCTTCAGGCTCGCGGAGATCAGGCTGGACACGGCGCGCGTGGTGGTGAGAGCGACCTGTCGCTTCCGCGGTGCGATCGCGTTCGCCGCGCCGCGTGCGGAAACGCTCGCCGTCACCTGGAGCGTCGCGCCGGATCAGGCGCTCATCTACGGCTGGCCCGCCGAGCTGGGGCCATTCGGCGGCATCGGCGCCGTGGTGACGGGGGACTCGCTGCGGGGCGCGCTACTCTTCGATTCGCGGCTCGGCATCGAGGTCAAACCCGGCGTGACGGCGCAGTTCGTGGCCGGCCGTGTGCCGTTGCAGTAGCTTCCAGTATGCCCTTCACCCCTGCCGAGCGCGCGGCAATGATCGAGCGATATGAGCGCGGGCCCGCGCTCCTGAAGGCGGCCCTTGCCAAGGTGCCACGCGATGCGCTCCAGTGGCGTCCGGGGCCCAAGCGCTGGTCGGTGCACGAGATCATCGTGCACTGCGCCGATTCCGAGACGAACGGGCACGGCCGGCTCCGCTTTCTTCTCGCCGAGCAGAAGCCCGTGATTCAAGGGTACGACCAGGACCGTTGGTCTGAGACGCTCGACTACCACTCGTTGCCCCTCGAGCCGGCGCTGGCGACCGTCGAGGCGGTGCGCGCCAACACCGTGCCGATCCTGAAGCGCATGACCGACGCACAGTGGCGGCGCATCGGCCAGCATAGCGAGTCGGGGCCCTACGCCGCGGAGGACTGGCTCGCGATCTACGCGGAGCACCTGGAAAGGCACTCCCGCCAGATCGAGCGCAACCTCGTGGCCTGGACTGACCGGTGAAGGGATTCCTCGTCCGGCTGCTCGTCACGGCGCTCGGCCTGTGGGCGGCGACGGCGATCGTGCCGGGCGTGACGATTCACGGCCTGGGCAGCCTGATCGGCGCCGCGCTGCTGCTTGGTCTCGTGAACGCGGTCATCCGTCCGATCATCCTCATCCTCACGCTGCCGTTGACCCTTCTCACCCTCGGGCTGTTCATTTTCGTCGTGAACGGGATTTCGCTCGCGCTCGTCGCCTGGCTGATGCCCGGGTTCACGTTGAGCGGATTCGGCGCCGCGATCCTCGGCTCGATCGTCGTGGGGCTCACCGGCTGGGTGGCGTCGATTTTCATCGGCAGCACGGGGCGGCTCGAGCACATCCACCGCGTCGAGGTCACGGGCCGCCGCATCGACTGATGGAGCGAATCTTCGCCGTCAGCGGCGCCGTGTCGGCGTTTGTCGCGGTAGCGGCGGGGGCGTTCGGCGCCCACGCGCTCAAGGCGCGGCTCGACGCGGTGCGCCTCGCCGTGTTCGAGACGGCGGCGCGCTACCAGATATATCATGCCCTGGGTCTGCTCGCCGTCGCCTGGGCGCTGACGCGGTGGCCGGGACCGCCGGTGCGCGCGGCAGGCTGGTTGTTCCTGGCCGGCACGGTCGTGTTCTCGGGCAGCCTCTACGTCCTGGCCGCGACGGGCGCGCGCTGGCTCGGCGCGGTGACGCCACTGGGCGGGCTTTGCTTCCTCGCGGGATGGCTGTCCCTCGCGGTGGGCATTTGGGGAGGGGCTGGAGGGGGGGCCCGCACCTGACGTCGCGCGCGTCGCCGCGATGACCGCGCCGCCGCAGGCGGTGGCGGGGCTCGTCTGGGCCATTGTCGGCCCTCCGGTCGTCCTGTTCGCCGCCACGCGGGTGCGCCGCGGCCGCCTCCGGCTGCACGCGGCGCTGATGCTCGCGAGCGTCGCGATCGAGCTCGCGGTGTTCGTGTCGTTCAAGCTCCTGATGGCGCCCGGCCCCCGGCGACCGCTCCTTACGGCGTTGCCGTTCTTCAAGGTCCACCTCGCGTTCGCCGTCGCGACCTTCGCGGGGCTCGCCTGGCAGCTCGCGAGCCGGGCCACTCCCCGGCTGCGCCCGCTGCATCGGCACACCGGGCCTTATGTGGTCCTCGTGTGGTGTCTCGCTCTGCTCACGGGGGTCTACAACTACGTCTTTCTCTACCTGATGAGCCGCTCATGAGAATGCTCCTGCGCCACCTCCTCATCGCCGCCCTGCCGCTCGCGTGCGGTATCGCCGCCGGTTCCGGGTTCGCCTTTAAGGCGCGGCAGGCGTCCTGCACCGCGCTCGTCGGCCCGATCTTCGCGGCCAAGTGCCACGGGCGCCAACTCGAATACCAGCTGCAGTTTCAGACCGCCGGCACGGCGGCCGGCAGCCTGCTCGCCGCGGTCCTCGGGGCCTGGCTGGAACACAGGCGGCGCCGCGCCGTACAACCTCCCGCGTAATCACTTGGAGGGTGACATGAAACTGATCGCATATCTCGCAGCGCTGCTCGCGGCCGGTGTGGGCTCGCTGGCAGCCCAGGACACCACGCATGCGGCTGCTCCGGCGGCGGCTGCTCCAGCCCCCGCCGCTGCCCCTGCGGCTGCCCCCGCTGCGGCTCCCGCGGCGCCGATGCTCGCCGTTGCGGAGGCCGCGGTTGCGAAAACCGTCGTGGACCGAGTGCCCCAAGACACGGGGACCGCTTTCACAGTGGACGTCGGCCAGCTCGTCTGCTGGACGAAGGTCACCGGCGCGTCCGGCGACGCGACGATTCACCACGTATGGTTCCACGGCGACACGCAGGTCGACGACACGGAGCTGCACGTCGGAGGCTCGCCCTGGCGTACATGGAGCCGCAAGACGATCCCGGCAGACTGGACCGGGGCCTGGCATGTAGAAGTGAGAGACGCGGCCGGGACTGTATTGAAGCGGATAGACTTTAGGGTTGGGTCGTGAGGAACGGCAAAGACTAGCTAGCTGGGGCGGGAGGACTCGAACCTCCAACTTCCCGGTTAACAGCCGGGCGCTCTGCCAATTGAGCTACACCCCAAGGCACTGTTGCACGTTACACGATGCCACGTCACACAAAGCGCCCCCGGAACCGCCTGGTGCCGGGGGCGCGGTTACACGATCGTCGCGACGCTACGCCGCCGGGCTCCCGAAGCAGCGGTCCCGATTGCAATTCGACCCTACGGCGAACGTCAGCACGGGGTCAACACTACCACCGCCCGAAGCGTGGAGCAAGGGTTCGCACTCCGTGCAACGTGGCGTCGTGGCGTCGTGTAACCCTCAGTATCTGATCCCCGCCTTCTCCGCGTACGCGCGGATCGCCGCTTGCTCCTCCGGTGTGAGGTGCTCGGGGATCGCGACATGGACCTCGACATACTGATCGCCCCGGCGGCCGTTCTTCTCGATGCCCTGGCCCGCAATCCGGAACCTCTGGCCGTGCTGCGTGCCGGGTGGAACCCGCAGCACGATGTGACGGCCGGCCAGCGTTTTCACCTTGATCTTCGAGCCCAGCATCGCCTGGGCCACGTTGATGGGCACGACGCAAATCACGTCGAGCCCCTCCCGCCGGAAGAACCGGTCGGGCTCGACATGAAACACCACAACGACGTCCCCGCGCCCCCTCGTACCCTGACCCTTGAGCCGCACGCGCGTGCCGTCCTCGGTCCCCGGCGGCACCGTGATCATCAAGCGCTTCTCGACCCGCACCTCCCCCTCGCCCTGGCATGTCGGGCACCGCTGGGAGGGCACCTTGCCCTTGCCGCGGCACACGGGACAGGGACGGGTCACCGCGAAGCTCCCCTGGCCGAACGAAATCGTTCCGCGCCCTTTGCACTCGGGACACGTCGAGATCGTCGCGCCCGGCGCCGCCCCGTTGCCGCCGCACGTCGGGCAGACCTCGCTCACGGGCAGCGTGACGGGAACTTTGCCCCCCAAGGCGGCCACGCGGAACGGAATCGAGACTGCGGCCTCGACCTCCTCGTCCGCCTCGACCTCACTGTCCGGGCCGCGCCGGCCGAAGATCGAGGAGAAGAGATCGCCGAGCCCGCCGAACGACCCGAGGTCCGAAAGGTCGAAGTCAGCGCTGAAGCCACCGGCTCCCCCCGGCCCACCGGGCCCCCCGTACCCCTTACCTCCCGCACCGCTTCCCGCGAACGCTCCGTAGCGGCGCAGCTGGTCGTACTTCTTGCGCTGTTCGGCGTCGCTCAACACGTCGTGCGCCTCGCTGATCTCCTTGAAGCGCTCGGCCGCCTGCGGATTGTTGGGGTTACGGTCGGGGTGGTATTGCTTGGCAAGACGGCGAAACGCCTTCTTGATTTCGTCGGTGGTCGCCGTCTCGGACACGCCCAAGGTCTGGTAGTAATCCCGCTGCGCTGGCATTTACCCCTCTCCCGTCCCCCGTCCCTCTTCCCCGCCCCATGTGAGTACCTGAACGCGTGCCGGCCGGATCAGCATGTCGCCGAGCTTGTATCCGGCCTGAAGCACCGCCCCCACAGTGTGGTCCTGGGACGGATCAGACGCAGCTGCAGTGGTCACGGCCTCGTGCAAGTTCGGGTCGAACGCGACGCCCACCTCATCCACCCGGCGGACGCCTGCCGCCTCGAGCTCCTTGCGGAGCTTCCGCTCCACCAGATCGACGCCGTCATGAATCGTCTTCGCGTCCGTCGCGGCCGGATCCACATGAGCGAAACGCGCCAAATCGTCCAGCGCGTCAACCAGCCGGGCCAGCAGATCAGCTTGAGCTTTAGTCCACAGCTCGGTGCGCTCGCGGCTGCTGCGCTTGCGGAAGTTGTCGTACTCGGCCGCGAGCCGCAGGTAGCGGTCGTTAAGCTCCGCAAGCTGGTCCTCGAGCCGCGGTGCGGTCACCGCCGCTGGCTCGACTCCAGCCGCTGCGGCGCCGGACTCGGAATCCGGCGGCGCCGTGCTCGCGTCCGGCTGCTCGGTCGGCCGCGCGTCGCGTTGGTGTTTCTTGTCGGTCATCGGTTCGGGCTGGCAGGAAGCAATCCCCGTGCCCGCCGAACGTGCCGTTCGGGCGGAGGAGATTTCCGGGCGTCTCCGGAAGCTACTGTGAGGCAACAAGATAGCGGCGCACACCTGGGTTGTCGAGCTTGCGCCGAATATGCAGACCGTACGGGGCGGATCGAGCCTCAGGCGACCCCGCGCGTCGCGAGGAACGCCACGATGTCGGCGATCACCTGCTCGTTTTGGGGATCGTGCAGCAGCTCGTGGTACATCTCCGCGTACCACTGCACCTGGACGGGCACGGTGAGGCCGTCCGCGAAGGCGCGCGCCGCATGAGCATCCACGATGCGGTCCTCGCCGCCCAGCAGGAACAGGAGCGGCGTGTCGATGCGGTGACCGTCCGTCGTCACGGCGCGCTGCGCCCACTGGATCTCGCGCCAGGCGCCGGGCGAGGCGAGCCCGTGCACGGCACGGTCGGACTCGTACGCGGCGTTCACCGCCGGGTCGCGGCTCAGCATCGCCGCATCGATGCCCGCCGGGATTGGGAGCGTCGGCCAGAGATCGGCGAACATCCGGCTCAGCACGAGCTTCCACGCGGGCGGCGGCGTCGCCAGCGCCAGCGCCGGGCTCGCGGCCACGGCCGCGGCGAGCGGGTCGCTCGGCTGTGTCTCGAGGTAGCGCAGCGCGACCAGCCCGCCGAACGAGTGGCCGAGGAGGATCTGCGGGAGCTCGGGCCGGCGTCGCCGGACGGCGCGTCGGAACGCCTGGAGGTCGCCGAGCAGCTGGCTGAACCGGGAGAGGTAACCGCGCCGGCCTCCGGAGCGACCGTGGCCGCGCTGATCGAGCAGGTAGACTGCGAACCCCGCGTCCCGGAGCCGCTCCCCGACGCCGCTCCAGCGTCCCGCGTGGTCCGACCAGCCGTGAAGAAACAACACGGCGGCGCGGGGCGACAGCGGCTCACAGGCGTCGTAGACCAGCTGCGTGCCGTCCGGCGCGGTGAGCGTCGCCATCAGGCAGGCGCGAGCAGGCGGCGCAGCAGGTCGAGCGCGGCTTGGGCGGCGCGCCGCCGGATCTCGTCGCGATCCCCCGGAAACACGCGCCGCACCGCGCGGCTGTCCGTGTGCACCCGGGCGGCGAGCCATACCGTGCCGACGGGCTTGTCCGACGTCCCGCCGCTCGGCCCCGCCACGCCGGTCACCGCGATGCTGCAATCCACGGCGAAGAGTCGTTGCGCTCCCTCAGCCATCGCGCGCACGGTTTCTTCCGAGACCGCGCCGTGCGCCTCGATGACTTCGAGCGGCACCTTGAGCGCGGCGGTCTTGATCACGTCGGCGTACGCAACCACACCGCCGATGAACGTGTCCGACGCCCCCGGAACGTTCGTGATTCGCTCGGCCACCATTCCCCCGGTGCAGGATTCGGCGACGCCTAGCCGGTGACGCTGCTGCCGCAACGCTTGCAGCACCACCGCGGCGAGATCGCTGTCGTCATCGCCGTAGTAGTGCTCGCCGACGAGCCGCGCCACCTGCCGGGCCGCCGCGGCGAGACGGGCGTCGGCGTCCTCGGGCTCCAGGTCCCAGGCGGTGAGTCGCAGGTCCACGCCGAACACGGACGGCAGGTACGCGAGGGTGAGGGGAGCGAGCGAGTCCTCGATCGGGTCGACGCGCTCCGCCAGCGCGGACTCCGGCACGCCCGTCGTCCGCACGGTCCGAGAGCGCACCACGCGCCGGGACGTCCCGCTCCGCAGCGCGAGGCGAGGCAGCACCTCGTCCAGCACGAGCCCCCGCATCTCCCGGGGCACGCCCGGCAACAGCACGGCGACGCGGCCGCCCGAGTCTTCCAGCCACAGACCCGGGGCGGTCCCGGCCGGGTTCGGCAGCACCGTGGCTCCCTCGGGGACCTCGGCCTGGGAGCGGTTCGCGGGGGGCATGGGCCAGCGGCCCATCCGCTTGAAGCGGGCCTCCAAAGCTGCGAGCAGGGCGTCATCGAGCACCAACGTCCGTCCAAACAGCTCGGCGACGACAGTCTTCGTCAGGTCGTCGCGGGTGGGGCCGAGGCCGCCCGTGCTGATGACGAAACCAGTGCGCTCGAGCGCCTCCGCGACCGCTGCCCGGATCGCTTCGCGGCGATCTGGCACGCTGGTGCGGCGCACGACCTCCACGCCCGCCGCCGCGAGCGCCCGGCCCAGCTCGGCGCCGTTCGAGTCCAGGGTGTAGCCGAGCAGCAGCTCGGTGCCGATGGTGACGATTTCGAGCTTCACCGGTCGCTCTTGAAGAGCGCGCGGTAACGGTACATGTAGACCGCTAGCGAGTACACGGTCAGGAGGACGGCGCCCGCGAGGGTGATGGCTACCACGGCGCCGTGGAACTTGTCCCAGAAGTTGCGGAACGATCCCGCCCAGCGATGAGCGGCGAGGGCGTCCTTCCAGGCGAACCAGGCGATGGTCGCGCCGATGAACACGTTCTGCACGACCGCCTTGAGCTTGCCCGGCCCCTCGGCCGGGATCACGACGCCCCGGCGCCGCGCAAAGAACCGGAACACGGTGATCAGCACCTCCCGCCCGACCAGCAGCAGCGCAACCCACACGGGCAGGCTGCCCCACCACGGAATGCGGTAGTCCACAAGGATCGTGGGGTGCCGCGTGATCCAGAAGATCGGCACGAGGGTCGCGAAGAGGAGCCACTTGTCGGCGATCGGGTCGAGCAGCTGGCCGAGCTCGCTCACCTGCTTGTAGCGGCGCGCCAGATAACCGTCCACCACGTCGGAGGCCCCGGCCGCGAGGAAAATCAAGAACGCGATGACCTTGGGCCAGTACCCCTGGATGAACGGCAGCAGCGCGATGACGGGGGTGAGGCAGATGCGGGCGAGCGTGAGGATGTTCGGCAGGGTCCAGCGCATCGGACGGTCTTTAGCTCAGCGTCTTCAACACCAGTTTGCTAACCGCCTTGAGCGTGTCGAACACGCCGTCCCCGCGAATGGCCACCGCTTCGACGTACGAGGCCCGCCCGACCCACGCGCCGCCGGCTTGCTCGATGAGGTTCTCACCGGGGTGCGCGGGATCGGGGGTCGCCTTCTGCTGCGCCGGGTCCTCGACCGGCCACCCGGGATTGAGCGACGCCTGAAGGTCCCTGATGGGCGCGGCGTTCGGCAAATCACGCTTGTTGTACTGAATGACGAAGGGGATCCTGGTCAGGTCGTAGCCGTATTCCGACATGTTGTCGTACAGGTTCTGCATCGACTCGACGTTCGCCTCCATGCGCTCGATCTGGCTGTCGGCGACGAAGACGAGCCCGTCCACCCCCTTGAGAATCAGCTTGCGGCTCGCGTTGTAGTAGACCTGGCCCGGCACGGTGTACAGGTGGAACCGCGTCTTGAAGCCGCGGATCGTGCCGAGGTCCACCGGCAGGAAGTCGAAGAACAGCGTTCGCTCGGTCTCCGTGGCCAGCGAGATCATCTTGCCCCGGGTGTTGGGCGACACCTTGCCGTAGATGTGCTCGAGGTTGGTCGTCTTGCCGCCCAGCCCCGGGCCGTAATAGACGAGCTTGCAGTTAATCTCGCGGGACGCGTAGTTGATCATCGACATGCGCGCGTCCCCTTAGCCGAAGAGCTTGTCAATTTCGTCGTCTGCTCCCTCGAGCAGCCCCTTCTGCGGCGCGCTCGGGCCGGCGCCGACCCGGTTGAACATGTCGGCGAACACCTTGTTGAGGTGCTCGACGGCACCCTTGCCCTTGAGCTTCACGAGGCCGAGGGTGGTGCGCTGGTCGAAGAGCACGACGAGGATCACGCGCTTCGCGATGTCGGCCAGGAACATCGACTCCTTTTCGCCCTGATGGACGAGGGAGGCGAATTCGGCTTCGCCGATCATTTTCGCGAGCTGGTCGTTGGCGCTGAAGTCGGCGGCGGTGAGGGAGGCGAAGGCGGTGGAATCGAATTGCGGCGTCTCGCCGACGGTCGCCACGAGCTGCCCCGTACGGTCGACGAGCAGCGCGCAGCGGGCGTTCGAGTCGCGGAGGAACGCCTGGAGGTGCTGCTGGATCAGTTTGAAGTCGTTCTCAGAGAACGACCAGCTCGCCGCACCCGCCATCCCGAACCTCGGTCAGTCGGCTTCGGACATCTCGCGCCGCGCCTCGAGCGCCTGCGCGATCGTGACGTCGTCGGCGTACTCGAGGTCGCCGCCCACCGGCAGACCCCGTGCGATGCGGGTGACCCGCACGCCGGTGGGCCGCAGCACCTGCTGCAGGTAGGTCGCCGTGACCTCCCCCTCCATCGAGGGGTTCGTCGCCACGATCACCTCCCGCACGCCGGACCCGTTGCCCACCCGCTCGAGCAGGCGCTCGAGCCGCAGCGCCTCCGGCCCCACGCCATCCAGCGGGCTGAGGCGGCCCCCCAGCACGTGGTAGCGGCCCCGGAAGCGTCCCGTGCGCTCGATGGCGCCGACGTCGGCCGCTTCCTCCACGACGCACAGCAGGGCACCGTCCCGCCGCGGGTCGGCGCAAATGGCGCACGGCTCCTCGTCGGTCAGGTTGCCGCAGACGCCGCACACCGTCACGCGCTCGCGCACCTGACGGATGGCGTCAGCCAGGCGCCCCGCCTCTTCCGGCGGCTGCTTCAACAGGTGAAACGTGAGACGCTGTGCCGTCTTGCGCCCGATCCCGGGGAGCTTGGCGAGCTCCGTCACGAGATCATCGATGGCCGACACGGCGAACTACAGCGGCAACTGAAACGGGAACGGAAGGCCCGACGCGAGCTTGCGCACTTCCGCCTGGTAGAGCTCGGCGGCGCGCTTCTGCGCCTCCGCCACCGCGGCGAGGACGAGATCCTCGAGCATCTCGATGTCCCCGCTGGCGGCCTGGGGAGCGATCTTGATCGCGCGAATCTGGCCGCGCCCGTCGGCCGTCGCCTGGACGATCCCCCCACCGGCCGAGCACGTCACGGTCTGCTGCGCGAGCTGGGACTGGATCTCCGAAAGCCGCCACTGCATCTGCTGCCCCAGCTGGAGCAGGCTCGATAAATCCGCCATGTGTCGAAAGTTACCCCTCCCCTTCCAGAGTGGCAAGCTACTCCAGCAGCTCGAGGTCGAGCGCGTCCACGGCGGCGTTGAGACTGGCATCGCTGGCGCGCAATTGCGTGAGCCGCTCAGCCCGCGCCGCGTCCTCGGTGAGCCGGACGGGGCGCGGCCGGGGCGCCGCGCCGCTCGCCGGACCGGCGAACGCGACGCGCGCCGGCACCGTTAAATATCGTCCGACCAGCTGCACCAGCGCGTCGCGCTGGCGCTCGATGCCTTGCGCGTGGACAGCGTTGTCCTCAAGCAACCGGATGGTGACGGTTGTCCCCTCGACCGCTGCCACTTCGGTCGCCGCGAGGAGCGCGCCGAGCAGCTGACTCTGCGCGCGCGCGTCGGCGACCACGCGAGGCCACAGGGCGCGGAGGCGATCGAGCGTCAACGAACCCTGTTCGGGGACGGGGGACGTGGGACGGGGGACGGGTGGGGTCCCCGGACTGGGCGCCGCATCGCGCAACTGGACGGGGGCAGCCGCGGTGCGACCAGCACCACTCGTCCCCCGTCCCCCCTCCCCCGTCCCACCGCCCAATGCTCTTATGACCTCTTCCAGCTCGACCGTGCGACTCATCATCGCCCAGCGGAGCAGCAGCACTTCGACGGCGAGGCGCATGTTGCCGCTCGCGCGCAGCGGCACCTCCGTTTCGCTCAACACCGTGAGCATCCGGACGACGTCCGGCGGCGGGAGAGCGGGGGCGTAGCGCCGCACAAGGCCCTGCAGGCCTTCCGTCAGGCCCTCGGGCTCGCCGCCCATCCCCACGACCAGCACGGCCCGGAGGGTCTCGCCGGCGCCACTCACGAATTCGCCCAGGTCGGCCCCCGCCTCCGTCAACCGGTCCACCAGCGCGAACACGGCCGGCGCATCCCGCTCGGCCACGAGGCGCAGCATCTCCCCGTAGAGCTCGTCGGGGATCAGCCCCAGCACCTCGCGCACGCGCGCGACGGTCACGGGGCCTTCGCCGAACGAGAGCACCTGGTCGAGGAGCGAGAGCCCGTCGCGCATGCCCCCGTCCGCGCTCTTCGCGATGAGGTGGAGCGCGTCCTCGTCTGCGGCCAGACCCTCGGCTGCGAGCACGTGCTTCAGGCGCTCGACGATGGCGTGCGGGCCGATGCGGCGGAAGTCGAAGCGCTGCAGCCGTGACAGGATCGGGGCCGCGCTCTGCGCGATCTTCTGCGGCTCGGTCGTCGCAAACACGAACACCACCCGCGACGGCGGCTCCTCCAGGATCTTGAGGAGCGCGTTCCACGCCTCGCGCGTGAGCATGTGCGCCTCGTCCACGATGTAGACCTTGAAGCCCGCCTCGGTGCTCGCAGCGTACATGGCGCGCTCCCGCAGGTCGCGGGCGTCGTCCACGCCGCGGTTGGACGCCGCATCGAGCTCCACGACGTCGAGGTTGACCGCCCCACCCCAGATCCGTCTGCACGAGTCGCACTCCCCACACGGCTCGCCCGCCGCCGAGCGACGCTCGCAATTGAGTGCCATCGCGAGGATGCGCGCGGCCGTGGTCTTGCCCACGCCGCGGGGGCCGGCGAACAGGTACCCGTGCGCCACCCGGTTCTGGGCGACGGCGCCACGCAGCGCGGCGGCGACGTGGTCCTGGACGATGAGGTCAGCGAACTGCTTGGGGCGGTACTTCCTCGCGAGCGCGATCATCTCCAGGAATTTAACGCGGGCGCGCCCCCTACGGGCGCGGGCACTGCGACTGCCGGAATTGCCGCTCCGCGGCGTCGACGGACGCTCGCTGCGCCCGTTCACGGGACACGCGACCAGCGTCCAGTGCGCCGCGCACGGCGGCGCGCTGCACGCCGTAGGCCACGAGCCGGCGCTCGACGGCGATGATGCCGCGCCCCAGGCTGGGGCAGTCGAGCTGGCGCTTGTCGTAGAGCCGTGCCCGGTCGTCGTAGTTGCGCACGGCCTGTGCGAGCGAGTCGGCGAGTGCGTCGAGCCGCGCGAGCGCGGGACTCGCGGGCACGGTGGTGGCGTGTGGAAGCTGCAGCGTTTGCCGGGCGCGCGACGCCAGCTCTTCGCCGCGGCGCAGCAACTGCGGAGGTAGCCCGAACCGCCAATAGTACAGGGCTCCCCCGACTCCGCCCAGCACGACGAGCCCGAGGACGGCGACCCGGCCCCAGCGGCGCCGCTTGCGTCGCGGGATCGCGGCCGGGGCGGTGCGGCGTGAGGTGGGCGTCGGCGCGGCCGGCTGGCGCCAGGCCGCGGCCTGCTGGCGCCGCGGCAGCGGGGGCAGGGGCGGGGGCGCGGGCGGGGCGGGCGGGGCCGGCGGGGGCGGGGGCGGGGGCGGCCACTGTGAAGGCGCAGGCGTGTGACGGCTCAGCATGTCGTCCGCAGCGCTCAGAAACCGCAGCTCGTTCCGGTCGTCAGGCTCTTCCTCGCGCTCCTCTGGTTCCTCCTCGCGCTCCTCTGGTTCCTCCTCCCGCTCCTCTGGTTCCTCCTCCCGCTCCTCTGGTTCCTCATCGCGCTCTTCGGGCTCCTCATCGCGCTCTTCGGGCGCCGCGACCGGAGGGGGAGGCGCTGGACGCCGCGGGGGCGGCGGGATAGCGTCCTGGCGCGGCACGCTCATGACTCGCGTTGTCCGGTCGGACACGGCGTTGAATGCCCGGTAATTCTTCCACACGACGTAGGAACGCTTCTTCCCGCCTTCGCCCAGCGACTCGTCTTTCAGCACCTCGTAGAACGGCAGGCACGTCGCCGCCCAGCTCTCGTCCCCTCCCGACCGGTAGAATCCGGCCGCGGGCTCTCCCTCCGCGGTTCCGATGACCACGGCCACCTGCCAGGGCTCCGTGAAGTAGCGTTCGTGCGTCTCCACGTCGTAGGAGGAGAGCTCGATGCCGAGGTCCTGGTGCGTGTGGTACCACCCCAGCAGGCGGCGGCCGGCCTTCTTCACCTCGGCGCGGACCCGATCCCACAACGCCTTGACGACGATCGTGGTGCGGTCACCCTGCACAGGTTGTGTGACCCGGATCAACGAGCCCACGAGGATGTAGCGGGTCGCGGTGTCGGGGGTCTGGCACAGGTCGCCGACCAGGAAACCGAGCAGACTCTTCTCGGGCGCCGAGCCGGCGTGCTCGCGCAGGGCGGCCACCGCCGCCTGCGCGACAAAGATGGAATCGGGGATCAGTCCGGTGCCGCCGCCCCCGCCTTCGACTCCAGGCTTCCAGAGGATGGAGCGATCCAGCGGGAGCGGCTGGTGGAGGAGATCCGGCCCCTCGAGCATGCCCCAAAATAGGAAACAGGCCTGCTTGGCGCTCTAGCGCGAGGTCACGCCAGCACGCCCGCCACGATGCGAGCCGCCCGCTCGATGTCCGCTCGGCCGACGTCGAGGTGTGTCACCGCCCGCAGCCGCCGGACACCGAAGGGGACGAGGAGCAGGCCCTGCTGGGCGAGCTTGGGGACCACGACGTCGGCCGGGTCGCGCTCCCGGAGCAGATCCAGCATCACGATGTTCGACTCGGGTGGCACGGCGCGCACCCCGGCGCAGTCGGCCAAACGCTCGGCCAGGAGCCGGGCGTTGGCATGATCCTCGGGCAGCCGCGGGAGGACGTGATCCAGCGCCCAGAGGGCCGCGGCGGCGAGGATACCCGACTGCCGCATGCCGCCCCCGAGCCGCTTGCGGATCTCCCAGGCCCGCGCACGGTCGGCGGCGCGAAACCCGAGGCACGAGCCGACGGGGCAGCCGAGCCCCTTGGAAAACGAAACCATCACGGTCGCCGCGCCTGCGGCCAGGCGGGACAGCGGGGCGCCCAGCGCGGCGGCGGCGTTCCAGAGGCGCGCGCCGTCCAAGTGCACAGGCAGCCCCGCGGCGCGAGCGGCGGCGACGATGCCCGTCATCACGTCCGGTGCCATGAGCTTGCCGCCCGCCGCATTGTGAGTGTTCTCGACCGCCACGGCAGCCGCCCGGGGGACGTGCGGCGACGGCGGCCGCAGCGCGCCGCGCACCAGGGCGCCGGTGAGGACGCCGTCGCTCGTGGCGATCGGCCGAATCTGCACTCCCCAGTTGGCGGCGACGCCCGCGAGCTCGTAGTGCACCAAGTGCGCGTCCGCTTCGACCAGCAGCTCGGTGCCGGGGCGCGCCAGCAGCGCGACGCCGGTCTGGTTGGCCTGGGTCCCCGACGGGAAGAACAGCGCGTCCTCCGTCCCGAGCATCTCGGCGACGCGCGCTTCGAGGCGCCGGGTCGTCGGGTCGCCGTCCAGGACGTCGTCTCCCACGTCGGCCTCCGCCATCGCACGGCGCATCCCGGGCGAAGGCCGGGTGACCGTGTCCGAGCGCAGGTCGATCGGGGTCACCCGAGACGGACGCCTTGCGCCCGGCGCATGCGGATCAGGTCGAACGTCTCCGCGACCTCGCCGCCGAGCAGGAAGAGATACGCGGTGTAGTAGACCCAGAGCAGGCACAGAAACAGCGCCACGATGTTCGCATCCGACGCCAGGCGATCGAATGTGACGAACTGCGCCACATACAGCGCGTACAGCCGCCGCGCGACTTCGAACCCCAGCGAGCAGAAGACCGACGCAACGAGCGCGGTGCGCCAATTGATGCGGCGACTCGGTAGCAGCTTGAAAACGACGAAGAACATCCCGACGCCGAGCGAGAAGGCCACGGTCTCCACGCTCAGGCGCCACAGCCAGAACACGAGGAAGCTGCCGCTCACGACCGGCGCGTTGCGGACCTGATACGCCGACAGCACGCCGTTGGCAACCAGGAACACTCCCGTCACGCACACCATGAGCAGGTCGAGCAGCTTGGCCGCGGGCCACGCCCGGCGCTCGTCGGTGTCGAACACTTCGTTCAGCGCGGCGCGCAGGCCGCCGAATAGCCGCGTGGAGAACCACAGGAACAACGGCAGGCCGAACAGCGTGAGCCGCCCGCGCAGCCGCAGCACGCCCCCCAACGCGCGCTCCACCGCCTGGAACGCCCCAGCGGCGTTCGAGCCGGAGACGCTCGGCAAGAGCTGGGCGAGCAGCTCGTGCAGGCTGATCTGATGTGACGTGATCTGGTGCTGCACGAGATAACCGACGACGGCGAGGAGGAGGACGATGAAGGGGATGGTCGTGAGCAGCAGGTCGAACGACAGCGCGCTCGCGAGAAACGGAATGTTGTCCTCGAAGGCTGCTTCGATGGTGCGGCGCGCGATGCCGGGGATCGAGCCATGCCACCCGCTCTCGCGGTTCACTCGACTGGCTCGTCTCCCTCCTCCGGTGTGGCCCGCGGCCGCCGCCGGCCACGCGTGAGACGCCGCGCCCCCCCGCCCACGACGGCCGCGTCGCCCACCAGCTCTCCCAACTCCTCGGCCTTCTCCCCCGCCAGATCCCGCAGGGTCTTCAGCCGGCGGCCCAGCTTGCCCCGGAAGTCCTCACCGGGCTCCGGGGCGAAGAAGAGACCCAGCACCACCCCTGTCGCCACGCCCAGCACGAACGACCCGAACCCGGATTCGCGCTCGCTCACTCCCCCGCCTCGATGTCATCTGGGGCTGCCACGGCCACGGGACGCGGTGCGGCGTGCGACGCGAGCGGCGGCTGCACGTACCGGTCGACGACGGCGCGCGTCCCGGCGACCCGCAGCTTGTCGAACAGGAACGCGAACGTCTTCTCGAGGTCGGCGCCCATGGCGGCACGTGCCTCTTCCGGCAGCTCCCACATGCGTTGCTTGAACGGGCCGATGGCCTTCTTCCGGCTCTTATAGAAGAACTGCTCCTCGGTGTCGCCCTTCTTCCACTCCTCCTTGCACTCCTGCTTCACCCACTCGATGATCTCGCGCCGTAGCTCCTTGGGGAGCTTCGGATGGTCGAAGATCATGCTCTGGTAGTTGGTCGCCAGATGGATCTCCACCGCCTGGCAGGCAGGGAAATGTCCAAACGCATCGGGCGGCAGAGTCGACGCGCCGTGCTGCACCGCCCCGCCGAGGCCGTACTTGACGCGCGCGTCGTGCGACAACGCCTGCAACGCCTCGAGATCGATCTGCACCCGCGCGATCGAGCCGTCGGGGAGCACGACCCCGCCGTGGCTGGTGCCCGTCTGCACGGAGATCTTGCTGATACCGGTGTACGGTCCCAGGCGCTTGAGCGTACGCTGGTAGCCCTCCATGAACGCCTTCAGCTCGTGCACGTCGCTGTTCTTGCCGCCCACTTCCCCGATCTCCGCCCCGACGGACACCGTCACGCCCTCGGGCTCGTGCTCGCGAATGTACTGGGTCAGCTCGGCCGCGCGCTCGTAATTCTCACGCTGCTGCTCGTCGAGCGTCGGCTGGGACAGGTCCACCAACGTGGACGTGTCCACGTCGATGTTGTACAGGCCGGCGTGCAGCTCCTCGTCGACGAGGGCCCGGATGGCGGCGAGCTCCGCCTCGCGGTCGGTGGCGTACTTCTTGGCGTTGACCTGGACGTGGTCGCCCTGGATGAAGAGCGGCCCGACATACCCCTCCCGCAGGGCCGCCGCGATCATGACGATCACGTACTCCGCGGGGCGCTGCCCGGTGTAGGCGATCTCGCTGCGGGCGATCTCGGTGATCACCGCCCCGACGTCGAGCCGGCGCGCCGCCCGGTACACCGCCCGCGCCGTGTCGTACGCGAGCACGCGGATGTTGATGGCGGGCGTCGTGAATACGGGGATCTCACCCCGGCCCTGCGCCAAATAGAGCTCGTGAATCGACGCCGGGCGCACGCCCGCGTGCTGCCCGATCTCCCAGATCAGCCAGCGCGCCTCATCGCGCTCCGCGGGAGAGCCGAACACCGCCTGCCGCAAGAGCCTATCCATCGCCGGGCTCTGGCGCTTGGCGGGGTTGTCGAAGCGGCGCAGCGTCTGCTCGAGCACACCGGGCATGAAGACTCCTTGGTCGTAATGAAGATGGATCGGGACGAATCTAGACCGGGCCGACCTCGATGGCCAGTCCATCGTAGGCGGGGGCGATCCCCGCGGGAAGTCGCGCCGCGAGCTCGGCGTGCGGCGTCTCGTGGGTCAGGTGCGTGAGGTACGTGCGCTGTGCGCCGATCTGCTGCGCTGCCGATACAGCTTCGGGGATGGAGAGATGCAGCGGGTGCGGTCGCGACAGCAGCCCGTTCAGCACCAGCACCGCGAGCCCGCCGAGCTGGGCCCGCGCGTCCTCCGGGATCGCCTTGGCGTCCGTCAGGTAGGCGATCGGGCCCACGCGGTACCCGAAGACGCTGTCCGACCCGTGCGGCAGCCGCAGCGGGCGCACCGGCATCCCGGCGATTTCCGTGTCGCGGTCTGGCTCGAGCGCATGGGCGTGCAGCTCCGGTTTGGTCGTGCCGGGCGCCGCCGCCACGTCCGGATCGAAGATGTACGCGAACCGCCGGCTCATCTCGGCCAGCGTGTCACCCGGCCCATAGACGGGGAGCCCGCCCGCGTGCTTCACGGAGATGGCGCGCAGGTCGTCGATCCCGTGAACGTGGTCGGCGTGCCCGTGGGTGAACAGCACGGCGTCTACACTCGCGAGGGCTGCGGCGACGAGCTGGAGGCGCAGCTCGGGAGCCGTGTCGATCAGGAGGCGGCGGCCGTCCGATTCGATCACGGCCGAGGTCCGGGTGCGTTTGTCGCGGGCGTCGGTCGAGCTGCAGGTGCGGCAGGTGCATCCCACTTGCGGCACCCCAAACGAAGTGCCGGTGCCGAGAAAGATCAGGCGCACCTCATACCTCTTCGACCTTGAGCAGGTTTGTCGCCCCCGACACTTCCCAGGGCACCCCGGCGGTCATCACGATGCGGTCGCCGGGCTTCGCATAGCCGCGTTTCAGGATCAGGTCTCGCACCACCGCGAGCATGGCGTCGTACCCCGGCACCTGGTCCACGCGCACGGGCGTGACTCCCCAAACGAGGGCAAGCTGGCGATAGGTCGTGACCTCCGTCGTGACGGCGAGGATGGGAACGGGGGGGCGGAGGGCGGCCACCTTCCGCGCCGTGAAACCGCCCTTGGTGAGGGTGACGATGAGAGGCGTCTTGAGCATGCGGGCCACGGCGCTCGTGCCCAAGGCGATCGCATCCTCCACCGACACGTCCTCGCCGGTGAGCGCGAGCCGTCGCTCAGCCCGGTCCGTGCTTTCCCGCTCCATCTCCCGGATGATGCGATCCATGGCGCGCACCGCCTCGAGGGGATAGGCGCCCACGGCGGTCTCGGCGGAAAGCATGACGGCATCCGTGCCGTCGAGAATGGCGTTCGCCACGTCGGAAGCTTCCGCGCGGGTCGGGCGGGGGTGGTGGACCATCGACTCGAGCATCTGCGTCGCCGTGATCACGGGCTTGCCGCGCTGATTGGATTCGCGGATGAGCCGCTTCTGGACGATCGGCACCCGCTCGAACGGCAGCTCGACGCCGAGGTCGCCGCGGGCCACCATCACCGCGTCGCACGCCGCGAGGATGTGCGGCAGATCCTCGAGCGCCATCGCCTTCTCGATCTTGGCCACGAGCTTCATGGTCGGCGGCACGAGCCGCCGCAGCTCCGCCAGGTCGTCCGCCCGCCGCACGAACGAGAGCGCAAGGTAGTCGGCGCCCGAGTGCACGGCGTGCGCCACGTCGTCACGGTCCTTGTCGGTGAGCGGGGGCGCGCTGACCTGCAACCCGGGGAGGTTCATCCCCTTGTGCGAGGTCAGCGTGCCCCCGTCCACCACCCTCCCCTCGACGCGCGGCACCACGATGCGCACCACTTGCACCGACAGGAGCCCATCGTCGAGCAGGATGCGCGCGCCCACCCGGGCGTCCTTCGCGAGATCGGCGTAGGTGGTGGGGATTTCGTCGTTCCGGGCCACCTCTTCGGGCGCGAAGACGACCGTCTGCCCCGGTGTGAGCTCACGGGGAGACGGCAGCTCCCCCACCCGAATCCGCGGGCCCTGCAGGTCCACCAGCACCGACACCGGCTGCCCGGCTTGGTCCGCCGCGCACCGCACGCTCTCGATCCACCGGGCCCGCAGCTCCGGCGTGCCGTGCGACGCGTTAATGCGGATGACGTTGGCCCCCGCCTCGAGCAGGCTGGCGATGGCGGCGTCGGTCCCGGTAGCGGGGCCGATCGTGGCGACGATTTTGGTGCGGCGGATCAAGACGGGCCTCCCGTGGCGCGCGGGCTATAAATGACAACCGGAGGCTGCTTCCACCAGCCCTGCGCGGTCAACGGGAGTAATCCACATTCGCCAACACACGTGGTGATGTGGAAAACTGGCGGAGCAGGGCGGCTCCGACCGACGTAGTGCGCACCCGCGCTGGAGCCGCGATGACCCGGCCTAACCGCTTCGCTCTTGGTCGACTAGAGCGCGCACTTGAAGTCCCTTCTCCACCGCCTAGCGGCCCTCACCCCACAACTCGCACAGCGCATAAACATACGCACATCCGCATAGCGGACTACGTGACCACCTGGATTTGCTTCTCGTCCAACCGGCGCTTGAATGCGTGGAGCAGGCTGACGGCGCGCGCCAAGCCGGAGGCGGGCATCCCTTCGATCGCCCGCGCGGCAAGGCGCCGCTCCCGCTGCCCGGCGCGCAGCAGCGTTTCCAGTCCGCGGCGCGTGAGCGTCACCCGCACCCCGCGGTCGTCCTCCGGGTCGGGGGTCGTCTCCACAAACCCCTTCGCCTCGAGCCGCTGGATGAACGTGGTCGCCGCCGCCCGGGACACCCCCAGCTGCTCCGCCACATCTTTGGGCCGGGCCCCGCCGGGCCCCCCCTCGTCCACCGCGCAGAGCGCCTGATGAGCGCGGTGGGACAAGCCGTACGAGTGGAACGCGCGATCCGTGGACCGCCCCACGGCGGCGTGAGCGCCGGCGACGGCGGCGGCAAGCTGCAGCGCGAGCTCGGAGCGGTCAGCCATCAGCCGTCAGCGATGAGCCGTCAGTTGCGGCGAAGGTTAACATATTGATGATTAATATACTAATTAGAAACATGCCGCTGCGCAAGGCTCCAATCAACACGTCTCCGACCAATCGACGGGAGCGGCCGCCCCGCAGCGGGGGCAGACCAGCGTGGCGGGTTTGCCGCTGAAGTCCTCACGTTGGTGGCAATGGGGACAGACGGCATAGGTGTTCACCACCTCTTTGCCCTGCCCCCCGAGGGTGGGGCGCAGCACACCTGTGCGGACCACGATGCTCCAGCGCTCCGGCCGCTGGCGACGCACGCTGACGTCGCCGGCGCTCAACCGCACCCGCTGGCCGCGCACCTCGACAACCAGGTGCCCATCCGCCGACTCCTCCACGATCGGGTACCATGCCCCGCGCCGCAGGATGTCCGCCACGGCGTCCGTGCACCGTGCCCAACCAAAGGTCGTCATGGAGCGCGGTTCCCATGATACCACGTTTCGCTAGATTCCGTTATGCACTCGATCGGCACTATCGTGCGCCTGCAAATCCAGCGGTCCTCGCTCAAGACGGGCGCATCGCCGCACCGCGTCTACGACCCAGCGCCGCTGCTGCCGGTCGAACAGCTCGCGGTGGGACCCGACGGGACCCTGGGCTTCGCGCGTGACCAGGGCTGGATCGTGGACATCCACCATCGCGCTCACCCGGAGAGCAAGAACCCGGACGGCCAGCACGGGATCTCGCTGGGCTTCACGGGGCACTACGCGGCGATGCGGGACCGCTTCGGGAGCCGGATCGACGTCGGCTGTGCCGGCGAGAACATCATCGTAGACGCGCCACGGCAGTTCACCCTCGACGAGCTGCGGAACGGGATCGCGATCATTTCCCCCGAAGGCGCCGAGGTGCTGCGTCTCGCGGTGCTGGACGTCGCCCACCCCTGCCGGCCGTTCACCGGCTGGGCCGTGGGGGGCGTGGTGGAGAACGACGTGCTGAAGGCACATCTCCAGTTCCTGGACGGCGGGATGCGGGGGTTCTGTCTGGCAGGAGAGAAGACGGCACTTGTCTCGGTGGGAGACCGGGTAGCGATCCTGTAACGGGACGGGGGAAGAGGGACGGGGGACGAGTGGCACGACGCCACCCGTCCCACTTCCCCCGTCCCCGTCTCTAGCTCAGCTCATCCCATGCCAGTCCCGCTCTGTTGTGGCAGCGGTCGCACGTGAGCTCGCGCGAGTCGCCTGAGAACGCCTGCCGGTGACGGCAGCGGGGGCATACGGCGTAGGTGAGCGGGAAGGTCCGTCCCACGCGCTGCAGCTCCCGGGGCTCGCACCGCACCACGCTCCAGCGCTCCGGCGGATGGTAGCGAATCTCGAGGAAGCGCCGGTCCACCGGGACGTTCCGCCGGTTGACGTCCAACACCACGATGTGACTCGAGGAGATGCGCACGACGGGGTACCAGGCGCCGCGCCGTAACAGATGCGCGCCGGTTCTGCCGACGCGGGCCCAGCCCTTGGCCTGGAGCCGCGTCGGAGTGATGGCACGGGACGGCGTCGCCGGAGTCGTCACGGTTCACATGATACACAGGAGAGGGTGCACATGGTCGTGACACGGGTCACACGTGTTGCGGCACCGCGACAGTGACGACTGACCTATCCACACTCCGAGTAACCGCACACGTGACACTTGGCGCAGCCCTCGGCGAAGGCGAGTTGCGAGCCGCAGTCGGGACAGGCACCGAGGAACTCCTGGTCGGTCCCGCGGTCGCGGGCGGCGACCTCGCCGCCCGTGCCGCTCACCACCTCGCGGGCGGAGAGGGTCGAGACGGCGGCGTCACCCAGGAGCTCCTGCTGGATTCCTTGCTTCTCCTGCATCCATTTCTCGATCGTGATCCCGATCGCATCCGGCACCGAGGACACTTTCTGGGGCCCGAGGCCGATGGTGCGATCGCTCGAAATGCCGCGGAGCTGGCGGTAGATCTCCTTGATGGGGATCCCGGAGCGGAGGGCGAGCGAGATCAGCCGGCCGATCGCCTCCACGTCGGCCATCAGCGCGCCGCCGGCCTTGCCGAGGGAGATAAACATCTCGAACGGCTGCCCCTTGTCGTCCTCCGTGATCGTCACGTACATCGTGCCGAGGGGGGTTTCGATGCGGCGCGTGGTGCCGCTGAGCAGGTCCGGGCGCGACCGCTTGGCGCGGCGCTGCAGGTTCTCCGCCTCGACGTCGTGCAGGTTGGCGCGGGTGCGGGCGAGCTCGGCCTCGAGCTCGGCGAGGCGCCCCAGCGCATCGGCGAGCTGGCGTTGCGCCTCGTCGGGCGCGGCCACCCCCGCCACCCCCGCCCCACCGGACGCCTGCTCCTGCACCTTCTTGGCGGTGGCCCCGGTCGACAGCACCTGCATCTCCCGCGATGCGTCGCGGTACACGGTGACGCCCTTGCACCCCAGCGTGTACGCGACCCGGTAGATCTGCTCCACATCCTCCTCGGTGGCGTCGTGCGGGAAGTTGCAGGTCTTCGAGATCGCCGAGTCGGTGAATTCCTGGAAGGCGGCCTGCATCCGGATGTGCCACTCGGGCGTCACGTCGTGCGCGGTGACGAACACGCGCTGCCACGTCTCGGGCACCTCGGGGAAATGGATGTGACCGGCCTCGGCGATCCGCTGAATCAGCGCGTCCGAGTGCCACCCCTCCTGACGCGCGACCGCTACGAACTCCTCGTTCACGTCGGGCATGAGGACGCCCGCCTGATTGCGCATGAACGCGACGGCGAACAGCGGCTCGATCCCCGAGGAGCAGCCGGCGATGATCGAGATCGTCCCCGTGGGCGCGACGGTCGTCAGGTTGCAGTTCCGCAGCCGGCGCATCGGCCGGATGCGCTCGCCCTCAGAGCTCCGCGCACACGTCGCGTCCGGCCCCCAGATCGACCGCTCCCACTCCGGGAACACGCCGCGCAGCTCGGCGAGCTTCTCCGACGCCCGCTTCGCTTCCTCGTCCACGAATGTCATCACCTTGCGGCCCAGGTCGACGCCTGCGTCCGCGTTGTACGGGATGCCGAGCCGGACGAGCAGGTCGGCCCACCCCATGACGCCGAGGCCGATGCGGCGGATGCGCTGCGCGAGGCTGTCGATCTCGGGCAGGGGGTACCGGTTGGCGTCGATGACGTTGTCGAGGAAGTGGGTACAGAGGTGCACCGCGGTGCCGAGCCGCTCCCAGTCCACCGCGCCGTCCTTCACGAACAACCCCACGTTGATCGAGCCGAGGTTGCACACGTCGTACGAGAGCAGCGGCTGCTCGCCGCACGGGTTGGTGGCCTCGTAGCTGCCGAGGCGCGGGACCGGGTTGTAGTGGTTCGCCCGGTCGATGAAGAAGACCCCCGGCTCACCCGTCTGCCACGCGCCCTGGACGATCTTGCGGAACACCTCGCCAGCATCGAGTCGCGCCACGGCCTTGCGGGAGCGCGGGTGGATGAGGTCGTAGCTCGCTCCGGCCTCCACTGCTTGCATAAAGGCGTCGGTCACGGCGACCGAAATGTTGAAGTTCGTCACCTGGGTCAGGTCGTCTTTGCAGGTGATGAACTCCATAATGTCGGGGTGGTCGACGCGCAGGATCCCCATGTTGGCGCCGCGCCGCGTGCCGCCCTGCTTCACCACGTCGGTCGAGGCATCGTACAGCTTCATGAACGACACCGGGCCCGAGGCCACGCCCATCGTGGACCGCACCACGTCGTTCTTGGGGCGGAGCCGGGAAAACGAGAAGCCCGTCCCCCCGCCCGACTGGTGCACCAGAGCCATCGCCCGCAGCGTGTCGTAGATCCCGCTCTGCCCGTTCGAGAGGCAATCGTCGATCGGCAGCACGAAGCACGCCGACAACTGGCCCAGCGGGCGGCCGGCGTTCATGAGGGTGGGCGAGTTGGGCATCCACACCCGCCGCGCCATCAGCTCGAAGTACGTCTCAGCGAGCCCCTCCACGGCTTTGGCGGAGGCGCCGTAGGCCTTGTCCGGAGCCGCGATCGTCCGCGCCACCCGCCAGAACAGGTCCTCAGGGCGCTCGGCGGGGCGCCCGGTCTCGTCCTTGACCAGGTAGCGTCGCTCCAGCACGGTGAGGGCGTTGGGACTGAGGGCCAACGATCCCTTAGCAGCGGCAGCAGTCATACGGGCGCATCCTTCACGGCGAGAGCGCTGTCACGACAGCGGGTGCCATGTACGGAAGATAACGGCTCAGGACCGGGGGAACGTGGAGGGGCAAGGTAGGAACGTCCCGCGACCCGGACAAGACGCGCGGAAACGGCGGTGGCATCGAGGCGTTCCAGTATTCACATCACAAACTTGTCCGCGCGAGCGGGAACCTCCCCGCCCGGTGCCGCTCCGCCTCCGCGACGTAGTGTTCCCATGTCGAGCGGATCCGCGCCCGCAGCGCCTCGTCCACGGTCCGGGTCACCCGGGCCGGCACGCCGACGACCACTGAGCCGGGGGGGATGACGAGCCCCTCCGGCACGACCGCCCCAGCCGCCACGACGCTCCCTGCCCCGATGCGCACGCCGTTCAGGAGCACACTCCCCATGCCGATCAGGCAGTCGTCCTCGACCGTGCACCCGTGAAGGACGACCCGATGGCCAATCCCCACCCGGGTGCCCACGGTTGTCGGGACACCTGCGTCGACGTGGATGATGGTGCCGTCTTGCACGTTCGACGCCTCGCCCACCACGATGGGCGCGGTGTCGCCCCGCAACACCGCGTGGTACCAGACGCTGGCGCGCGGCCCGAGGGTGACGTCTCCGAGCACCACAGCGCCGGGGGCGATGAACGCGGTCGGGTGGATGTTGATTACTGGGTCACCGGCTTGGGCATGAACGGCCACTGCACCCACGCGTCCACCGGCTCGCCGTTCTTCTGCGCCGGGTTCCAGCGCAGGTTTCTGGCGATGTCCAGCGCCTGATCGTTGAAGGTCTCGACATTGGAGCGGACGAAGATCCGGGCCTCGACGGTCTCGCCGGAGCGGGACACGTGGCACAACAGGATGGCCTGCCGCGGAATGACCGGGGCGTCGGACGGCACGGGAATGTAGGTCTGCGTAAGCGGGAGCGGGCGGGTGTCGAAGCAGATTTGGTCCTGGTTGTACGCAGGGCCGTACTGGTCGCACGGGCCGCCCCCCTCGCCGCCCCCCAACCCGGCAAGCTTGAGGTCGACCTTCACGGTGCTGGACGCGCCCGGCGTGATCACGACCTGACGCTCGAACAGATCGTACCCGGGGGCCCGCACGGCCAGCTTGTACACGCCGGGGGGCACGTCGAGCTGGCTGCCCTTGACGGGCTGGCTGTTGAGGGTGACGTGTGCGCCTTGCGGGATTCCCTGGAGCGTGAGCTTGCCGGGTGTGCCGGGCGGCGGGAGGTGGGCGCGGGTCGTGTCCCCGCTCGTCTCGCTCGCGGTCGTGTCCTGCGGACTCGTCTCGACCGCCCCGCCGGCCGTGTCGTGTGCCACAGCAACGGTGCTGTCGGGCCGGGTCGGGCTGGTGGACGCCAACAGCCAGCCGCGCTTGTAGGCATAGAACCCGCCGCCGCCCGCCACCGAGCCCACGATCAGCAGCCACGCGAAAATGGTCCCCGCCACGGAGTGCTTGTGCTGCGTAGCCACACGCGCGCCCAAGCCGCGCGGCAGCGGCGTGGTCGGCCGCGCGCCGAGGCGCCCGCCGAGCGACGGAATCGCCTTCGTGGGAGCACTCGCCAGGGTCACGGCCGCGAAGCCACCGGCGCCCTCCAGCACCTGCACCAGGTCCTCGGCGCTTTGGAACCGGTCGTCGGACGATTTCGCCATCATCGTGCGGATGATCTCGAACAGCTCGCGCCGGTCCGGAGTGTCGAGCGGCGGAGTCGGCAGTTCCTCCATGAGGTGCTTGTAACCGATCGAGAAGGAGTCTTCGCCGTCGAAGGGGACGGAGCCGGTCAGGCACTGATAGGCGACGACGCCGAGGGAGTAGATGTCGCTCCGCCCGTCGAGCGGCTGGGCCCGGGCCTGTTCGGGGCTCATGTAATGCGGCGTCCCGATGGACATCCCGGTCCCGGTGAGCTTGCTCCCGCCGGTGGCCGCCTTGGCGATGCCGAAGTCCGTCACCACCGCGTGCCCGTGCTCGTCGAACATGATGTTGTCGGGCTTGATGTCGCGGTGCACGATTCCGGTCTTGTGGGCGTAGGCGAGCGCGCGGCCGACCTGGGCCAGCACCAGCCGGATCTCCCCGGGGGGCAGCGAGCGGCGGGCGGCGAGCACGGAGGAGAGCGGCTTACCGCGCAGGAACTTCATCACGAAGTAGATCACGCGCCCCGACTTGCCGACGCGGTAGATCGGGATGATGTTCGGATGCTCGAGCTTGGCCGAGGTGCGCGCTTCGCGCTGGAAGCGCTCGACGAATTCCTTGTCGAAGGCGAGCGAAAACGGCAGGACCTTGATGGCGACGTCGCGCTCGAGCTGGCGCTCGCGGGCCTTGAAGACGATCGCCATGCCTCCGCGGCCCAGCTCCTCGACGATGTCGTACTCCTCTTTCAGCTCCTGGCGGACCAGATCGACTTCCGAGACCTCCGACTCACCCTTGAGCGGCGTCGCCGCCAGGTCCAGACCGCAGGACCGGCAGAACTTACTGGCATCGTCGTTTTGGGTGCCGCAGCGGGAGCAATACATCCGTACTCCGAGGGAATCGGCCAAACTTAGGGGCGGCCGCGACGAAGTGTCAACAACCGCATTAGCGCGAGACGACCGTGAAGCGCTGATGCCGCGTGAGCGTGACGCCGCTGGCGGGGTCGCTGATGCGCACACTCAGGACGTACTCGCCGCGCGGGACGTCGCGCAGCTCCAGCCGCCGGTGTACCCGTGTGACCGGCCCATCGCTCGGGGCATCGAACCCGAACACCACGGGCGCGCGCCCGCCGCCACCGAACAGGCGAGCGATGGAGCCGAAGAACGAGCGACCGCCCTGTCGCTCGAGGCGCAGCACGGTGTGGTAAGGTGCTCCGCTTGGAAGGCCGTACACTTCGTAATAGAGCTCGGCCGCGGTGCCCGGGGTGAAGCGGTCGAGCGGATTGAGGAACACCGTGTCGCCGCGATCGTTCCAGACCAGCCCCGAGCCGGCGCGCCCCACAACCAGATCGCTGACGGCGAAGTGCTGGCCACTGAGCGCGCTCACCGCCACCGAATCGCGCGTGACAAGGTCGCCTGCGTCGCGACCCGGCTCTTCGACGAGGAGCCGGTACCGGTAGCTCCCGGGCGGAACCGCGACCGCGAGCCGCCCGGTCAGGTACGTCCCCTCGGCGAGAGGCTGCCGCGCCGCGAACACGCGGGTCGTATCGAGCCGCGCCACCAGGCTGTCGGCGCCGTCGGTGACGAGCAACCGGAACGACAAGGGATACACCACGCGCTCGCCCGCGGCAAAAGACGCGAGCCGTTGCGCCGGAATCGCGAACACGACGTGCAGTGCCGTGCCGGGGAGCCCCGAGTCCCCAACGACGAACTGTGACGTGATCACGTCCAGCGGCTGCTCGAACACGCGCCGGTAGCTGTCAGATGTCGTGCCGACGGCGATGCTATGCTGGCCCACGTCCCGCTCCTGGGCGAGCGCGCCGTTCACGTTCGCCGAGCCGAGTGCGTGGCCCAGCCGGGCGTACACCGGGCTCAGGTCCGCGCGCGACGCGAACAGACCGGTCGCGACGGGGCTCATGCCGCGTCGCGCCTGCAGTGCGAGCGCTCCACCGAGCCCGGCCGTCAGCGCGTCGGCGAGGCTTTCGACGAGTTTGAAGTCCTGCACCCCTTTGCGCGCGACGAAGTGGAAGAGTAGGTCGCCCTCGGGAGGGGGGCGGTGATACAACCACGTCTCGTTCGGCTCGACGGAGTCCGGAGCGACATAGGTCGCGCGTCGGTCCGGGGGCCCGTGCCGCAAGTAGATGATCCCGCGGTCGTCGAGCTCGGTCTGGTCGCTGCGGAATCGCTCGGTGACGTCGTAGTGCCGGTGCCGGCTGACGAGCCGGAAGTTGCGCTCCGCGTAGAACCAACGGCGGTAGTGCTCGGCGAGGCGCTCGCCCGCGTCCCGCGCCTCGGCCAGGTCGCGCCGCTCCCAGAACGCCCGCAGCCACCGCACGCGGGCCGGCCCGCTGTCGAGCGAATCGAACGTCGCGCGCTCCCCGGGCGACGCAATCCACGCGAGGTCCTCGCGGTACAGCGCCACGGCCGCGGGCGTGGCGCTCGCCTGCGCCCCGGCGACGTAGGCGCGATAGCCCTCAGCCGGCCGGTGGCCGAAGTACAGCGTCCGCGCCTCTTCCAGCAGCCCGACGCCGGAGTCGCCCCGGAGCACGAGATAGGCCTGGAACGCCGCGAGCGCCGAGTCCGCGTCGCCGGCCGCGCGCTCCACGCGGCCCCGCGCCAGCTGGACTGCGGGCGCTCGTCCCGCCCCGGAGGCCGCCGCTTCTCGCGCCGCGCCCAGCGCGAGGTCAAGCCGCGGGGCGATGCGCTGCGCCAGCGCTGTGCGCGCGAGGTCGACCGTCGCCTGGGCGTAGGAGGGATCGGCCTCCACCGCCTTCGCGAACGCGCGCGCCGCTTTGGACAGGTAATCCTTCCCCAGGATCTGCCGCAGGTTCTCGAGGCCGACGACCGCGTGCTCGCCGAGGGCGAGCTCGGCGAGCCCGTCCCCGTACCAGGGATACGGCCACTCCGGACGCAGCTGGGCCGCCCACTCGAACTCGCCCGCCGCGTCGTCGAAGTGCGACTTGCCCGCGACCTCGCCCAGCCGGTACGCGATGAGGCCGAGCCGGAGGTGAATGAGCGGATCGTCGCGGTTGCGCTTGGCGACGCCGATCGTCGTCGCCTCGAGCCGCTTGAGGCCGATGCTGTCGGTCGCACGGCTGAGCGAATCGCGCAGGCTGTCGAGCGCCGCGCGCTCGGTCGGGCTCTGCGCGCTGACGCTGGCGACGAGCGCGACGAGAGACAGTGGGAGGAGCGAGGGCCGCACGCCAACCATGGTCGTCACTTTCATTATACCACAGCCGCCGTGGGCCTTTCGAGCCGTGAGTTTGTCCAATAGATTGGCAACCCGTAACTTCTGCGCTCTTGGAGCACCTCTCTCAGTGACGGCGTGCGCGTACTGCGGCCGCGACAACGAAGCGGGCGCCCAGTTCTGCATCGATTGCGGCAAGCCCCTCGGCAAGTCCAGCGGGATCAAGGCGGCCGCGGCGGTGTCGGGCACGCGCGACGCCGCAGCGCCCCTCCCGGCCGCGGCGCTCGGAGAGGAGGCGCGCTGTCCCTTCTGCGGCGCGCGTGCGACCGCCGGGCTGCCGTTCTGCGCGCACTGCGGGCGACGCCTCACCGCTCCCGGATCGGGCCCGAGCTGCGCGCGCTGCGCTTCGCGGGTGGCCCCGGGAGCGCGCTTCTGTCCTACCTGCGGCGCGCCGCTCAGCGAGCCGCCCCACGCGCTGGCGCGCACGTCCCCCGTGCCGCGGCGCAGCGGAGGCACGATCGCTCTCGTGCTGCTCGACGAGGCCGGCAACGTGACGGAGCGCTTCGACGGCCACAGGCCCGACGTGACGATCGGCCGGCAGGTCGGTGACATCCGCTTCCCGGACGATCCCTTCCTGTCCCCGCTGCACGCGAGGATCTCCTGGGAGCGTGATCGTCTCCTCGTCCGCGACCTGGGAAGCCGCAACGGCACCTGGGTATTCCTCGAGGCGCCGCATCGCCTGGCGGACGGCGATCTCCTGTTGATCGGCTCGCAGGTCGTGCGGTTCCGGCGCCTCGGTTATCCGGGACCGCACGCACCGGACGCGGACGCCACCAAGCGCATGGGCAGCCTGATCCCGAGCGCCGACATCGCGAGCCTCACCCAGCTCCGCTCGGACGGCAGCGCCCGCGACGTCGTGCAGCTCTCTCCCGGCCGGGACATCCAGATCGGGCGCGAGCAGGGAGACTGGACGTTCCCCTACGACCCCTCGATGAGCGCCGTCCACGCCACCGTCCGCTCAGAGGACGCCGACTTCGTGGTGATTGACGCCGGCAGTCGGAACGGCGTCGCCCTCGCCGCGCGCGGGGACGTGCCGTTGCAGCACGAGTCGCGCATTCTCGTGGGCGACAAGCTGCTGCGCGTCGACCTGCCGGCGTCATGAAAATCTGCTCCGTCTGCTCCACCCAGTATCCCGATGACGTGAGATTCTGCCCCAACGACGGGCAGACGCTGCGTGCAGCGGCGCCGGCGACGGACCTGGTCGGGCAGGTGGTGGCGGACCGCTACCACGTGCTGAAGAAGCTGGGCGAGGGCGGCATGGGTCAGGTGTACCTGGCCGAGCACGTGAAAATGGGCCGGCGCAGCGCCATCAAGGTGATGAACCCGTCCATGGTGCACGACCCCGATGCCGTCTCCCGGTTCAATCGCGAGGCCGCGAACGCAAGCCGCATCACGCACCCTAACGTCTGTGCGATCTATGACTTCGGCGAGACTACCGACGGCACCATCTACCTCGCGATGGAGTTTATTGAGGGCGAGCCGCTGACCGACCTGCTGCAGCGCGAGGGCGCGCTCGCCCCGTTGCGGGCCGCTCACATCTTCGTGCAGGTCGCGGACGCGCTCCAGGCAGCGCACGACCTCGGGATCGTCCACCGCGACCTGAAGCCCGACAACATCATGCTGACCCGCGCGCGCGACGGCGCCGACGTGGTGAAGGTGGTGGACTTCGGCATCGCCAAGGCCGTGGGCGGCGACGACAGCCAGAAGGTCACGAAGACCGGTCTCGTGGTCGGGACGCCGGAGTTCATGAGTCCGGAGCAGCTGGCGGGCGACAGGCTCGATGGCCGGAGCGACCTCTATTCGCTGGCGCTTGTCCTCTACAGGATGCTGGCGGGCAAGCTGCCGTTCGAGGCGACGTCGGTGCAGGAGACCATGATCAAGCGCCTCACGGACGAGCCGACGAAGCTCGCGGCGGCGCGGCCCGACCTCACGTTCCCGCCGGGCCTCCAGGAGACGCTCGACGGCGCGCTCGCCCGCAATCCCGCCGAGCGCTACCAGTCGGTCGCCAAGTTCGCCGCGGACGTCGCGGCGGTCACCGGCCTCGGGCGTGGTGCCGGACCCACGACACCGATTCCCGTCACGCGCGCGGGCGCGAGCGCCGAGGGGAAAACCCAGCTGATGGACGCGGGCGGCGCGGTCAAGCCCGCGACCCCGCGGCCAGCGCCGCGCGCGTCCCCGCAAGCGCCAGCCAAGCGGCGCTCGCTGGTGCCTGCGATCGCCGGGGCCGTCGTCTTGCTCGGGGCCGGAGGCGGCTACATGCTCTGGGGACACCGCGGCGGCGCGACCGGCCCCGACACTGCACACGCTCGGACCGCGCCAGACACCGTGCGCCGGGACTCCGCCACACCGCCCGCCGCGAGCGGCGGTGGCCGTGCCACAGCGACCTCCGGACGCGACCACGGAACCACGCGCGCCGGCGGCATCGATCCGGCGAAGGCGGGAGCGCTGTTGAACGGCTGGTTCGACCGGATCGACGACCTCAGCGGCGCGCTGCTCCGGGACTCGGCGCAGGCGGTGTTCGACACGCCGGGAGTCGCTGCGAAAGACCGCGCGCTCGCCGCCTACCTCGTCGCCAACGCCTACGCCAAGCTCGACCAGCGCTCTCAGGGGTGTGACTGGGCGCGTCGCGCCGCCACCCTCGACGGCGGCGTGCGGTCGTACCCGGCGCTGGTCCAGTCCCTCTGCCTCTGACGCCCATGTTCGGACGCGACCGCAAGACCATCCAGATCCGGGTGTTCGGCAAGACGGACCTCGGCCGCACGCGCGACCACAACGAGGACCGGTTCCTCGTGGCCGATCTGACCCGCCAGGATGCATCGCTGCTACCGCGCGTGCGGGAGCACGACGTCGGCGAGCGCGGCTCGCTGCTCGTGGTAGCGGACGGCATGGGCGGCGCGGCCGCGGGCGAGCTCGCGAGTGAGATGGCTACGGACACCATCTATGCTCAGATGGTGAAGATGTGGGGAGGCGAGGGAGAGCGAACGTCGCAACGGTTCGCCTATCGGCTCAAGGAGGCGGTCGAGGTCGCGAACAGCCACATCCACGCGTACGCCAAGGCGCACCCCGAGGTCCGCGGGATGGGAACTACGACCACGGCTGTAGGCGTGCTGGGCGACCACGTCTACCTCTCGCAGGTGGGAGACAGCCGCGCGTACCTGATCCGGGACGGCGCGGCGGTCCAGCTCACGAAGGACCAGTCGTTGATGCAGCGCCTGGTGGAGGCGGGCGAGCTCACGGAAGAGGAGGCGGCCCAGAGCGAGCGCCGCAACATCATCCTCCAGGCGCTCGGTCCCGACGCCAAGGTGAAGGTCGACCTGACGCACCAAGAGCTGCGCCGCGGCGACGTGCTCGTGCTGTGCTCCGACGGGCTCTCCGGCCAGGTGAAGAAGGAAGAGATCGCCGAGATCGCCGGTAACGCGCCCGACCTCCAGGCGGCCTGCGAGCGACTGATCGCGCTCGCCAACGAGCGTGGCGGGCCGGACAACATCACGGTGATCGTCGCGCGCTTCGACGGCGATGGCCTCGCGCCCCCTGATGCGCGCGAGGAAGTGGGTCACCAGAGCTACCCGCTGATCGACACCGAGACCAGCACCGAGCCCGTTCCGGTGTATCGGGGTAGCCGGCCCCCGGAGCCCGCCCGGCACGCCCGCTGGCGCGCCGTGGTGACGGTGCTCCTGGCCGCCGCGCTCGTCGGCCTCGGCGTCTATCTGTACCGCTTCATGCGGAGCCCGTGAGAGTCCAGCTCCGCTACCTGTCAGGCGCCCGCGCCGGACAGGTGGAGGTCTTCCGCAAGGCCTACATCGGGCTGGGCCGGCATCCGCTTTCAGACGCGCGCTTCGACGCCGAGCGCGACCTCGATGTCTCCTCGCGCCACGCCGCCATCATCCGCCAGGGCGACAGGTTCATCCTGCGCGACCTCGGCAGCAAGAACGGCACCCTCGTCAACGGACGCCTCGTTGCGGCTGACCTGCCGATCAAGGACGGCGACGTGATCGGATTCGGCGCGCAGGGACCTTCGGTCGAATTTCACGTGCTCGAGGCCGACGCCCGAGAGGACGTTTCCGCCGCGGCGCACGCCTCCGCGGCGCGGATCTCATCCCCGCGCGATCAGTTCCAGGCCGTCCCTCCAACCCCCGCGCCGGCTCGCTCGAGTACGGCGGCCCGCATCGCGACCGAAGTGCAGCATCAGACGCGGCACCTGCGGCGCACCACCAAGGTGCTGCTTGTGCTGCTGCTCGCGAGTGTAGCCGGCTTCACGTGGGTGCAGTGGCGGAGCGCCCGAAACGCGCGCGAGATCGTCAGCCTCCAGGCGCGAGCCGACAGCCTGAACGTCGCGGCCCAACAGCTGCTGACCCGGCTGCAGTCCGAACTCCAGAGCCTGCGCGATGCGCTGCGGCAGTCCCAACTCGAGGTGGCCCACCTGCGGAGCGAGCTCGCTGCCGCCGGCGCGAGCGGCGACCCGACGTCGGTCGCCCGCCTGCGCGCCGAGCTAGCCTCAGCCGAAACGCGGCAACGGGGCATCGCCGACGCTGCGACGGTGGACTACCGTGCCATCTCGCACCACAACGCCGACGCGGTCGCGCTGCTGGAGGTGAAGTTCTCCGACGTTGAAGTGTTCAGCAGCACCGCCTTCGCCATCGACTCGCAGGGCACCCTGGTGACCAACCGGCACGTGCTCGTGGGTGAGGAAGGCAATCGCCGGCCCCTCGCCATCGCCGTCAAGTTCTCGGGGAGCAAGCAATGGTTCCGGGGGCGGATCGTCGGCGTGTCGGACTCGGCCGACATCGGAGTGCTCAAGGTCGAGATTCGGGGCGGCACGCCTCGCGTCACCGGCCTCGCGGCAGGCCCGGAGAGCGTGCAACGGGGCGACCCCGTGGCCATCATCGGCTACCCGCTCGGGGAAGACCTCCCGATGGAGCGGCAGGGCCTGAGCGCCATCGCCGATCCCACGCTCACCGTCGGAACCGTGAGCAAGGTGTTGCACGCGGTGGTCCAGGTGGACGGGTACGGCGCGCCGGGATCATCGGGGAGTCCGGTCTTCGGCCGGGACGGCCGCGTGGTGGCGGTGCTCTATGGTGGCGAGCGTGAATCGCAGGGGAAGATCATCTACGCGGTTCCCGCCAGTGCGGTCGCGGAGTGCTTGAGGCGGCTTCAGGCGATCCACTGAAGGACGCGTCTCGCCGCCGCGCGCTGCATCAGCGGCTGCCCGTGCCAGCAGCACAGGATCGCAGCGTCCCCGGGGATTTGCGCGACGAGCCGCGGGTGGGCGAACAAGACGACGAGCGCGGCTCCGGGCGCGAGCCGCCGCAGCGCGCGGAGCGAGCGCGCACCCAGGTCGGCCCGCCCCTTCCACGACCGTGGCTCGGCGTAGACGAGCACCACCCTCGTCCCCCGTCCCCCGACCCCCGTTCCCACACCGTGCTCACGTAGCTCCCGCGCGAAGATATCCCGCGGCCCGACGACGTATGGCCCCCCGACGTCATCATCCACGATCGACACCGCGAGCGGAGCTCGGATCACGAGAGTCGTGCCGCGCACCAGACGCATCACCCGATCGGCCAGCCCGTCGGCGAATGCGGCGTGGCCCGCGAGATCAGGCTCCCCCTGATCGGGCCCGCGGTCCCACGACGCGGCCGCGCGCTCGCAGCGCGCGAGCGCCTCGTCGGCCCGCGCGGTGGGGATGACGCTTCCCACCGCGCGATCGAGCGCCCGCACCACGGAGGCAAAGTCCTCCGGATAGAGGAGCGCGTCGCACCCGGCCGCGACGGCCGTTGCCGTCGCGGGCGCCTCCCGCTCGCTCGCCGTAGCCCCGGCCATGATGAGGGCGTCGGTCACGACGAGTCCGGAGAAGGCGAGCGTGTCGCGCAAGGCCCCGAGGATCACGGGCGAGAACGAGGCGGCGCGCCCGCTCGGGTCCCACCCGGGGTAGGCGACGAAGGCGCTCATCACGCTCCCGACTCCGGCGCGGACGGCGGCCGCAAAGGGCGCGAGGTCGGACTGCTCGAGCTCCGCGAGAGGCGCGGTGACGCGGGGCAGCACCGCATGCGAGTCCTGCGTGGTGCGGCCGTGCCCGGGATAGTGCTTGGCGCACGCCAGGACGCCGTGTTCCTGGCAGCCACGGATCCAGGCGACGGCGTGCTCGCCGACGAGGCTGGGGTCGGCGCCGAACGAGCGCGTCTGCACGATCGGATTCCGGGGCTCGGCGTCGAGGTCGCACACCGGGGCGAACGCCCAGTTCACGCCTACCGAGCGAGCTTCCGTCCCGGAGATGACGCCGGCCGTATGGGTCGTCTCGACGTCCCCCAGGTCCCCGAGCGCGGCGGGCGGGGGCAGCTCCGTAAGGCCGCCGACCTGCTGCGCCGCTCCGCGCTCCAGGTCAGCGCCGATGAGCAGCGGACGAGCGGCCGCACGGCGCAGCTCGGCCGTGAGCGCGGTGACCGACTCGCGGTCGCCGCCGAACAGGATGAAGCCGCCCACGCCGGCCGCGAGCGCCGCGTCGATCTTGGCGTGCTCGTGCGCGAAGCCGCCGTGCGCGGGCCGCGAGCGCAGCGAGGGGAAGACCAGCCGCGCGAGCGACGCGCTCATGCGGGCGTGACGTGGCCCAGCACGCGCGGGCCCCGGGCGCCGGTCGCGCCGGGAAGATTCCCGGCCTCCCCGCGCAACGTCAGATAGCCCAGGAACGCGAACGCCAGCGCTTCCTTGGCCTCCCCGTCGAAGAACAGCTGGTCGAACGGCGTGATCGGGCGCGGCTGCACCCGCGCCGCGAGCAGCTCGACGAGCGCCGGATTGCGCGCGCCGCCCCCCGAGATCACGAGCTCGTCCTCCGCGCCAGCCGGCGTAAACCGCTCGATGGCGCGCGCGACCGACTCCGCGGTGAGCGCGGTCGCGGTGGCGATGGCGTCATTGTCAGAACCCCCGGCGTGCCGCACCAGCTCGATGAGCCGGTCGGCAAAGTCGAGCCCGAAGCGCTCCCGCCCCGTACTCTTCGGCGGCGGCGCCGCGAAATACGGATCGCCGAGCAGCGCGTCGAGCGCCCGCGGGATCGGCCGGCCGCGCCGCGCACGCTCGCCGTCGCGGTCGAACGGCAGGTCGGGATCGAGGCGACGGGTCACCGCATCGACGACGGCCACGCCGGGCCCGGTGTCGAAGGCGATCGCGCCGGCGGTCACACCCCGCTGCGCCACCCACGTGACGTTGGCCATGCCGCCGAGGTTGAGCAGCAGCCGCCCCCGCTCGGGATCGCCGAACAGCATGACGTCGGCGAGCGGCACGAGGGGAGCGCCCTGCCCGCCGGCGGCGACGTCGCGCGCCCGGAAATCGCTCACCACGCGCACCCCCACACGCTCGGCCAGCACCGCGGGGTCGCCGAGCTGGAGCGTCGCCCGGCCCGGCTCATGCCAGACGGTCTGGCCGTGGCAGGCAACGAACGCCACCTGCCGTGGCGGGACCCGGCCCTCGGCCAGCAGCTGCAGCACGGCTCCGGCGAAGCGCTCGCCCAAGGCCACGTGCAGCAGCGCCAGGTCCCGGGCGCCACCGCGCGCGATCGCGTCCACGATCTGCCCACGCTCCGCCGCACTGTAGGCTTCTTGCCGGAATCTCACGAGCTCGGCGCCGAGCGGCGTGTCGCTCAATCGCACCAGGGCGGTAGAAACGCCGTCGAGCGAGGTCCCCGACATGACGCCGACGGCGAGCGTGTCGGTCACCCGACGCGCGCTGTCGGAGCCACGGGCGGGGGATCGCCGATCGCGCGACGGACGAGCCCTCCGGCGGTCTCCAAGGCGCGCCGCGCGTCCTCCCGCCCCACGCCGAGCCGCACCATCACGATCGCGAGCTTGACGCTCCCTCCCGCCTCCTCGATGGCCGCGCGGGCGCGCATCCGGTCCACGGCGCAGCACTCCATCACGATCCGCTCGCCACGATCGCGCAGCTTGTCGCTCTTCGCCATCAGGTCCACCATGAGGTTGCCGTACACCTTGCCGAGGCGGATCATGGCACCCGTGGTGATGGTGTTGAGCACCAGCTTGGTCGCCGTCCCGGCTTTCATCCGCGTGGAGCCCGTGAGGACTTCGGGACCGACCTTCGGGAGGATCAGGACCTCGCACGTCTCGGCCAGCACTTTCGGCGGGTCGGTGCAGGAAAGGAGGCCGGTGGCCGCGCCGAAGGTCTGGGCCCGCCCGAGCGCCGCGCGCACGAATGGCGTCGTGCCACTCGCGGCGACGCCCAGCACGAAGTCCTTGGGGCCCACCCCCGCCTGCTCGACGCCGGCAGCCGCGGCGTTCACGTCGTCTTCCGCACCTTCGATGCTCCGTACGAGCGCCTGATACCCCCCCGCGATGATGCCCTGCACCATCTCGGGGGGGGTGCCGAACGTGGGCGGGCACTCGCTCGCGTCGAGCACACCGAGGCGGCCGGACGTCCCCGCCCCGACATAGATCAATCGCCCGCCGCGCTCGAATGCAGTGACTGCGAGCTCGATGGCGCGCGCGATGCGTTCGCGCTCCAGGCGCACCGCCGGCGCCACGAGCACGTCCTCGGCGTTGATGAGATCCACGATTTCGAGGCTTGAGGCGACGTCGATGCGCCCCGTGCGGGGGTTCCGCTGCTCGGTGAGGCGGGGATCTTGGAAATCGGAAGCTGTCATGGCTGGGCGAGGGTTGGCCCCAACTTAGACGTTGACCGCGACTCGGGTCAACGTGCACAATTCGGCATGCGCACACGGCTCGCTCTCGGACTCGCGTTGCTCGCTGCCTGCGGGGGGAGCGGCGGGACTCCGCCGCACGCGCTCCCCGTCCCGAGCCCCGCTCCTCCCCCCGCCCTGCCGCCCGACGTGGTCGCGGCACCAGCCGCCCCGACCGTCGCGGCGACGCCGCCGGCTTCCGCCGCACCTCGCACATCGCTCTTCCCCGCTGCGTGGCCGCTCGCCGACCGGGTGAGTCCCGTCGCGGCCCCGCATGCCATGGTCGTCTCCTCGCACCAGCTCGCGAGCGACGTCGGCGTGGACATCCTGCGCCGCGGCGGGAACGCAGTCGACGCCGCCGTGGCCGTGGGGTTCGCCCTCGCAGTGGTGCATCCCGTCGCCGGGAATATCGGCGGGGGCGGGTTCATGGTCATCCGGATGCGCGACGGCAAGGTGCGGGCGCTCGACTACCGCGAAGCCGCGCCGGCCCGGGCCACGCGCGACATGTACGTCGATTCCGCCGGCGGTGTCTCGCCGGGATCACTCACGGGACACCTCGCGGTCGCCGTGCCGGGAAGTGTCGCCGGGCTGTTCGAAGCCCACCGCAAGTTTGGCCGGCTACCGTGGAAGGATCTCGTCGCCCCGGCCATCAAGCTCGCGCAGGAGGGCTACCTCCTCGATCCAGCGCGCAGCCATCTGATCGCACGCGAGGCGGGGCGGCTGGCGCTGTTCCCGGCGTCGCGGGCGCAGTTCCTCGTGGACGGCGGCGCTCCGGCGCCCGGATACCGCCTCGTCCAGTCGGACCTCGCCCGCACACTGGAGCTCGTTGCGGACAGCGGGCCCAAGGTGTTCTATCGCGGCCAGATCGCGGAGCTCATCACGCAGGAGATGCAGCGCGGCGGCGGGCTCATCACGCGCGAGGATCTGGCGCGCTACCGCGTCAAGTGGCGCACGCCCCTGCAGATCAGCTATCGCGGTTATACGGTCTACACCATGCCGCCTCCCTCGGGCGGCGGCGTGACGCTCGGGGAGATCCTCAACGTGATGGAGGGGTACACGCCGCCCCCTGCGTTCGGGACCGCGTCGCTCATGCATCTCCAGGCCGAGGCGATGCGCCGCGCCTACTCGGACCGGAACGCGTACCTGGGTGATCCCGACTTCGTGCGCATGCCGCTCGAGCGGCTTCTGAGCAAGGCGTATGCGGCCGAGCTGCGGGCGGCAATCGACGCCCGGCACGCGACGCCCGCGCCGGCGCCGGCAGGCGTGCGTTCCGAGGGGCCCGAGACGACCCATTACTCCGTGGTCGACGCCGAGGGGAGCGCGGTGTCCTGCACGACGACGCTGAACAACGATTTCGGGAGTGCGGTCACGGTCACAGGGGCGGGCTTCGTCCTGAACGACGAAATGGATGACTTCACGTCCGCACCCGGCAAGCCGAACCTGTACGGGCTGGTTCAGGGCGCCGCAAACGCGATCGCGCCGGGCAAGCGCATGCTCTCGGCGATGACGCCGACGGTGGTCACGGACCGCGCCGGACGTCTGTTCCTGGTCATGGGCTCGCCCGGAGGCTCCCGTATCCCGACCGCCGTGTACCAGGTGCTGAGCGACGTGATCGACCAGAACATGTCACTCGCCGACGCCGTGGCGGCGCCCCGCCTCCACCACCAGGCCCTCCCCGATATCGTCTATGTGGAACGCGACGGGTTCGCACAGGCGTCGCTCGACTCGCTCACGGCGATGGGTCATCAGGTGATGGAGTGGAACTACAAGACGGAGGTCAACGTCGTCGCCCGCAGCGAGGCTGGGTGGGTCGGTGTGGCCGATCCGCGGCGGGGCGGCGGCGCGGCGGG
>QHTZ01000107.1 GCA_003221005.1 Gemmatimonadota bacterium
CGCCGAAGATCGCGAACAGGCTGCCCCCGAATAGCACGTAGTGCAGGTGCGCGACGATGAAGTAGGTGTCGTGGATGAACATGTCCAGCGGCGTCGCGGCCATGAAGATCCCCGACAGCCCGCCGATCGTGAACATCGCCACGAACCCGATCGCGTTCAGCATCGGCGTGTGGAACTGGAGGTTCCCCCGCCACATCGTGCCCATCCAGTTGAATACCTTGATCGCCGAAGGCACCGCGATCAAGAGCGTGGACACCATGAACGTGGAGCCCAGCGTCGGGTTCATCCCGCTCACGAACATGTGGTGGCCCCACACGATCCAGCCCAGGAAGGCGATCCCGCAGATCGCGAACACCATCGAGTGATAACCGAAGATCGGCTTGCGGCTGCCGTTCGCCACGAGATCCGAGACCATTCCCATCGCGGGGAGGATGAGGATGTACACCTCCGGGTGCCCGAAGAACCAGAACAGGTGCTGCCACAGGAGCGCCTGGCCGCCGGCGCCCGGATCGAAGAAGTGCGTCCCGAGGATCTGCTCGAAGAGCAGCATGATCGCCGCCCCCGCGAGCACCGGCACCGCGAGCAGGCCGAGGATCGCCGTGATGAACAGCGCCCACACGGAAAGGGGCATCCGGAACCAGGTCATCCCCGGGGCGCGGTTGTTGATCACCGTCGAGATGTAGTTCAGGGATCCGAGCACAGACGACAGACCGAAGAAGATGATCGAGATGGACCACAGCTCCTGGCCGAGCGACGAGCCGGAGAGATCGTGCCGCGCTGACAGCGGGGTGTACATCGTCCAGCCCGCGCGCGCCGCCCCCTCGGGCACGAACATGCTGGCGAACATCAGAATGCCGGCCACAAACGCCGACCAGAAGGACGCCATGTTGATGCGCGGGAACGCCATGTCGTGCGCGCCGAGCTTGAGCGGGATCAGGAAGTTCGCGTACACCCCGACGAGCAGCAGCATGATGGCGAAGAACACCATGAACGTGCCGTGCATCGTCACGAGCTCGATGTAGTACTCCGGCAAGAGCACTCCACCCGAGGCCATCGTCTCCGGGAGCAGCTTGCCTAGCGGCATCGGCTGGCCCGGGAACCCCTCCTGCCAGCGGATCTGCATCGCGAGTATCCCGCCGACCAGCAGGGAGAAGAGGCTCAGGAACAGGAATTGAATCCCGATGATCTTGTGATCGGTCGAGAACACGTACTTCCGGACGAAGCTCCGGTCGTCGTGATGCGCGTGAACGGCGTGCGCCGTCGCGGCTGCGGTACTCATGACGTGGATGCCCCTTTCGCCTTGGCGGCCTCCTGCTGCAGCCAAGCATCGTATTCGGCTTGCGTGTGGACGAACACCCGTGCCCGCATCTTGTAGTGGCTCATGCCACACAGCTGCGAGCAGCCGACCTCGTAAGTGCCGGGAACCGTGGCCTCAAACCACACCCTGATGTTCATGCCCGGGACGGCGTCCTGCCGCACCCGGAACTGCGGCACGTAGAAGGAGTGGATGACATCCTCCGACGTCAGCATCACGACGACCGGCCGCCCCACCGGCACGTGCAGCTGGTTGCGGATGACGATGTCGTCCTGGGCCGCCGGGTCACTCCGGTCCAGCCCTGTCGGGTTCACGGTTTCCTGGATCAATTCCGGGGAGACGCGGCCGAGCTTGCCGTCGGCGCCCGGATAGGTGAACCACCACTCGAACTGCTTCGCGTGCACGCCGATCGGGTAGGCGTTCGCCGGCACACTGTTGCGGCCCTTGATCTTGACCCAGAGGCCGTTGCTCGTGAGTCCCAGAATCACCATCGTGACCGCCGGGATGGCCGTCCAGATCACCTCCGCACGGGTATTCCCGTGCGTGTAGAAGGCCTTGCGCCCCGGGCGGTTCCGGTAAGCGATCACGAAGTAGACGAGCCCCACCTCGACCAACACGAACGTGATCCCGGTGATGATGAGGATCGCCGTGAACATCCAGTCGATGGGCGCCGCGAACGTCGAGGCCTGCGGTGGCAGCCACCAGGTCATGGAGCGTCTCCCTCTATTTCGCCGTGAAGGTCAAGTCCGCCGTCTTCGTCTCCGCCGCCTTCACCGTCACCGTCGCCGTCTGCGTGCCGTACTTCTCATGCCACGCCTCGATCGTATACGTCCCCGGGGGAAGGCCCTTGATGCTGTAGCTGCCGTCCGTGCCGGTCGCAGAATAGAAGGGATGCGATAGCACGCCGGCAAAGGCGTGCATCCACCCGTGCACGTTGCACGCGAACGGCAGCATCACCTCGACCGCCGCAAATCCCGGCCGGTTGGTGGTCATGGTCGTGGGCTGGCTGATGTTGAACGGCCGGTTCTTCTTGCCCAGCGCCTTGATGTTGTGGAGGATCCCGTCGCTGTTCTTGATCGCGAGCGTCTGGCCGACCATGATCCCAAACACCCTGGGATGGTACATGCAGCCGTTCTGATCGATCTCCACGGGGGTGGCGGGCGTCGGGTACTTGGCGTCGGCCGGGAGCCCCGTCTTCACGTACACGAACACGTTTGCCAGCGTGCCGTTGGCGTTGACCTGGACGATGAGCTCGCGGGGCGGCGTGGTGTACTTCGCCGCGCACTTGGCCTCCTCGCTCATGTCGATGACCGGGTTCGCCGGCGCCTTGCCGACGAACTTTACTTTCCCCGTCACCGTGGCGCCGTCGAGCGCGGCCTCCGCGCCCGGGGTGCTCCCCAAGGCCCACACCAGGAGACCAGCCCCGATCGCCGCCGCCGAACCGAGTTTACGCATCGTCCCTCCTCAGAGAGGATTCCCGCCCGGACGGAACTTCCGGCCGGTGCCGCTTACCCTCGCGCCGCAGCCCGCCTGCCGTCACGGCGCTGCGCCCGCACCACCACCAGCATCCCCAGCCCCAAGGTCACCACCATCGCGATCACCGGAGAGATGAAGGTCCCGGGCGGCGTCGGCTGGTCCAGGGCGAGGAAGTACCAGGTACTCAGCGCCATCCGCGTATCGCGCTCCGCGCTCGAGCCGTCCCACGCGAAGAACGCCACGGGGATGGCCCGGCCCACGGCGAACTGAAGTTCGTTCGCCGTATCGGCGGTCGCAAGGGTACGGGTGAAGACCACCCGCCACTGGCCGTGGTCCCACACCGCCCGCGCCGCCGGTCCGCTCGCGGGCGGCAGGGTGTCGAAGCGGTCGATTCCCCGGGCGAGGCCCGCCACTGCGCCCCGCGGCGCGCTGCGCCAGCGCCACTGGTAGACGGACCCCGAGTTCGACCCCATCAGGAAGTACGGCCGCTCCATCCCCTCGGGGATCTTCGGCGGAAACTGCACGGCCAGCTGATCGGGCCACGGCGCTAGGGTCTGCGGCCCCGAATCGTCGCTCGCCATCGTCTGGAGCAGTCGCCGCGTGTACTTGTTCCATCCTGTATCCGGGCTCTGCGAGCGGTCGTCCCAGGTGAGCCGCACCGCGATCGCGTTGCCGTTGTGCAGCGCCTGCACCCAGATCGCCGCCACCGCGGGCGCGAACCAACGCGGCTTGCGGATGATCTGGCCAACGAGCGGGAAGTAGTAGTCATCCACGCGGCTCCAGGCGGAGTCGTCTGGGGACACGGGCAGCGTGCCCGCGATCTGGCGCGCGTGAATCACATCCCGCACCTCGGGCGCCTTGGGCGGCGACAGGCTGCGCACGTACTGCGCCACCCGCCACAGTTGCTCCTCGGTGAGGAACTTCTGGTCGAGCAGGTCGGAGAACGACGGCATCGGCGTGCCGTCGAGCCCGGTCCGCAGCTGGCGGTAAATGTCTTCCGCCGTCGCGCCGCCGCGGAAGCGCCAGTTTTCGTGGAGGTCGGCTGCCAAGATCGGCTGCCCGGGATCGTCCTTGAGATCGGGGGCCGAGGGCCCATCGCCGCGCCCCTGGGGGCCGTGACACTTATAGCAATGGATCGAATCGTAGAACTGCCGCCCGACCCGGAGGGCTTCGGCACCCGTGCCACCGCCCGGCTCGCTCGAGAACTTGAGCAGCTGCGGGTGCTGGCTCGTGTCGCTGAAAAAAGACGAGAACGTCTTGAGGTACGCCATCACGTTGCGGCGCTCGCCGTCCGAGAGCCGCGTCTGCCACGCGGGCATGGCGGTGCCGGGGAGCCCTTCGTCGATGGCGCGCATGAGGTCCGCGTCCGTGGGGAGCTGGCCGCTCGCAGTGGTGCGGATCTTGTAAACTGCGCCGGTGAAGTCGCGGGGCCGCGGCAGCATGTACAGCGCGGCCACGCCCTTGCCGTCCCCGGTCTCCCCGTGGCAGCCGGCGCACCATTTCACATAGACGGTCTTGCCGGCGGTGGTGTCTTGGGCGGACAGTCGCACAGTCGGACTGACGGACAGAAACACCGCCAGCGCGCCTATCAGTCCGACCCTCATTTCGCACCGCCTTCGGCCTTCTCCCACGTCCGCGGCTTCCACCCGGTCTGATCGTACAGGAATAGGATCACCGCCCAGATCTGGCGCTCCGTGAGGAAGTCTTCCCAGCGCGGCATCGCCGAGTTCCAGGGCGTGCCCTCACGCGGCAGACCGGGCCCGCCCTTCGCAACCCGCCAGAAGACGAAGCTCTCGGTGAGCTGGGCGATGGTCCCATTGTCCTGGAAGTTGGCTGGCAGCGGATTGAAACCGGCCGCGAAGTGTCCCAGACCATCCAAGTGATCCCCGTGACAGGGCAGGCAGTTCTGGTAGTAGATCTCCTTGCCGTAGGCCGTAAACGCGGCGAGCGACTCGGGCTGCTGGCGCAGCGGATTCTCGAGCCCGGTGAGCGTCATTGTCTTGCCGCGGAACGTGACCTCGGCGGGCGGCGCCGGATGGATCGAACGCAGGTTGGGGGGCGCCGCGACCGTCGTGCGCACCTGCCCGAACGTGACCCAGCCGACGAGCAGCGTGACGACCGCGAGCACCAGGATGCGCACGAGCCGCAGTCGCTGCTCGACCAGCATCGCCACGAGCGGCTGCTTGAAGAGCGCCCAGCGCTCATCGTTGTCGCTCACGTAAATCAGCACGCCGACTAGCACCGTGACCATGTACTGCAGCACGACGCTGCTCGGAACGAGCGAGCTGCCTGGCAGCAATGGCACCCCGTAGACGATGACGAGATACGCCAGCACCAGCAGCCCCAGGGCCTGCCAGAAGGGGTGGTCCAGGTAGCGCCGGAGGTTGGGCGAACGCGTCATTTGTGCCCCGCGAGGTATTGTACCAGCGCGTCGAGCTGGGCCGGGCTCATCATCGTCGCGAAGTTCTTCGGCATCACGCCGGCAAGGTTCTCAAAACCCTTCGTGATCGACGATCCCGGATCCACGATCTTCTGCCGGATCGACTGGGCGTCACGGCGCGAGCCGACGTGGGTCAGGTCGGGCGCCAGGGCTCCCCCCTGGCCGTCGAGCATGTGGCAGTTGACGCACCCGGCCTCTTTGATGATTGCCTTGGGATCGCTGCTCCCATGGGCGAAACCGCCACCCCCGCCACCCCCGCCACCCCCTGCCGCAGCGGCCCCTCCCCCGCCGGCCGGCGCCGCCTTCTGGATGTCGGCCCCCGTCACGTCCACCGTGCCCCCCTGCGACTCGAGGAACGCGATCACGGCCCAGACCTGGTCGGGCGGGATCAGCTTCGTAACCTGCGGCATGATGGGCTGGTAGCCAGCCACGACGTACGCCGTAGGCTGATCGAGGGACTCGTAGAGGTACTGCTTGCAGCTCTTCCCCGGCTCGCGCTTGGCGCAGCGTTGGCCGATCGGCCCTGTTCCCTTCTCGTCCGTGAGCAGGTTCGGGGCGCGGGTGCCGAGGCCGTGACAGGCGACGCAGCCGCCGATGCCGTTGAACACCTTCTCCCCGGCGGCCACCAACTGCTCCGGCGTCGCGTTGGGACCGAGCGTGAGCTTCTGCGGCACTTCGGACTGCATCTGCGGGATCTTGTTGCAGATGACCGTATACACAAACAGCGTGCCGAGGACGATGCCGACGACCTTGAGGTTAGTGGCCCACATGCCGGCCTCCGCCCTCGCCTGACGACACGAACGTCGACTTCTCGGCGAGCCCGCCGAGCCAGAAGACGAACGCCACGAGACCGAGGAAGATCAGCACACACAGGCTGATCATCTGCGACGCGTACCCGAGCGCCGGGGTCGCGGCGTACTTGCTCGTGTCCTCCATCACCTGCCACACGTGCCAGTACTGGCGGATCCCGGAGCGGGCAAAGCCCATGAGTCCCATGAGCCAGGTGAACGTCACCGCGAGGATGAAGAGCGCATACTGGGAGCGCGGCGGCATCTTGCCCCACTGGATCTCCCCCACGGACTTAGCGCCCCGCGCCATGAGGACGTCGATCACGGTGACGAACAGGATGCAGCTCAACACGGCGAGCACCTGGTAGACGCTGAATCCGATGCGCACGATCGCTTCGACGAAGTAACCCCGGATCCCGTAGAACAGCACGATCCCGGCCGCGATGACGAACATCGCCGTCTGGATGCGCGTCCCCGTCTCCGCCCAAGGGACGACGAGCTCCTTGTTGCCGCGCCGGTACATGAGGAACGACAGGAACGTGGTCAGGATCATCAGATTGACCGCCGTGTTCTTGGCGCTCATGACGCCGAGGGCGCCGAGCAGCGGGTGGTGTGAGCCACCCATAGCGGCGAGCTCCTTCGAGTCCGCGATCATGGTGTGCGGCGTGCCCCACACGATCGCGCCCAGCACGAGGACCGTTAGCAGGTACTTGATGTAGGGGCGGAACCGTTCAGCGCCGGGGATGCGCCCCATGCCGATCCACAGGTAGTAGTTGCCGGCGAGGAACAGGACGGCGATGAGGAACGCCTGGATCACCCACAGCCAGCTCATGAAGCCGCCCATCATGGTGATCCCCATCGACTGGTCGTACTGGTACACCTCGCGGCCCAGCCAGTAGCCAGCGAAGGGCAGCACGATCAACGCGGAGATCGCGATGAAGTTGCCGACGTAGCCCATCCAGTCGTAGTGGGCGCGCTCCTCGTCGTTTTGGGCGGCGAGGAAGCGGTAGCTCGCGTACGCCGCGACAATGGCGCCGCCGAACACGACGTTCGCGATGAGCCGATGGACGTTAATCGGCATCCAGGTGGCATTGGCGATGGCGTGCCACAGCTTGATGCTGCTCGGGTCCGTGGTGGAAGTGATGTCGCGCGGCGGCGTCATCATGTACGTCAGCCACGAGTTGGCGATCAGCATCACGATCGTGCCCCAGACGTTCAGCAGGATGCCGAGGGTCCAGTGGACCAGCTTGGCGCGACCGTACTTCCAGCGGTCCCACCCGTAGTAATAGAGGTAGAGGGTGAAGGATTCGAAGAAGAACAGTCCGGCGTACACCCACATGGAGGCCGCGAACACGGCCGTCAGGTACGCCCAGAACCGCGGGTACAGGGTTGCCAAGAAGAAGACGAGGATCGCCCCCCAGATCGCGGTCGCGCTGTAGGCCACGAGCAGCAGGCGGGTAAACTCCTTCGCGAGCCGGTCGTAGCGGGCTTCCTTGCCGAAGATCCCGATGGCCTCCGCCACCACGGCGAACATCGGCACGCCGAGCACGAAGGCGGCGAACATGAGGTGCACTTCCGCGGCGATCCAGACCGCCGCGCGGGCGCCGATGATGGGGAACTCGCCGTAGGCGCGCACGCTGTCGGCGGCGGCGGCAGTGAGGAAAAACAGACCGTCGGCCATCAGCCGTCAGCCTCAGTGAAGAACGGCCGTCGCTTCGAGAAATCGACCGGTAGCGCGCTCCGAACCTCGGACAAGAGCTCCAGGGTCACCTCGCGCCCGCCGTGCCGTCGGGCGTACTCCTCCACGCGCTGCATCACCACGCCGCGTACGAACGAGGGAATCCGCTCGAGGCGCGCGAGCGCCGCGGGGCTCCAGCCGAGCGCCCGCCGGAACTCGGCGCCGTACGTCACGGCGCGCTGCGGCTCCACCAGCGGGGCGCCGACCCGCGGCTCGTAGGTGCACGACGGGTCGGCGGCGAGCACGTCGCCGGTCGTGGCGAACGCCCGCGCCCGGCACCCGCCGCACAGCGCGCGGTACTCGCACACACCGCACTTGCCGCCGAGCGTTCCCTCGCGCAGCTGGCGGAACAGGGGGGCCTCGCGCCAGATCTCGCCGAACGACTGCCGGGATAGATCGCCCGCGACCTCCGGCAGGTAGGGGCAGGGCGTGAGCTTGCCGTCGGGCGTGATGCGGCAGTACTGCGTGCCGCACGGGCAGCGCGTCTCGTAATTGAGCACCGGCGACTCGGGATCGGCCGCGTGCACGTGCCGCATGAAGTGCGGCGCGCACTTGGAGCGCACGAGCATGGTCCCGCGGTAGTCGCGCTGCCAGCGCGCCAGGTCGGCGAGCACTGCTTCATACTCCGCCGGGGGAAGGTCGGAGAGCCCGGCGCCGCGCCCGGTCGGCACCAGGAAATAGCAGTTGAACGCCACGGCCCCTTGCTCGGCGGACCAGGCAACGAGGCGCTCGAGCTCGGCGCGGTTGCCCTTGGTCGCCGTGGTCTGGATGATGAAATCCAGGCGCCGCTCCCGGAGCCGGGCGAGCGCGCCCTGCGTGTCGGCGAGCGAGCCCCGACCGTGCCGGAAGTTGTCATGATAGGACGGGCGCAGCGAATCCACGCTTACCGCGACGCCGCGCACGCCCGCGTCCTGCAGCGCCGCGATCCGGACGTCGGTGAGCAAGGTGCCATTCGTCCCGACGACGACCGTGGCACCACGCTCGGAGGCATAGCGCGCGATCTCCGTCAGGTCCTCCCGGAGCAGCGGCTCGCCGCCCGACAGGATCAGGAGCGGGGCGGGGTTCTCCGCCAGGAGCTCGTCCACGATGCGCCGGCAGGTCGCCGTGTCGAGCTCGGCGGTGGCGCGCTCGCCGGGTCCCGCCGAGATGTAACAGTGAGCGCACTCGAGGTTGCAGCGCCGAGTGAGATTCCACGCGACGACGTGGGGCACGTAGCTCACGTCAGTCGCCTGCCTGCTCCCGCAACAGCCGCTCCACAGCCTCCTTCGCCTGTTCGGGCTTCACCCCTTTGAAGTCCACGGGGCACTTGCCCATCTTCTCCTCGATATCGCGGATCGGGCAGCGCGTGATCCCTTGCGCCTTCGCGTCTTCGATGAACGCGCGCATCTCGGGAGTCAACCCGTCCCGTCCTTCGGCTTCGGCGCGGATCTGCTTCGCGCGCAACTCGGTGAACATCACCATCATCGTCTCGACGTCGAACTCGTCCGCCTCGATCATCTGCTGCTTGTTGTCGTCCATCACGCGGGTGGTGACGCGCCAGATGTCGTGGTTGCGGGCAAAGCGCTCCACGGTGTTGCGCGCGAGGGGCCGAGCCACGAGCGGGACGAGCTGCAGGCGCTGCCACGCCTCTTCGGTCCAGACGATGGGATCGGTCGCGACGCGCGGCCGGCGGCTCACGGTGCCCGTCACGGGACACTTCGTCTCCACCTCGGCCGCGACCGGCTCGGCGTCCGAGTCGTGACCCTGGATCTTGGTCACCTTCAGCTGCTCCGTCGCCTTCACCTCCGCGAGCGCGATCTCTTCCGCCGTCCCGATCCCCATGATGAGCTGCATGTGGGTCGGCAGCAGCTTCCGGATCGCCTCGTCGAGCCACTTGTTGGTGACCGTCGCCTCAGCGCCGCCGGTCTGCTCCAGCACGTACTCCTCCACGGCGCGGCGCGCGATCCCCTGCGCGAACGGGGGGACGCGGAGGATGCGCACTTCCGCCTCGGGCGCCCACGGCATCCCCGCCTGGCCGTCCTCCTCGATCCAGGGGATGTCTTCGGGACGGATCCCCACCGTCCCGGTGAGCAGCGTGTTGCAGGGGGCGATCCGCACCAGGTTTTCAGCCTGGGACCCGAGGTCCGTGCCCTCGATGCGATGGGCCCCGTGCCGCGCCAGCACGAGCAGCGACGGCTTGATCTCCTCGGCCCACTGCATGATCACCTGGAACGGCTTGCCGATCAGGATCTGCGTCTTGATGGGGACGTCCGGAAATTCCTGGGCCATCACCTCGGCGCGCTTCAGGTTCGCCTGGCAGAGCTTCAGCAGCCCCTTGTCGATGATGTTGTTGTGCAGCTCTTCCTGCTCCTCGAACTTGAAGACTTTGGACGCCTGGTACGACAACACGTCCTTGATGTTGTGGAACACCACATGGTGGTACTCCACGTCGAACGCGCTGCAGACGTAGAGGGATGCGCCGAACGTCTGGGCCAGCTCGAGCGCGGCGCGCATCGCCTTGTAGCTGTAGGAGGAGCCGTCCACGCACACCAAATAGCGGCCGTCCGCAAGCGGCCGGTCGTCGCGGACGATCAGCACGTCCTTCTCGACCTCGCGCAGCACGCGCGCCACCACTCCGCCGAGCTGCGAGAACGGCTGCCGCCCGAGCCCGTGCGCGCCGATCGCCAGCAGGTCGTACTGCCGGCCCGAGGATCCCACGAGCCGCGCCGCCGAATCCTCGTCCTCCGCGATCAGCCGCCCGTTGGCGCCGACCTGCACGTCGCCGCGCACTTTGTCGCCGCCGTCGTACCCCGCGGCGCGATTGGGATCGAAGCCGATCAAGCCGGGAAGCCGGCCGGCGCCGCGGTTCACCTCGTTCACGATCTCTTCGTAGTTGATTCCCTCGAGCAGCTGGCGCGTCAACGGCACCCCGGCTTCCTCGCAGTGCTTCCCGAGCCGGTCGAGGAAGCTGTCCGCGATCAGCTGGAGGCCCTTCTCGATGAGCTTGTCGTGGATCTTGCGCTGTTTCTTGATCTCTTCGGCGGTCTGGAACCGCGCGGGCAGGCCGGTCTCGAGCTGGCGAAAGCGGACGTCGTGCAGGCGGGCCGCATACACGTGGTTGCCGATGATGCGGCCGTGCGACACGCGACACAACTCGATCGCCCGGTCGACGGCCCAATCCGAATGCTGCGAATTGTCGACGGGGGCGAAGATCTCGCGGTACACCGGCACCTCGGACGCTAGGGTGCATGCCGGGCACACACCAATATCTCCCCGAGCCTGGATCGGGTTCGGTCCTATCGAGATAACGCCTGGTGTTATGCTCGGCCGCAGCGGCCGTCAGGCCGCCGCACGATTATCGAGTCTCGCTTACGCGCCGGCGAGTATGGCCAGCGCGGCGGGGCCTGTCAAGTCTTAAATCCCGACTCTACTCGGGACAATTTGTCGGCCGGTTTCGTCCCACACCGTGATGGCGTCGACGGGGCAAGCATCGCAGGCGCGCAGCAACCGCTCCCGCTCCACTGCCTCCGGCTCGACGAACGCGGCGATCGAGTCTTCGTCCAACTTGAAACCCTCTGGCGCGTCCTTCACGCAATCGCCGAACCCGACGCACTGGTCGCGGTCGATGACGACGCGCAGACCATGGACGACCCGCTCCACGAGGCGACTCACATCCCCTCGAGACCGAGCTCCGCGCGGGCGGTATCCATGACCGCGGGCGTGATTTCGGCGATGCCGTGGTCCTTGGCGTACTCGGCGTAGATCTTCTTCACCATTCCCCGCACGAAGCCCGGCACCTGCGACAGGCGCTGCTGCGCCTCCGCGGACCAGCTGGGGCCAGCGGTCCGCGCCTCCGCCCGCCCGCTCGCTTCGTCGAACGCGTCCGGTCGCCCGCCGGCGACGTTGCCGCGCACGGTCTCGAGCGGCTGCGCCGGCACGGTCCGCCCGCCGATCACGACGCCCAAGGAGCTCACGAGCTGCGTCTCGAATGGGTTGGTGAGGAGAGCCGTCACCCGGCCGCAGCTCGGGCACTTGAAGGCCGCGGCAAGAGTTCCGTCTCCCGGGAGCTGGCGCTCCTCGAACACCATCTGCCGGTCGCACTCGACGCAGAGAAATTTCATAGGCGCGCGGCGAGCGTCTCCCAGACACCGACCGGGGGGTGAAATGGGACGCGCGCCAGCACCGGGACCCCAAACTCCCGCGCGAGGACCTCGGCCGCGTCGCCGCGGAACTGATCCCCCATCATGTTCTCCACGACGCCGAGAGGGGTCGCGCCCCGTTCCATCGCCGCGCGCAATGCGCGCCGCACGGCGTCGCGCGACTCGGGGGTCGGGATGGTCACGGTCAGCACGGCCGGAGGGCGGTCGAGCAGGTCCGCGAGCTCCTCGAAGCGCGACAGCCCGGGCGGCAGGTCGACCAGCAGCAGATCGAGTGACCCCCAGGCCACGTCGGCGAGGAACTCGCGCAGCGCGGCGGCCTCCAGCGCGCCGCGCCACACGAAGCGGTCAGCGGCGGGGCCCCGAAACGCCAGGGGGCGGCCGTCCTCGAGCAGCAGGTCCATGGAAACAAGCCGCACGCCGTCCGCGCCCGTAGCCGGCAGCACCGCGTCTTCCTCGACGACCAGCGAGGCCCGCCCCGCATCGAGCAATCCCGCTGCGGTGGGCCCGTTCAAGTCGGCGTCGAGCACGCCGACCGCCCGCCCTCCCCGCGCGACCGCGCGTGCCAGGTGCGCCGTGACGAAGCTCTTTCCGACACCCCCTTTGCCGCTCATGACGGCGACCACGCGGCCCACCTGAGCGAGGCGCGCGGCCACGCGGTGGCGCTGCGCGCCGATCTGCGCCGGGAGGCCCGACGCGTCGGGCTCCGTCAGGTCTCGATACGTCCGGATGTTGAGTGGCACAATCGCAGTATAATGCCTAGCTTCTCACGCGGACGCTATGATCGACGAACTCAGGAACAAGCTGCAGGCCGAGGTCGAGCGGTTGAACCACGAGATCAACTTCGTCCTGCCACGGGAAATCGAAAAGGCGCGCGCGCATGGCGACCTGCGCGAGAACTCCGAGTACAAAGCGGCGCTCGAGCGGCAGCAGTTCTCGCAGGCCCGCCTGTCTCATCTCCGCGGGCGCCTGTCCAAGCTGTCCACCGTTTCGGAGCACGATATCCCGCGTGACCGCGTGGGGTTCGGGTCCCGCGTCACCGTGCGGGACCTCGACACGAAGAAGAAGGAAACGTACGCCCTCACCTTGGGCGAGTTCATCGAAGGCGGCGAGGAGGACGGGGACGAGATTCCGGTGTCGATCGCGTCACCCCTCGGCAAGGGCCTGCTGGGGTGCAAGCGGGGGCAGACCGTGAGCCTCGCCCTGCCGGTGGGGAAGCGGCGCCTCAAGATTGTGCAGGTGCTCACGGTGCACGATTTGGCGGCCGGAGCCCCTGAGTGAGCGCCTACCGCCTGACCCTGCCCACTTGACGAAGCCATTGTAAAGTGCCACATACGTTTGAGGTATAAGCCCGGCGCAACCCTAGGCGCGCCGGTACGTTGTGGTCACAGAGCGCGGAGGCCGAATGGCGTGGCGCACCGAGGCTGAAGAAGAGCGTTTTTCGTTTACGCCGTTCACGCGGCATCCCTTCTTCACCGAGGTGAATCGCTGGATCGTCGAGCGCGTCATCTGCCCCAGCCGCCGTACGATCGTAGACCTGGGCTGTGGGCCGGGGGCCGTGACCCAGCTGATCGTTGACCGCTTGAGTCAGTGCGGCGAGGGCCGGGTCATCGGGATTGACCCGTCGGCATCGGCGCTCGAGAAGGCGCGGCGCGCGATCCGGTCGCGCGTCGCGGAGTTCGTGGAGGGGAGCGCGGAATGGCTGTCGCGCCTGGTCCCCTCGGCCGATGCGGTCATCTTCTGTAACGCCATCCACCTCGTCCCCGACAAAGCCAAAGTCATCGCCGAGATCCGCAAAGTCCTGAAGCGCGGCGGTGTGCTCGCGTTCAATACGACGTTCTTCAACGGCGCCTACGTCGAAGGGACGACCGGCTTCTGGCGCCGCTGGGTGGTGCGCGCCGTGCAGGTGCTGCGCGAGCACGGCATCGCGGTGCAGCACGAGGGCAAGGCCACAGCTCGGTCGTTCCTCTCGGCCGACGAGTACGCCACCTTGTGCGAGCACGAGGGGTTCAGCCCGCCCACGGTCGAGCTGGTGCGAGTCGAGATGACCCCCGAGAGCCTGGAGGACATCGGACGCTTCTCCCTGTTCATCGAGGGCGCCTTGCCGGGCGTCCCGCTCGAGCAGGGGGCGGAGGCGCTGCGCGAGGGCTTACGGCGCGCGCTCGACGAGACCGGGTTCAGCACGGTACCGCGCAACTGGCTTGAGTGTGTAGCCGTCGCGTCCTGAGCATCACCCCAGCACAAACTCCAGACGTCGGTGCGCGTCGCGTAGCGCTGCCTCCACCTCCGCGGGCCCGGGGCCGCGCGCGAAGATGAAGCCCGGATAGCGCGCGCCCTCGGGTAGCGGCACGAGACGCTGCCCGCGGTGCGCCGTGATGGCGACGTCCTCGACCAGCGGCACGGCGCGCGCCGCCTCGACTCCTCGGAGCTCGCGCAACTCTCCTGCACCCGGCACGGGAATCATCATCACCCCGGCCGCCTGCCGCTCGCGCTCGAGCGTCGGCAGCTCCATCGCGAGCGCGTGGCGGATGATCAGCTCCTCGAGGGAGACCCAACCCTTTTCCGTTCCCTCGTCCCCGGTCCCGAATCTCAGCGCCGCGCTACACCGTCCGCCAATCGGACGGGCGGCCAGCTCGATGAGCCACGGGCCGCGCTCGTTGTATCGCAGCTCGGCGTGGATCGGCCCCTCCACCAGGCCCATTGCTGTCGCGGCCGCCTGCGTCGTCGCGGCGAGCTCGCACTGCGCCGCAAGGGCCAGGCGCGACGGCGTGACGTAAATGGTTTCCTCGAAGAACGGTCCGTTCAGCGGATCAGGTTTGTCGAACAGCGCGAGCACCGCTAGGCGCCCGCCCACCAGCAACCCTTCGAGCGCGAACTCAGGGCCGGGGACGAACTGCTCCACGAGCACGCTGCGTGCGGACTCGCCGCAGGCGGCGACTTCCGGCTCGGCGAGGATCGCGGCGACTCTTCGAAACGCCGCGACGAACTCGGCCGGACTATCCGCACGGATGACCCCGCGCGACGCGGAGAGTTGCAGCGGCTTGAGGACGCAAGGGTACTCGACCAGGCGACCGAGCGCGGCTGCATCCGCGTCGGCTGGATACAGCGCGAACCGCGGCACGGCTACGCTCCCCGCGGTCCGGCCCAGGAGCTCGCGCTGCCGGTGCTTGTCGCGCGCCGCCAGCGCCGCCGCCACAGGGTTGCCCCGGAGCGTCAGCCGCTCGGCGATCGCCGCCGCCACGACGGCCGTGTTGTCGTCCACTCCCAGCACGCCGGCCAGCGGATGCTCCCGCGCGAACGCCGCGGCCCGAGCGGCTGCGTCCGCGGGAGCGGTGAAGTCAAGGGTCAGGAGCCCGGCCGGCTGGGCCTGCTCGAACGTGCTGGATCGCTCGGACGCCACACTGAGTGCGATGTCGAGCCGCCGGGCGGCCTCGACGAATGCCGTGGCCCGGTAGGTAGTGGACGGCAGGAGCAACAGCAGTCGCGGGGAAAGCGTGGAAGGGCGCGGCATGCCGCGGCCCTACTTCTTGGCGGCGGCGAAGTAGGGGTTTGAGCCTGCCGAATGATCCGTGATGTCCACGATGCCTTTGACGCCCGGCACGTGCTGGTGCAGCATCGCTTCGATACCCTGGCGCAGGGTCACGTCGGCCATGCCGCATCCCTGGCAGCCTCCGCCCATCCGCAGCATCACGACGTGGTCTTGCACGTCGATCAGCTCCACGACGCCGCCGTGCCGTGCGACCATGGGATTGACCTGGGTCTCAAACAGTCGCGAGACCCGCTCGTACAGTTCGTCGTCGTCCGCCGGCGTGCCTGGGGGCGCTTGCCGGGGGGCGACCGCGGGCGCACGGGCCGCGAGCGCCGCACGGATCGCCGCGCCGACCGCCGGGCCAAGCGCCGCCCAGGGCGTGGGGCCGCGCTTCACGGCGGTGACCAGGTGACCCGACACGACGACCTCGGTGATTCCCGGGATCGCGAACAGCGCCTCGGCGAGGGGCGAGCCCTTGGCGTCCTCGGGCGACGCGAACCGGCGCACGCCGCCCACGTGCACCGGCTGGCCGACGATGAACTTGCAGCGATCGTTGTCGATCGGCTCGGCGGTGATGCGGACGTCTGCGGTGCTCATGAAATCAAGTATGCCCGGCCCGCTCTCGCGGGTCAACCGCGCGCCCCACGAGCGCCCCCGTCGCCGCCCGCATCTCCCGGGCCGCCTCGACCATGTTGCGGAGCGACGGCAGCGTCTCGGTCCAGCCGCGCGTCTTGAGGCCGCAATCCGGGTTGACCCAGATCTGGCGGTCGTCGAGCACCTCCCGCATCCGTGTCAGCCCCGCCACGATCTCCGCGGTGCTCGGCACCCGGGGAGAGTGGATGTCGTAGACCCCGGGTCCGATTTCGTTGGGATACTTGTACTCCCGGAACCCTTCCAGCAGCTCGGACCGGGACCGGGCGTTCTCGATCGAGATGGCGTCCGCGTCCATCTGCTCGATGACGCGAATGACGTCGTTGAATTCGCTGTAGCACATGTGCGTGTGGATCTGCGTCTCGTCCTTCACGCCGGCGGTCGCCAGGCGGAAGGCGTTGACCGCCCAGTCCAGGTACGCGGCCCAGTCGGCGCGGCGCAGCGGCAGCCCCTCGCGCAGCGCCGGCTCGTCGATCTGGATGACCCGGATGCCCGCGCTCTCGAGGTCCTGCACCTCGTCGCGAATCGCGAGCGCCAGCTGCTTCGCCGTCTCCGAGCGCGGCTGGTCATCGCGCACAAACGACCACTGAAGAATGGTCACCGGACCGGTCAACATCCCCTTGACCGGCTTCTTGGTCTGGGCCTGAGCGAACGTGCTCCAGCGGACCGTCATCGGCCGCGGCCGCGACACGTCGCCGCAGATGATCGGCGGCTTGACGTAGCGCGTCCCATAGGACTGCACCCAGCCGTGCTCCGTGAACGCGAATCCGTCCAGCTGCTCCCCGAAGTACTCCACCATGTCGTTGCGCTCGAACTCGCCATGGACCAGCACGTCGATCCCGATGTCCTCCTGTAGCCGGAGCGTCTTCCGGATCTGCTCCTCGATGAAAGCGTCGTAGGCGGCGGGCGTCAGCTTTCCGTCAGTCAGCTGCCGCCGGGCGGCGCGCACCTCCGCAGTCTGCGGGAACGAGCCGATGGTGGTCGTCGGGTAGAGCGGCAGCGCGAGCTGCTTGCGGCGCCGCGACGCGTACGGCGACGCCCGGCGCAGGTCTCGCTCGCCCACGGCCGCAGCGCGCCGCTTCACCGCCGGATTGTGAATCCGCTGCGACGCGCGGCGCGCCGCCAGCGCCCGCGCGTTGTCCTCGAGCTCGGCGGACGCGCGCCCGCGCCCCGCACCCAGCGCACGCGTCAGCGTGGCTACTTCGGCCAGCTTCTGCTTCGCGAACGCGAGCCACCCCCTGAGCTCCGCGTCGAGCCGCTGCTCGAGGTCGAGGTCGATTGGCACGTGGAGCAGCGAGCACGATGGCGCGACCCAGATAGACTCGGCTCCCACCCGGTCGCGAGCGCGCTCCAGCAGGGTCAGTGCGGCGGCGAGGTCGGCCTTCCAGACGTTCCGCCCGTCGACGACCCCGAGCGACAGGACCCGTCCCGTGCCCGCGGGCCACGCCTCGAGCAGCGGGTCCAACTGTCGCGGCGCGCGCACCAGATCGACGTGCAGGCCGTGCACGGGGAGCGAGACGACCGTCCGCAGGTTGTCGTCCAAGCCCGCGAAGTAGGTGGCGAGGAGCAGCTTAGCCTGCGGTACCCGCTGGGCCAGGAAGGCGTAGGTCTTGCGATACGCCTCCCGTTCCGGCTCGGTCCGGTCGAGCGCCAGGCACGGCTCGTCGAGCTGCACCCACGTCGCCCCGGCCGCCACCAGGCGGCTCAAGACCTCCGCGTACACCGGCAACAGCCGGTCCAGCAGCTCGAGACGGTCGAAGCGCGCGGTGCGCGCCTTTCCGAGCGTGAGGAACGTCACGGGCCCGATCAGCACCGGCTTCGTGGTGATGCCCAGGGCCTTCGCTTCCTGGAACTCGTCGATCGGCTTGTGCGATGCCAGCCGAAACGCCTGGTCACGATCAAACTCGGGGACGATGTAGTGGTAGTTCGTGTCGAACCACTTCGTCATCTCCATCGCCGTGACGTCTCGGCCACGCTGTTGCGCGCCGCGCGCCATCGCGAAGTAGGTGTCCAGATCCACCTGCCCCCCACCCCCACCGTAGCGTGCCGGAACGGCGCCGACCAGCGCGCAGGTGTCCAGGACGCGGTCGTAGAAGGAGAAGTCGTTCGATGGAACGAGATCCATCCCGGCGGCGCGCTGCAGACCCCAGTGCGCCGCACGCAGCTCGCCGCCCACCGCGCGCCGCTCGGTCAGTGTGAGAGAGAGGCATAGGGAGCGGAATCTACCCAAAAAAACATCGCGCCGGACCGTTGCGACTGGCCCGGCGCGTTACGCGTGAACCATTCCCTCAGACCGCCCTATGGTTCCCGCGTCATGGCTTGTGGGACTGGCCCTTCCCCGGTGGGGGACCGTGCGGCGAGGACGAAGGGAGTCCCTGCCCCTGACCGAGTCCCTGGCCCTGGCCGCGCCCCTGGCCCTGACCGAGCCCGGCCGCTGCCGCCGCGGGCGAAGCGCCGCGCGCCACGCTTGCCTCCACCTCTTGGGGAAGATTGAGGAGAGCACCGGGCGACTGGCCGCCGGCGATCGCCTGCTGCACCACCTGTACCGTCTCGGTCGCCGGGACGCCCAAGGCCGCGAGCGTGCCCGCGACCCGCAGCGTGGCGGCGGGCGAGTAGGGTGCGCGGCTCCGCCGCGCGAGCTCTGCCGCAGCGCGGGCGTCGAGCCCCGCGCTGATGGCGAACGCGGCAGCCTCGATCACGTCCGGATCGGAGGTCGGTAGCCCCGCCGCGCGAAGCGCCGTCGCGGCCTGGCCCAGCCGGTTCAGGACGACCCGCACGGCAGCGACCACGCGCTCACCCGGCACGCCCTTCGCTCCGCCCTCGATCGCCTTGTCGACCAGCGGGTCGACGGGCAACCCGCGAGCGGCCGCACTGTCGGCGAGCTGCCGCACGGCGGTGACCACCGCGGGGGGCAATCGGCCCCCGAGGCGGGCCGCCACGTCCCCCTGCGCCAGTATCCGACCGGCCAAGGCTACGGCGAGCAGCACGACAAGCCCGACGGTTCTCATAGGGCGCGCCCTCCGCCGTCCTGAGATGTCACCGCGACGACGCTGTTGTGCTGCCCGAAGCCATCGTCCACGCTCGGCGCGGTCGGGTCGACCACCCAACGCTCGCCGTCCACCAGGAACGCGTACTGGTGTTGACCGAGCGGCAGAGCGAGGGTGGTGGTCCAAATGCCGGGCGTCGCCGTCGGCACGAGCGGCGCCGCGCCGGGATCCCACTGGTTGAACGATCCGGCAATCGTGACGCTGTGCGCGCTGGGCGCATAGAAGATGAATCGCACGTACACCGGTGCGTGCGACGTCGCGACCTCGCTGCCTGGCCACACGACGGCGAGCGCGAGCACGGCCGCGGCGGCGAGACCGACCACCCAAGGGCGTACGCGCACCCGGATGTCCAGGTCGCGCGCGCGGACCAGCCACCGCCACGCACGCCCGACGGGTGAGCTCGAGCGCCGCCGCACCTGCGCCATCACCCTCTGGTCCACCGCCGCCGGCAGGACGACCGGCGTCCGGTCAACGGCTGCGAGCAGCTGGAGCGCGCGCTCCCCTTCCGCCCTGAGCCCGGGCGGCAACTCGGCGAGCGCGAGCTCACCATCCAGCAGTTGCTTGATCAGCGGGTGGTATTGCTCCGTCATACCAGCTCCTTCAGCTCGGCGCGCAGCCGGTCATACGCCCGGTGCATCCGCATCTTGAGGGACGGCACTGACGCCCCCGTCAGCGCCGCGATCTCCTCGTACGACAGCTCTTCCACATGTTTGAGCACGAACACGTCCCGTTGCTCCGCCGTCAGCCTCTCGAGTGCCCGCTCCAGCGTCCGCCGGTCGTCCGCCCGCTCCACCGGCCCGTCGGAGCGTTCCGACCCGGCGATGGCCTCATCTCGGGCCCCGAGGGGCCGTGCCTCGCGATTGCGCCGGCGGCGCTCGGCGAAGCAGCGATTGCGGAGAATCAGAAAGAACCATCCGGCGAACTTCTCCGGCTCGCGGCACCGTGCCAGCTGGTCGTACGCCCGCACCAGAGCGTCCTGAACCGCGTCCTCGGCGGCGTCCTGGGATCCGAGCATCCGTGCCGCGTAGCGTGCGTAGCGGTCGCGGTAACGGCGCACGAGCACCGCGTACTGCTCCACGTTCCCGGCCAGCACGCGGCGCACCACCTCGCCGTCGCTCGGCCCTTCCCCAGAGCTCACCGTTGCCACCTCACCCGCGGGAGATCGGCGCCACACTGCGGGCCCGCTGCGGGGCTCGCCACGCCGCTCCCGGATCCTAGGTGCGCGGTAGGGCTCCGGCAACCTCGTCACAGCGTAAAGACTCACGCCGCCCAGTGGCGGTAACGCTCGGCGCCACCGCCACTTCCGCTGGCGGCCGTTACCGTGGAGGCTCCCCCGGTCTGACGCTTCCCACACGACAAGGCGGTGCTACGTTCCAGCGCGATGCAGCGCGCGCTGGCGTTCGGCGTACCCTTGACCCTCGTCGGTGGTATCCTCGTCGCCCAGGGCCACGCCTCGGTTGCCGTGGGGGCGGGGACCGTTCGGTACACTGGCGGCACGACCTTCAGCTCGGCTTCCATCTCCCCGGCTGCCGAGTTCACCACCGCGACGCTCACCGCCAGCGGCACGGCCACCATCGCCTCTCTCCCGCAACAAGCGTGGTCGACCCAAGGCCGGGGAGATGTCTGGGTCGCGACCCGGCCCCTCACAGCCCAGCTCCGCCTTGGTGCCGAAGCCATCCTCGCCGGAACCAGTCGGACCGACGATGGGTGGAGTGCGGCCGCGCACGCCGTCGGAGAGGTCTTCTGGTTCGCGCCCAAGTGGGGCGCGGGGCTGGGGCTTGGCCCGTCGGCCGGGTGGATCGACAGCGTGCCCTCGGTGACGGCATTGCGCCTTCGCGCCCGCGGTTGGTGGGAGGTCGGGGCTGCCTACGCGACCCTCACCCTCGAGCCGACGCGATTCCTTGGCGCCTGGTTCACAGACGTTGGGACCGGCGCGACGTGGGTGCGCGGTCGAGTGACCGCTTCCCTCTACGCGCAGGCGCGGCTGAGCGCGGCATACGGCTCTACTGCGGCCGCGACCGCCGCGGTGCAGGCGTTCGTCTCGCGCACCATCTCCCTCGAATTTAGCGGAGGCAGCTACCTACGTGACCCGTACCAGGGGTTCCCGCGCGCGGGCTACCTCACGTTCGGCGTGCGGTTCCATACGAGACGCGGCGCTGCCCCGGCCGCCACCCAGGCGTGGCAGCCCCTCACCCCCACGGCCCGCGGCGACAGCCTGATCGTCCGCTTCCACTTGACCGGCGCCAAGACGGTCGCGATCGCGGGCGACTGGAATGCCTGGAAGCCGAAGCCGTTGCGCTCGCTCGGCCGCGATCTGTGGGAAGGCGTCGTCGCGCTCCGGCCGGGGCTGTACCACTTTAACCTCCTCGTGGACGGTACCGAGTGGGTGGTCCCCCGTGGAGTCGCCACCGTAAGCGACGGGCTGGGCGGCATCACGGGCGTCTTGACCGTCCAGTAGGGGCGGGACACGCTTGACGGCCGCCGCTCGGCGTCCTACTGTCGCCTGTCGCGTAGCGGTCCCCCCTCATCGAGGTGTCCCATGGGCAAGATCAATTGGAGTCGCGTCGTGCTGGGAGGGTTGCTTGCGGGGGTGGTGCTGAACGTCGTCGACTGGCTGCTCTACGGAGTGTGGCTCAAGCAGGACTTCGCCTCCGCGATGCAGGCACTCGGCAAGCCGGGATCGATGGACAACCTGATCCCGTGGTTCGTGTTCCTGGACTTCGTGTACGGGATCGGGCTGGTGTGGGTGTACGCAGCGATCCGCCCGCGGTTCAACCCGGGCGTCAGCACGGCCGTGATCGCCGGCGTGGCGGTGTGGTTTTTCGTCGCCCTGATGCATTCGCTGGGCGAGGCGCCAATGGCGCTATTTCCGCAGCGCTTGTACACGCTCTCGACCTGCGTGGCGCTGATCCAGATGCCGGTCGCGACCGTGGTCGGTGCCTACCTCTATAAGGAGTTCTGAGGCGGCTCCTCCGGGCGCCGGACGACACAACCGCCGCGTGACCCCGTCGCGCGGCGGCTCAGGTGGGTAGTCGTGAGCGCGTGAGCAGCAGCGCGTATCCCAGCGGGCCCGCCGCTCCCAGCACTACCGCCACCGCCACTCCCGGGACACCGATCGCCCGGCTCTGGAGCTCGAGCGCCACGGCCACTGCGATGAGGGCCAGGGGCAGGATCGCGAGCGCGACGAGGACTGCGGTGCCCGCCGGAACGCGGAACGCACCCACCAGCTCTGGCTCGCGTTGCCGCAGCCTGATGAGCGCGGCGAACTCGAGCGCCAGCGCCGTCGAGTAGAGCAGCACGTCCGCAGCAAGCAGGCCGCCGAACGGGAGTAGGGCGAAGGCTGAATACGCCACTGCGGAGACGAGCACGGCGGCACGGGGCGTACCGCAAGCGTCAGTCGCCGCGAGCCGCGCCGGGAGGAGGCCGTCCTGAGCGAGCACGAGTGGAATTCGCGAGTAGGAGAGCAGGAGCGCGTTGAACAGCGCGAACGCGCTTACCATCCCCGCCGCCGCGAGCCAGATCCCGAGCCCTGGGCTGACGAGCGACCCGGCGAGCGCAGGCCACGCGCCGTCCGACCAGCGCCTCCAGTCGGTGAGCGCGAGCACCGGGATGACGGCGACCAGGTAGACCGCCGTCACGAGCGGCAGCGTCCTCCCGAGCGCCCGGGGGTAGGTGGCTGATGCCTGATCGATCTCGCCGCCGATCGTGGACGCGTTGTCCCAGCCGCTGTAGTTCCAAATACTCTGCGAAATCCCGATGCCGAGGGCGGCCAGGAACGACGTCCCCGGCGCGTGAAACGGCTTGCCCGGAAAGGGCGCTGCCGGCGAGCCGCTGAGCCAGCGCACGAGCGCCGCCGCACTGAGGACCGCGAAGGGGAGCAGCACCGCGGCGACGAACCACCGGGACGCGATGCCGACCACCCTCGTGCCGCGGAGGTTCAACCAGGTGGCGCTCCAGATGAGGAGCAGGGCGACCAGCCAGCTCTCGAAACGGTCCAGGCTCGGCGCGAAGAACCGCAGGTACTGTAGAAAGAGGACTGGGTAGATCGCCATGTCGACCAGGGAGTAGATCCACGAGAGCCAGCCGTTCCAGAACCCCCAGAATCGGCCGAACGCTCGCTTGACCCACTGGTAGTAGCCTCCCTCGACGGGCAGCATCGAGGCCAGCTCGCCGATAAGCAGCGTCTCGGGGACGCTGTAGAGAAGTGGAGTCACGACCAGGAGGAGCAGCGCGAGGCCGGGCCCGACGTCGCCCACCAGCCCTTCCAGACCGAACGGCCCCCCCGAAACAGTGAAAAACATCACCGCGACGAGGGGACCCAGGGTGAGGCCGTGGCGCGCTGGGCGCGTCACGGCCGGCCGGCGGCTCCCGGGTGGTGGCCGACGCTCCAGATCACTGCGGGGTCGTCGCTCGCGAACGCCCGCACGTGGACCATCCAGCCCAGGACGCGGGGCTTGAAGCGACCGCCGACCGAATCACACGCCGCGCGGGTCGCGATCGGCGAGGCCGGGCCGAACACAGGGTGCCCGCCGCGCTGCTCGCCCCAGCGCTGGCGCGCTCCGCGGGGCGGCAGGCACCAGTTCACGTGCTCGTGCCAGCGCGCCACACTGAGCGGAATGCGGGCGTCGAGGTCAGCGTAGGTCGTGCGCGCGGGGGCCGTGTACATCGCCCCGACGAGCTCGAAGTGCCCGTTCGCGTCCTCGCGGTACAACAACGACGTGGGCTTCGCGGCATCGAAGTGGAACATCGCCTCGATCGCCCAGCGCCAGTTGGTGAAGTGGTACACGG
>QHTZ01000023.1 GCA_003221005.1 Gemmatimonadota bacterium
CGTCGCGCAGTCCCCCGATTCCGGCCTGGAGGCGAAGGTCCGCGACGTGGCGGCGTCGCTGCGCTGTCCGGTGTGTCAGAACCTTTCCATCGAAGACTCCCCCTCCCAACTCGCGCGAGACATGAAGCAGGTCGTCCGCCAGCGGCTCGCCGCGGGCGAAACGCCGGACGAGGTACGCCGCTACTTCATCTCTCGCTACGGCGAATGGGTGCTGACCAAGCCACGGGCCGCGGGTGTCAACCTCTCGGTCTGGCTCCTGCCGCTGGTAGCGCTGCTTGGGGGAGCGGTCGTCGTGTGGACCGCCGTGCGCCGCTGGGTGCGACAGGGCGATGCGGCCCGACTTGCCGCCGCGCCGGGCGCGCCGGCGCTGCCAGCGTCGGCACCGGATGCGCTGGAACTCCGCGCACGCAAGGCGATCCTGCAAGCATCTCTCCAGGAGTTGGAATCCGAATTCGCGGCCGGGCGGCTGGCCGCTCGCGACCTAGCGGCCCTCAGGCAGCGGGACGAAGCCGAGCTCGCGACGGTCCACGAAGCGCTCAAACGACTCAAGAAGGAGACACCAGAGACCGCCAAGCCGCGGGGCGAGCCGGCGGCGCAGCGGTCGCCCGTCGGCGCGCGGCGCCTCTGGTCGGCCCGGCTCGGATGGGGTGCGGGCCTCGCGGCGTTCGCGCTCGTCGTCGTGCTCTCGCTCCGGGGCTCGCTCGCCCCTCGACCCGAGGGCGGGACGATCACAGGGACGCAGTTCAGCAGTGGCCCGCCGCCGGGCGACATGGAGCCCGTCCAGCAGACCGGCCCGCTCGATTCGCTGCGCATCACGCAGCTCGAAGCGCGAGTCCGACGGGATTCGACGAACGTGCCGGCGCTGATCGAGCTCGGGCACCTTTACCTCACACAGGGGCAACTACAGAAGGCGGTGGTGGTGGACACGCTAGCCATCCGGTTACAACCGGATGCCGAGGGAACCGCGGAAGCGTTCGCCCATCTCGGGATGATTCTCTGGGGCGCGGGCCAGACCGAGGGGGCGCTGAAGGCGCTCGACAAAGCCCTGTTCCTGCATCCCAACCTGCCCGAGGCGCTGCTCTACCGGGGGATCATCCTATTCGCGGGGGTTCGCGACATGCCCGCCGCGGCCCAGACCCTCGAGCGCTACGTCGAAGTGGCGCCGCCCGACGCTAACCTTGGTCGCGTGAAGGGGATGCTCGAGGCGGCTCGGAAGGCGTCCTCGGGTCGGTAAGTCGCTAGATGGAACCGGCGTAGCGACCATCGCTCCGTCCCATCCTACTGCTCCCCGCACTCCTTCACAGCCGAAACCTGGCTCTATTCCCGCCCCGCCACGACGTCGCCGACGCAGTGACAGTCGCCGTCTGGGACGTAGCTGTAGGACCCTGATGGGAACCCGCCCCGCTTAGACACGTAGAGCCCAGCGGCGACCACCGCCGCCACGAGCAGGGTGGTCCTGTCGGGGGCCGGCGCCTTCGCCCGGACGCTCCGGATGTTCTTCAGGGGAATCGCGACGGCCTCCCCCAGGTCGCTCCCCCTCAAGGTGTCCCCATCGATCACCGGCCGGGTCACGCTGCGGACCGAGTCACTGGTGGCAACCCAAACGAGGTCAGGACTATGCAGCGGGATGAACTCCGCGGGCCGCACTTGTTGCACCGCCGTGCAAGCGGCCGCGCCAAACAAGAAACCTCCCACAGCGACGCGGGCGAGCGACATTGCCAGTCTCCTAGGCTAGAGATATCGACCGAACTCTGGCGCCCCGCGGGGGGGCGCGTCAAGGTCACACGGTGAAACCCCCCTTACGTGGGGTGCCGGAAGAGACGGTTCCAGCGAATCCGGAAAGGATCGGTGGCAACGCTCATGTAGATGAACAGCGGGCGTCCCACGATGTGCGACCGCGGCAGGAACCCCCAGTAGCGGCTGTCGTAGGACTCGTCCCGGTTGTCGCCCATGACGAAGAAGCTGTCGGGGGGGACCACGATCGGGCCCCAATCGTGCGTGGTAGGGCGGTACGTGGCGGGGGTGGCCGCGCGCGCGCGCCCGACGTAGTGGGGCAGCTGCCAAGCGCGCATCTGCCGCATACGGAAGTCCTCGTCGGGCATCGCGGCGCCGCCGAGGTGGAGAGCGGAGGGCTCCTCGAGCCGCTGCCCGTTGCGCACCACCGTGTCGTGCACCATCTGGAGCGTGTCGCCCGGCGCGCCGATCACCCGCTTCACGATGTCCAGGTTGGGCGTGGAGTCCTCGACCGAGCGGAAGATGACGACGGTGCCGCGCTGCGGCTCCGCATAGCCCGGCAGGCGCAGGAAGCGCAGCCCGGTGAGGGGGATCTCGAGCTCGCCACCGTAGGCCGCCTTGTTGACGAACAGGAAGTCACCGATGAGGAGCGTGTTCTCCATGCTCCCCGAGGGGATGCGGAACGCCTCGATCACGTACGATCGCAGGACGATCCAGATGACCAGCGCAGCAGCGATCGACTTGATCCACCCCAGGGCCCACGCCTGGAAGCTCTGTGGGACGAGGGGGGAAGTCAGGGGTGCTCCACCCAATCCGCGATGAAGACGTTCGACTCGTGCGGCACCTTGCGACCGCGCCCCGAGATCCACACGAGCTGCTTGCCGTCGGGCGAAAACATCGGGAAGGCGTCGAACTCGTGCGACGTCGTGATCTGCTCGAGGCCGGTGCCGTCGAGGTTCACGAGATACAGGTCGAAATCGAGCCCCTCGGGGTGCTTAAAGTTCGAGGCGAAGATGATCCGCTTGCCGTCGGGGTGGAAGTAGGGAGCGAAGCTCGGGCCCGGGAGGCTGATGACCATCCGTTGATCGCTACCGTCGGCGTTCATCACCCAGATGTCCATGCGGCTGGGCCGGACCAAGCGCTGCCCGAGGAGCGACAGGTACTCGGCCGAGTCCGCGGCGGTTTGAGGGTGGAAGGCGCGGTAGGCGACCAGCTTGCCGTCGGGCGAGAAGTACGGCCCGCCGTCATAGCCCAAGGTGTGCGTCAGACGCCGCACGTTCGACCCATCGACGTTCATGGTATAGATGTCCAAGTCGCCGTCCTTGAGCGACGTGAAGACGATCGTCTTCCCGTCGGGCGACAGGGTCCCTTCGGCCGTGTAGACGTTGTTTGCGGTCAGCCGCCGCTTGCCCGAGCCGTCGGGATTGGCGGTGTACATGTCGTACGGGTACAACGCCCACACGTAGCCCTTCGAGTAATCGGGGCGCGGCGGGCACGTGGAATCGGCGGCCTCGGTGCTCGAATAGAAGATGCGGCGATCGTGATCGAAGTAGTAACCGCACGTGGTGCGGCCGCGGCCGTCGGAGACGCGCCGCATCCCGCTGCCGTCCGTCCGCATGACGTACATCTGATCGCACTGTTCCGCCGTCCCGGTGCGTTGAAAGATCAGGAGCCGGCCCGACGCCGAGAAATACGCCTCGGCGTTCTGCCCGCCAAAGGTCAACTGCCGGACGTTGCGGAGGTGCACCTCACCGGACTCGGGGGGGACCATCACCTGCGCCAGCGTGAGGGCGAGCAGCGTCGCTGTCATAGGCGTCGGAAGCTAGACGCGCCCGAGATTTTGGGCAACTCCGTTTCCCGTAAAACCCTGATATAATTGAGGCTCGCATGAACGATCCCAAGGCCCGCCGCTCGCACCCGCCGCTCGAGGATGCGCTCGGCAAGATGTGCGCCGAAGGCAAGCAGCTGGCGGACTACCTGTGGCAGGTGCCGAAGGACGAACAGGTTCGCGCGCAGGTCGTCGCGTTGCTCGAGCGGATCGCCGCCGAGGGCACCAAGCAGGGCCGCCGGGAGATGCCCCGCATCTGCGAGGAGCTCGCCACCGCGGCCAAGGCGACCCCCAGCCCGCAGCAGGTCGACCTGTTGGTGAACGGCTTCGACCGGCTGTACCGGCTGTGGCAGGCCGCCAAGTCCGGCCTGCTCTGACCCGTTCCGAGGGAGACTAACGAGATGACGCAAGCCGTCGCCGCCCGTCCCACGAGCCTCGACCTGCTCTGCATTAACACGGTTCGCACCCTCGCGATGGATGCGGTGCAGCAGGCGAACTCGGGTCACCCGGGAACACCGATGGCGCTCGCTCCGGTCGCCTACGTTTTGTGGCAGCGCCACCTGCGCTACAACCCCGCTAATCCCGCCTGGGCAGGGCGCGATCGCTTCGTGTTGTCGTGCGGGCACGCGTGCATGCTGCTATATGCGGCGCTGTACCTCACGGGGTACGACGTCTCGCTCGACGACATCAAGCAGTTCCGGCAGTGGGGCAGCAAGACGCCGGGCCACTCCGAGTACGGGCACACGCCCGGCGTCGAGGTGACGACGGGACCGCTCGGCCAGGGGGTGGGGAATGCCGTCGGCCTGGCGCTCGCGGAGGCGCATCTCGCGGCCATCTTCAATCGCCCCGGCCACGCGGTCATCGACCACCACACCTACTTCCTCTGCTCGGACGGCGACTTGATGGAGGGGGTATCGCACGAGGCGTGCTCGTTCGCCGGGCACCTGAAGCTCGGCAAGCTGATCGGGATCTACGACGACAACCACATCACGATCGACGGCAAGACGGAGCTCACGTTCTCGGACGACACGGCCCGGCGGTTCGAGGGCTACGGCTGGCACGTGGAGCGGGTAGCGGACGGCAACGACCTCGGCGCGCTCGACGCCGCGCTGGCGGCGGCCCGGCGCGCCTCCGACCGTCCATCGCTCGTCATCGTGCGCACCCACATCGGCTACGGCAGCCCGCACAAGCAGGACACTGCGAGCGCTCACGGCGCGCCGCTCGGCGAGGAGGAAGTGAAGCTCACCAAGCAGAACCTCGGCTGGCCCAGTCTCGAGCCTTTCCACGTGCCCGAAGAGGCCCTCGCTCATTGGCGCCGCGCGCAAGAGCGCGGGACGCGGCTCGAGGCCGAGTGGCAGCAGAAGTACGCGGCCTACCGGAAGACCCACCCCGATCTCGCCGCCGAGCTGGAGCGGCGCCTCGCGGGCCGGCTGGCCGACGGCTGGGACGCCGATCTCCCCGCCTTCACCCCCAAGGACGCGCAGGCGACGCGCGCCGCCTCGGGAAAGGTCCTTGCCGCCGTCGCCCCCAAGCTCCCCGAGCTGATCGGCGGCTCCGCGGACCTCGCGGAGTCGACCAACGTCGTGTTCCACAACGGGGGCGATCTCGAAGCGGGAAGCTGGGGCGCGCGCAACTTGCACTTCGGGGTCCGCGAGCACGGGATGGGGGCCGTTATGAACGGCCTGGCGCTGCACGGGGGGATCCGCCCGGTGGGCTCGACCTTCCTCATCTTCTCCGAATACATGCGGCCGCCGATCCGGCTCGCGGCGCTCGGCCGCATCCCTGCGCTGTACGTCTTCACGCACGACTCGAT
>QHTZ01000008.1:0-4567 GCA_003221005.1 Gemmatimonadota bacterium
CAACAGTCGAGCACATTAGCCACGGCGGTATGGCGTTGGTCACGCGCCGACCACCGCTCCGGTCGTTACGGCCGCGCGGTTCAGCTCCAGCCACTCGGCGACCAGCGCCCGGAACGCTTGCTCGTCGTGGTCCCACGCCCTGACGACCGCGTTCACCACGCGCACCGGAACGTCGAAGAGGGTGCTGACGAAGTGCTCCCTTCGCGGGTACTGCTCAAGCTGGCGCGCCGTGGCGAGGGCCAGGAAGCAGTCGCGCCAACTATGCCCGCTCGCCTGGAGGCCGCGCGTCACGCGTTCTGGTCCCAGCGCCTCGAACCCTTCGGTGAGGAGTACTTTCTGTTGAGGACTCATCGTGCCCTCCTCGGCGGGAGTCGGATGCAACGCTCGGGAGCCGGCCCAGAAGAGCTTCCGGCGATCTCGGATTCGGGGTGGCGTCGACGAAGGCGTCAGAGCGAAGGAAAGCGACCGGCGGCTACGCGGCTCTCAAGCTGCACGGGATAGATGGCGTCTGGGAGGGCACATGGCAAGAGACCCCGGGTCGTGAATGGGAGGCCCAACGGCGCGGGGTCTAGACGCGCCAGCCCTAACCGCCTAAGGTCTAGGGAAGCAAATCAGGAGGCCACGAATGCGCGGCACATCACACGTCATCCAGGCGCCTACGATGAAGGAGCTAGAGCGGAAGACCCGGGAGTGGGCAAGACGCGCGTGGGCATCGAACCGCGAGGTGGATGCGGGGTGGGATCGCAAGCGCGTGAGGAAGACGGCAGCGGGTTATCGCATCTCGGTTCGCGGTCACACCTAACACGGGACGGCCAGGCGTCTAGAAGGCGGCCCCGCTTGCGAGCCTCATTGCCCGCCTGTGGCAGGGAGATTTCCCGCGGGCGGCACCACCTGAAACGGCGGCGGGGGCGCCAAGTACTGCTCCGCCTGCGGGTCATATAGCTGATGGTCAGCAGGCACGACCGTGAAGCCATCAGGCGTCTCACCGCCGCTCAGCGTCCGGCAAAGCGCGTCCAAGTACGACGAGTGGCCATTGATCAGCAACTCAGCGATTCGCTTAGTGTCGGCGAGCGCACGGGGAGGGAGTACGCCACCCAGGTGCGTTTGGATGACCCCGTCTCTGCGCAGGACGCCCGTCGCCGGTGTATGGGGAACCAAGGCCCTGGGTAGGACCCTGAGGACCCTCAGGTGGTCATCCAGCATGAGAAGGGCCAGACACGTGGCAACCGACCGACGACACACCTTCGGCTCCGCCGCTACAGATCGGGCGATGCTCAGCAACCAGAACAACTCCGTGTCGGTGTGCAATCGCCTTACGATGCCGCTCACATCACCCGGTGTTGATTCGGAGGCGCGGGCGATCACCAAGCGAAACCGTAGGCTCGAATCCGGCATGGCGGCGCTGAAACTAGACTCATAGGCCCACCTTGGCGAACAAGGTGCACGGCACTAGGGCTGGCGGCCTCCGAGGACGGTCTGCAGCTGGCGCAGCACCTCTCCCAGCCGAGACAACTCTTCGCCGTAGCGGGCCCAGTCGCCGCTGCGCTGCGCCTCGACGGCACGCTGGTACAGCTCGGCCGCCTGGCGGGCGAGGTCTGCGGCGCGCCCGTTGCCGGGACGGGCGGCGCCGGGCGGCGCGGCGGCAGCCGTGGCGGGCGCGACCGCGCCGCCGAACAGCCGCGCCAACCCCTCCTCCAACGTCTCCTCCATCACGACCCGGTTCTGGTGCGTGACCACAACGCGCTTCAGCTCGGGGATGCTCCCGCCTTCTGCCCGCAGGTAGAGCGGTTGCACGTAGATCAACGACTCCTCGATCGGGATGACCAGTAGGTTGCCGCGGATCACCTGGGAGCCGCGCTGGTCCCACAGCGAGACCTGGCGGGAGATCTCGGTTTCCTGGTTGATCCGGTTCACGATCTGGGAAGGCCCGAACACCAGGCTCTGCTTGGGGAAGCGATACACGACCAGCTGGCCATAGTGCTCCCCGTCGTTTCGCGCCACCATCCACGACGCCAGGTTGTCCTTGCCGCGCGGCGTGAACGGCGCCATGAGGATGAACTCCGCTTGCCGCTCCTCGGGCAGCCGCATGATCATGTGCCGCAGAAAGGGATCCGCCTGCTCGCCCGGCCGCGACAACACCGGCTTCTGCCACTGGTCCTCCCGGTGGTAGAAAATCTCCGGCTCGTCCATGTGGTAGGTGCCGTACATGTCGCTCTGTGCCCGGAACAGGTCCTCGGGGTAGCGCAGGTGCGCGCGCAGATCGGCGGGCATCGCGTCGAGCGGCCGGAAGATGCCGGGGAAAGCCTTCGCCAGAGTCAGGACCAGCGGGTCGCGTGGGTCGGCCAGGTAGGCCGTGACGGTGCCGTCGAAGGCGTCGATCACGACTTTCACGCTGTTGCGCAGGTAGTTGGTGCCGTCGGCGAGCGGCTGCGCGTAGGGGTAGCGGCGCGTCGCGGTGTAGGCGTCGAGGATCCAGCGGAGCCGGCCCGAATCGGTGACGACGAGGTAGGGGTCGCCGTCGAAGGATAAGAACGGCAGCGCCGTGCGCGCCCGCACCCGGATGTTGCGGAAGTACATCGCGCGACTGTCGCTCGTGATGTCGCTCGACAGCAGCACCTTCAGGGAGCGGAGGTAGGTCGCGAGCACCAGGCGACGCAGCAACGAGCCGACCCGGACACCCCCGGTTCCTGCGTAGGAAGTGAAGATGTTCTCGTCGCCGGAGGGGTAGTCGAACTCCCGCTGCGCGGTTCGGGCGAACACCCACGAATCAGTGAGCTCGCCGAAATAGAGTTCCGGGCGCGTCACCCGCAGCGACACGCTGGACGCGGGCGGTAGGTCCTTGATGAAGAGGACCGGCAGTCCCTCCGGCGTGACCTGGTTCACCGGTCCGAGCGTGAGTCCCATCCCGTGCGTGAAGGTGAGCCGCTCGTTGATGAACGTCCGCGTGGGAAGCGAAGCCGAGTTCAGCTCGCGCGGCGAGAGGAGCACCTGACGGTACTGCCCGTCGATCCAGTAGCGGTCGTCGTCCACCGAGACGAAGTCGTAGTAGGTGCGGATCTCCTGCAGCTGCCCGAACGTCTGGAGCAGCGGATCGCGGTCCCACAGCCGGACGTTGTCGATGGTCGGCCGGTTGGCCCGGATGTCCCGCTCGGTGAGCCGGGCTTCGCCAGTGAGGTCGCGCGTCACGACGCTGTCGAGCCCCCAGGCCCGCCGCGTCGCCGCGATGTGGGAGGCGAGCTGCGGCGTCTCCTTCACCAACTCGTTCGGCGCCACGACCAGTTTCTGGACCATCGCCGGGTAGACGGCGACGCCGAGCAGCGACACACCGAGGTAGAGCCCGACCGCGAGCAGGGTGTTGCGGGCGAGACGGTGGCTCCGGGCTCCCGAGAGGACGAGCGCTCCGCCCGCCACGGCCGCAAGCCCCGCGAGCCGCAGGCCGGTGAGCTGGGCGTGGAGATCGGCGTAGCTCGCCCCCACGAGCGGCCCGGTGGTGGAGTACAACAGTCCTGGAATCCGGACGAAGTACGCCCGCAACGCGACCAGGAGGAAGAGCAAGGCGATCAACACCGCCAGGTGCAGGCGCGCCGACGGTTCCACCGTCACCTGCCGGCGGAACACGACGATGTCCCGGCGCAGCACGTACAGCAGGACGGTCGCGAGCAGCGTGAGCGTCGTGACGGCGATGCCGAGACCGATCGCGCCCGCGATCGCCGGCACCGTGAACACGTAGTAGCCCACGTCGCGGCCGAACACGGGGTCCGTCACGCCGAACGGCGTCCGGTGCAGGAACTGAAGCACGCCAAGCCAGCCGCCTGCGGCGCCCATGCCGAACAGCAGCGCCAGGCCGAGCGCCATCGGGAGGGCCAGCCGGCGCAACAGCCGCGTCACGTCCACGGCGCCCGCCCCGGGGCTGAGCTGCACGACCAGCGGGTTCGGAACGACGCCGCGCTGGGCGATCCGCAGATTGACGTGGAGGAACGCGAATACGAGGCCGCCGACCCCCACGCCGAGCACCGCCTCGGCCTCCAGCCGGGTGGTGAACACGCGCTCGTAACCCAGGGCCTGGAACCAAAGCCATTCGGCGGCGAGCTGGACCAGATTGGAGAGGAACAGGAGCAGGGCGAACAGGACGACCAGCACGACGAGGCCCAGGCGACGCCGCCGAGGCGCCAGACGGGCCACGCTTGATGGAGCGGTCATGAAAGGCAAACTAACACAGGAACGGGGGTGCGAGTCGCGTCTCGAGGACGAGCGTTATGCCTTGTCGGACGGCACCGTCCACATGAGTACGTTCGGCGCGTACCGGCGAAACAGCCGGGGCGCGGTCGTGGCCTGCTTGGTCACAACGATGACCGCGTCGTCCGCTTCCCTCACTCCTACTAGGGCGAGTCGTACCTGGCCGTCCCCCTGCGCCTGGAAGGTGAAGCTGTCATGCGACGGACGGGTCGCATACGGTTTCGCCCACGCGGGCGGCTTGGCGCCCGAGAACGCGATGACCTGCAACGGCTGCGCGAGTGTGGCATCAGAGAGGACCTGCCGCTCGTACCAGGTGCTCGTGCGCGAGCTC
>QHTZ01000008.1:4583-9224 GCA_003221005.1 Gemmatimonadota bacterium
GCAGCCGACAATCACCCCGTTGGCGGTGCTGCTGACCGACGCGACCTGGTACGGCGTACCGTTCCAAACGCCGACTACGTCAATGTCTCTCGGCATCCTAGCAAGGTAGCAGCGCGGCCGGCCAGGGGTTCTGCCCCGCGCTGCGTATCGCAAGAGCGCCCCGAACTGGGAAACAGGAGGTGGTGGTGGATCTCTTTCTCAACAGACGCTTCTGCAGCGTGACGAGGGCGAGGTACACGGCGTTCGACTCGTTGGTCTGGGGGATGGCCCCGGCCTTCCAACTGCGTCAGCAACTCCTTCGGTTGGCCCTGCGCGTTGGTGATGACCTGGACCAGGGTGTGGTGGGGAGGGCTGACGCGCCGCTCCTTCGTATCCCGGAACCGAGAATGTTATCCCGAGTGCCGGTAAAGCGAGCGCCCCGCCGCCGGTCACTCGGCCGTGGTGTGGCGCCGCCGCTCGGTCTCGCGGCGCCGATCGGCTAGCACGCGCCGCTCGCCCCTGCGCCACTCCTCGGGACCGCGCGTCCTCTACCGCACGCCGCTCGCCCGGGTCGGCGCACTGCTCCCGGCGTCGGTGCGCTCGCTCTAGTTGCGTGAAGAGTCAGGACGGTCGCAGGCTCGCGCCCGTGTGTCGCATGTTGACCCTCGCCGAAGGGCGAGTCAGCAACGGAGGTCTAGTATGCTACCAAACCAAGCCGCCCGCGTGGGTGGCAGCGCCTTCACGAAGGCGAGTGCATAGCCGAAGATGGCGTCGGTTAGTTCATCCACCGGCCATTCCCATTGCTTGGTCTGCTCTTCCCGTGCCCACTTCACGCGATCCGCGCTGAGGTGAGCGAGTCTGCGGTGTAACCGGTCTGTCAGATCGGTTGTGAAAACTGCTGGCTGCGCGGGACGGAGAGTTGCGGCCCATTCCGTAACCGGGTCGAAGTAGTGGCACGCGTACCTATTGTTCGGATACCTTTGGTCCGGCTGATCTCTACTGAAGAACTCGTACAGGCATCTCACGTGGATTAAGAACGCCTCTAGACTAAACGGTCCTGCGAACGCCACTTGGTGCAGATGCCGAGCCGCTAGCATTGCCCGCAGTTCGTAGACCACGTGGGGTGCAAGTTCTTCGAGCTCTGTGGGGCTAGCCATTCGCCTTCCTGTCCAGGCAGCGGACATCGTTCTGGAAACCCTAAGATAGGCAGCGGCAGGACGCTCGTCGCCACGCGGAGGACTAATGGTAACGGCCGGTCTACGGGGGCCTGAAGGCAGTTCTTCACCTTCTCTATCGTGGATTCTATAGCAACTCCACCCGCCCCGAAGATCTGCCACATCGCATGGGACTCGGTGTCACCGAGGTACCAACTCGAGATCCGGCAACCTGTTGTCTCACCACTCGAAATGTTCAGGGCAAATGTTCAGGGCAAAGAGGGTAACCATATGGAGCGGATGGGATTCGAACCCACGACCCCCTGGTTGCAAACCAGGTGCTCTCCCAGCTGAGCTACCGCCCCCTAGGGCGAAGTTAGAAACCTCAACCCTCGGCGCGAGCCGTCCCAGCCGACATGGCGCCCGCGGCGTCCTGACGGAGCTGCTCCTGTTTCAGCGCCAGCGCCATCGCCTTGACGAGGTAGTAGGTCAGGACCAGCTGCGTCACCGCCAGCGGATTCGAGCGCCGCTCCTTGGCGCCGTCCATGAAGATCCCGAGGCGGTCCGAGCGGACGTCCCGGCCGAGCGGCATGTGGCTCCAGATCCGCCGCACGATCCACTGCGTCGCCGCGTCGCTGATGGCGCCGCCGATCTCGAGGCGATCCGTTCCCTCGGCCCCGCGGTGCACCTGCAGATAGGGCCCGCCGTCCTGGTCCCCGACGGCGCTCACCGCACCCTCCAGGTCCGGCAGCGGAATCGGATGCCGCAGCGTGATGCGCACGTCTAAGCGCGCGCGGTCCTTGGTCGTCGCGTATTCCGGACTCGGCGAGAACGATACCACGATGTCCGCCTTGTCACGCTGCGGCATCACATACGTCTCGGCGTCGTGCCGCCGGTGCTCCAACTGCTCCAGCACCTCGTCTTGCGTGTAGCCGCGCCTCGAGGTGTCCCGCGTGATTTTCCAGTCGACCCGCAGCGCGGGGTCGGGGTCGAGGAACACCGATACGTCCCACAGCTGACGCAGCGCCGGGGTATAGAGCGCATGGAGCCCGTGCACCAGCACAATGTCCCGCGGCGGCGCGAACTCCGGACGCCCGAAGGTGCCGTTCGAGTGATCGTAGACGGGCTTGAAGATCCGCTGGCCCTCCCGCAGCAGTCGCATATGCTGGCTCACGAGCTCCAGCTGGGTGCAGTCGGGGTGGAGCGCGGTGATCTTACGCTCCCGCCGCCCCGCGCGGTCGAGCGAGAGGTAGTCGTCCAGATCGATGTTCGTCACGCGCTCGGGGCCGAGGATCTCGACGCACCCGTTCGTGAGGGTCGACCTTCCCGCCCCGGAGTCACCCACGAGGCACAACATGATCGGCCGCCCCGCCCGGAACGGGAGCGGCGTGGTGCTATTCATCGCCCGCCTCGTCGGTCCCGGACTCGAACACCCGGCTCGCCCGCACGTCCACCGCGTCGAGCCGCGCCAGATCGTCCCGGGAGACCATCCCGCCCCGGGCGATGAGGCGGTTCGCCTGGCGCAGCTTGATGCGGTCGAGCGCGTTGCGCACGCTGCGCGCGTTCGCGAAGTGCGGCTGCCGCATCCGCAGCACCAGATACTCGCGGAACGCCGCGCGCGAATCCCCGTCGAACTCGTAATGCTGCTTGCGGACCATCAGCTCCGCGATCGCCATCAGCTCCTCGAGCGTGTAGTCCGGAAAGTCGAGGTGGTGGCCGACCCGCGAGTGGAAGCCCGGATTCGACTGGAAGAACGTGTCCATCCGCTCCTTGTAGCCCGCCAGGATTACGACGAGATCTTCGCGCTGATTCTCCATGGACTGCAGCAGCATCTCGATCGCTTCCTGGCCGTAATCGCGCTCGTTCTCGGGGCGGTACAGATAGTACGCCTCGTCGATGAACAGCACGCCTCCCATCGCGCGCTTGATGACCTCCTTGGTCTTGGGAGCGGTGTGCCCGACGTACTGGCCCACGAGGTCGTCGCGCGTGGCCACGACGAGGTGGCCTTTGCGTACGTAGCCGAGCTGCTGGAGGATCTTCGCCATCTGGAGGGCGACCGTGGTTTTCCCGGTCCCCGGCCGCCCCGTGAACGACATGTGCAGCGTCGGCTTCTCGGTCGTGAGCCCCTGCTCCTCACGCAGCCGAGCAATCAGCAGGAGCGCCGCGATTTCCCGGATGCGCCGCTTGACGGGCGCGAGCCCGACGAGCTCGCCCTCCAACTCGTCGAGCACGTGCTCGATGTTCGAGCCGCGGTAGGCAGCGCTGAGATCTACGGCCGAGGAGGGGGCCGCCGCGGGCTTGGCGCCCACCGCCTGCACGTCACTCATTTACCGTCTTTACCGTCGCCGTAGCGCTGACCGGCCGGCTGCTCGGTGGCGTAGGGGTGGAGCGTGTACTTGATCTGCCGGTCCGCGAACTCCTGGCGGTCGAGCCGGAAGCCGGGCTCCTCGGAGGGCCGGTTGACGAGGAAGCTCAACGCCGTCGTCTGCCGGGTATAGCGGGAGTCGTAGCCGCTCACCTTGACGTAATGATTGGGGAACGTCTTCCGGCACTCGTTGATCTCGAGCATGATCGCGGCCGGGTCCTTGAGATCGAACATCGGCAGCCCGTACATGCTCCAGTACACGTTCCGCGGGTGCGGATCGTCCGTGTGCTCGATGGAGAGCGCCCAGCCGTTGTCCAGACAGTACTGCACCTGCGCCTTGATCTGCTCGTCCGTCAGGTCCGGCAGATAGGAGAAGGTGCCCTGAGTGATTCGCATGGGTGATCTCCTCGCTCAGACGGTGAGCGTGGCGACGGCGTCTGGCACGTCGGTCGACTCGAAGTTGAACGTGATGTCCTTCCATATTTCGAGCGCCTTGTACAGCGAGGGCGACCAGCGAGCCGCCTTGGCCAGAATCTCCGGCCCCTCGTTCAGGTAGTCGCGACCCTCGTTGCGCGCCTGAATTATCGCCTCGACCGCCACGCGGTTGGCCGTGGCACCCTCGGCGATGCCATCCGGGTGGCCGATGGTCCCGCCCCCGAACTGGAGCACGACGTCCTCACCCAGGTAGTGCAGCAGCTGGTGCATCTGCCCGGCGTGGATTCCGCCGGATGCGACTGGCATGGTGCCGGGCATCGAGGCCCAGTCCTGCTCGAAGTAGAGCCCCAGACTGGGATCCGGCTCGAGCTTGTTCGCGAGCAGGGTCTGATAGTAGCCCCGGATCGCGTGGGGATCGCCCTCCAACTTGCCCACCACGGTGCCGGCGTGAATGTGGTCCACGCCCGCGAGCCGCATCCATTTCGCGATCACCCGGAAGTTGACGCCGTGCGTCTTCTGACGCGTGTAGGTGCCGTGCCCCGCGCGGTGCAGGTGCAGGATCAGACCGTTCCGCCGCGCCCACTTGGACATCGATTGGATCGCGGTGTAGCCGATGGTCAGGTCGATCATGCAGATGACGCTGCCGATTTGCTTGGCGAACTCGGCGCGCTCGTACATCTCCTCCATCGTGGCCGCGGTGACATTCAT
>QHTZ01000009.1 GCA_003221005.1 Gemmatimonadota bacterium
CCGTGGCGCCGAGCAGCGGCCGGCCGTACTTGTTCAGGTACTCACGCTCCATCACCACGCCGTGAGGCGGCCCCTGAAACGTCTTCACGTAATGGGGCGGGATCCGCATGTCTTCGAGCCGGAGCGACTTCAGCGCCTTGAAACCGAAGACGTTCCCGATGATCGAGGACGTGAGGTTCGCGATCGAGCCTTCCTCGAACAGGTCGATGTTGTAGGCGATGTAGGCGATGTGCTGGTCCGTCCCGGGGACGGGGTCGACCCGGTAGCACTTGCCCTGGTAGTTCTCGTACGCCGTAAGCCGGTCGGTCCAGACGACGGTCCAGGTGGCCGTGGACGACTCGCCTGCGACGGCGGCGCTCGCCT
>QHTZ01000108.1 GCA_003221005.1 Gemmatimonadota bacterium
CACGTATTTCGAGGACGAGACCACGGGGATCACCACCCTCTACTTCACGAGCACCCGGCTCGGCGGGCCGGGGGACTACGACATCTATGCAAGCACCAGCGTGGGCGACGACGGCGAGTTCGGGCCGGCCGTGCTGGTTCCAGAGCTCTCTGCAACGGGTCGCGACACCCGCACCGCCATTCGCCGCGACGGGCTCGAGATGTTCCTGTCGTCCGATGGGGCCGGGCGCGTCGGCGGCATCGGCAGCCAGGACGTCTGGGTGTCGACGCGCGCGACAACTCTCGACCCCTGGTCCACGCCCGTGAACTTGGGGCCCACGGTCAACAGCACGGCCTTTGATGGCGCGCCGGCGCTCTCATTCAACGGGACCACCCTGTACTTCTTCTCGGAGCGGGCCGGGGGGTTCGGGAAGCGCGATCTCTACGTCGCGACGCGCGCTCGACTCCGCGCGCCGGACGTGGCGGAGGGTGCGGGGACGAAATAGGGGAAATCAGCCGTCACCTGACCCGTCACGGCTGGCTCACGGCGCCGTCACGCCTGCACCTCAAACTGGCTGGGTAGCGTGCGGGCCAGTGAAGGGAAGGCGATCCCAAGGAGGCTGTATGCGAAGCGTGAGCGATCTGGGCGTCCGCCTGAGCGGCGTCGCCGTGGGCATCCTGCTGCAGGCCCTGGCCGGGTGCAGCGACCCGAACAGCCCCGGCACCGGCGCGATCGAAGTGACGGTGACCACGGTCGGGGCGGAGCGTCACCCAAATGGGTACAGCGTCGGCCTTGATGGCGGAGCTGGGCAGCTCGTCGCCGTCAACGGTTCGGTCACCGTGACCGGCCTGAAGGCGGGCGATCACACGGTGGTGTTGGGTGACATCGCCCCTTGCACGCTCAACGGGTCTAACCCGCGAAACGTCAGCGTTGTCGCGGGCTCCACCACGCAGGTGGCGTTCGCGCTGAGCTGTTCCAGCGCGGTGAGCGTCGCCGGAGTGTGGGATTGGACCGAGCGGATCAGCCCTCCGGGCGGCTACACGTGCAGCGACACAGGATCGTATGCCTTCGCCCAGGTCGGGCCAAGCTTCACCGGCACGTCCGATCAGGTGGGGAGCTGCAGCGGGTTCGGCAACGTGATCGACAATACTCGTTCAGACCCGTTGAGCAGCGGTCTGGTCTTCACGGGTGACAGCCTGCGCTTCAAGGTGGTCGCGTGCGTCTACCGTGGCGTGGTCTCGGGCGATCCCCCGAGCAGCATCAACGGCGTCGTAAGCTGCGACACGCTCAACCGGCCGCAGGGGACCTGGCAAGCGCATCCTGGCGGGCCTCCCGCGACGGTGACGGTGTCGCCGGACTCGCTCCGGAAGCTCGTGGGCGACTCGGGGCAGCTCACCGTTGCACTCCGCGATGCGGCGGGCAGCCGCGTGTTCCGTCGCCCCATCAGCTGGTCGAGCGGCAATCCGACTGTCGCGACCGTCGACCTCACGGGAATGGTGAAAGCGGTAGGGGCCGGGAAAACGGGCATCACCGCCAGCGCCGGAGGCGCGAGCGGGACGGGCAAGGTGGGCGTGGAGCTGGGCGGCATCTTCCGGATCACAAGCCTGACCGGAGGCACAGATCTCGACCCCACCGGGTACGTCCTCGCCGCGGGCGGCGTCGCGCGCCGCGTGGGAGTGAATACGACCGGCGATCTCCCCAGGCTGTTCGCCGGCACCTACAGCGTGGGCCTGTCGGACGTCGCGAGCAACTGTACGGTGAGCGGGGACGACCCACGCATGCTCGCAGTCACCGAGGGTGGGACGACGACCTCCACGTTCCAGGTCACGTGCGTGCATACCACGAAGCTGGCGCTCTCGAGCTATGGATCGATCGGCGTGATCTATGCCGACGGATCGAATCTCGTCACGCTTGCTGCAGGGTCGGCGCCCAGCTGGTCGCCCGACGAGTCGCGGATCGCGTTCAGCTGTGCGGGCAGTGGCGGCGCGTACGACATCTGCACCGTCAGTCCCGATGGCACCGCGCTGGTGCGAGTGACGAGTGAGCAGTCGCCGGGGTTCATCGACGCGGCCTGGAAGCCGGACGGCTCGCAGATCGCGGCGGGGAGTCGCCGGGGCGGGAGTCTCGAACTCTACGTGATGAACCCGGACGGCAGCGGCGCGATGCCGATCACCAGAAACGTCGGTTATCGTGGCAGGCCGGCCTGGTCCCCGGACGGCACGAAGATCGCGTTCGACTGCCAAGTGGACGCGGGCAACGACGACATCTGTGTCATCAATGCCGACGGTACCAGGTTTGCGCGCCTCACGAGCGATCCGGCGGCCGACGCGGCTGCAGCCTGGAAGCCGGACGGCTCGCAGATCGCCTTTGCGACCAGCCGGTACGGCGCCTTCGAAATCGTCCTGATGAGTTCCGAGGGAGGTGGCGTCGCGAGGATCAACGGCGGCACACCCGGACTCGACCCCGCGTGGTCCCGGGACGGCGCGAAGATCGCCTTCTCGCGCGAGGACGGCGGGTGCGATCCCGATAACGGGTGCTACGACTCCTACGATGTCTATGTCATGAACGCTGACGGGAGCGCGCTCGTTCAGCTGAGCAGCGCCGGCGACGATCATGAGCCCGATTGGAGGCCGTAGCGGGGGGAGGGCATGGGAGCCGTGGCCCGCCGCCGTTGACCCTATTGGGCCGCCGGTTAGCTTCCAAGCCTGAGATGAGCCGGCCTGAACGCACGATCATCCTGGACGCCCGCGCTTTGTCGCGGGCGCTTCAGCGTATGGCGGTCGAAGTGCTCGAGCTGGCCCACGGCACGGAGCATCTCGTGCTGATCGGGATCCAGCGGCGCGGCGTCGAGCTGGCCGAGCGCATCGCCAAGCTGATCGAAGAAGACGAGGGCGTGGTGGTCCCCCGGGGCGCCCTCGACATCACGCTGTATCGCGACGATCTCGAGACCGTGGGGCCGAAGCCCGTGATCGGGCCCACCCATCTCCCCGGCGAGCTCACCGACAAACACGTGGTCATCGTGGACGACGTGCTCTACACCGGGCGCACCGTGCGTGCCGCGCTCGACGAGCTCGCCGACTTCGGGCGCCCGCGGCGCATCTCACTCTGTGTCCTCATTGACCGGGGCGGCCGCGAGCTTCCCATCCAGGCTGACATCGTCGGCAAAGTCGTGAAGACCGCCCCCGGCGACCGCGTGGATGTGCTGGTGGAGGAGCTGGACGGGCGAGACCAGGTGGACCTTATCCGGGGTGCGCCCTCCGGGGTCGCGGCGTGACGGCCGCGCTGGACAAAGATCTCGTCGGCCTCGCGCCGCTCTCCGCTGAGCAGATCCGCCTCATTCTCGACACCGCCGAGCCGTTCAAAGAAGTCTCCGAGCGTCCCATCAAAAAAGTGCCCGCCCTGCGGGGCAAGACGATCGTCAACCTCTTCTTCGAAGCCTCGACGCGCACGCGCATCTCCTTTGAGTTCGCGGAAAAGCGGCTCTCAGCCGACACGGTCAACGTGGCGGCGAGCGGGAGCGCCGTGCAGAAAGGGGAGACGCTCGTGGACACGGCGCGGAACCTCGAGGCGATGCGGATCGACATGGTGGTGATCCGGCATCCGTCGTCGGGAGCGGCCGAGTTCCTGGGGCGCCGGATTCGCTCCAACGTCGTCAACGCGGGCGACGGCAAGCACGAGCACCCGACGCAGGCCCTGCTGGACCTGCTCACGCTGCGCGACAAGTTTGGGCGCATCGAGGGGCTGAAGGTCTGCCTCGTCGGGGACGTGCTGCATTCGCGTGTGGCGCGATCCGACATCTGGGGCCTGCTGAAGCTCGGCGCGCAGGTGGCCGTATGCGGCCCGCGCACGCTGCTGCCGCGCCGCATCGAGGAGCTCGGCGTGACGGTGTTCGAGCACGTGGCGGACGCCATCCAGTGGGCGGACGCCCTCAACGTGCTGCGGCTGCAGCTCGAGCGTATGGAGGCGGGGTTCATCCCCTCGGTGCGCGAGTACTACCGCGTGTTCGGCGTGACCGCGGAGCGACTCGAGAAGGCGCCGCGGCCGCTCACCATAATGCACCCGGGCCCGATGAATCGCGGGGTGGAGATCGACAGCCGCGTGGCCGACGGTCCGCACAGCGTGATTCTCGATCAGGTGACGAACGGCGTCGCCGTCCGGATGGCGGTGCTGTATCTCCTGGCCGGCGGCAAGCCCGAGCTCGCCGACGCGGCCAAGCGTGGTGGGGGGCCGGGGGGACCACCCGACTGATGCAGCCCCTGCTCCTGAAGGGCGGCCGCGTGATCGACCCGAGCCGGAGCTTCGATCAAACAGCCGATGTCCTCGTCCAGGACGGCAAGATCGCCGCGGTCGGGCCGACGCTCGGCACTCCTGACGGCGTCGAGGTTCGGGACGTGCGGGGCGCGATCGTCGCCCCCGGCCTCGTGGACCTGCACGTGCACCTGCGCGAGCCAGGGAATGAGGACGTCGAGACGGTCGCGAGCGGCGCCCGGGCCGCGGCCGCGGGCGGGTTCACAGCGGTGTGCGCGATGCCCAACACCGACCCGGTCACGGACAATCAGGCGGCGGTCGGCTTCATCGTGCGCCAGTCGCTCCGCGCGGGGTGGGCGCGCGTCCATCCGATCGGCGCGATCTCGGTCGGCCAGCAGGGCGGGCAGCTTGCCGAGCTCGGGGAGATGGTGGGGGCAGGGGCCGTCGCCGTGTCGGACGACGGCAGGCCGGTCGCCTCGAGCCACCTGATGCGCACCGCGCTCGAGTATGCACGCACCTTCGATATCCCCGTCGCCGACCACTGCGAGGAGCCGACGCTCGCGAGCGGCGGCGTCATGCACGAAGGGCTGGTCGCCGCGCGGCTCGGTCTCAAGGGAATCCCCGCCGCCGCCGAAGAGATCATGGTGGCGCGCGACCTGCTCCTCGCGGAGCTCACCGGCGGGCACGTGCATCTGTGCCACATGTCCACGCGTGGCTCGGTGGAGCTGATCCGGCGCGCCAAGGAGCGCGGCGTGCGCGTCACGGCGGAGGTGACGCCACACCACCTCACGCTGACCGACCGCGCCTGTGAAGGATACGACACCCACGCCAAGATGAATCCGCCGCTGCGCGAGGACGCGGACGTGGCAGCGCTCCGCAGCGCGCTGCAGGAGGGCGTGATCGATTGCATCGCGTCCGACCACGCCCCCCACGCCTACGACGCCAAGGAGGCGGCGTTCGACGACGCCCCGTTCGGCGTCGTCGGCCTCGAGACCGCCTTCGGGGTCGCCCACACGGAGCTGGTCCAGGGCGACGTGTTGACGCTCCCGGAGCTCGTTGCACGGATGAGCACGATCCCGGCGCGCGCCTTCCACCTCCCCGGCGGCACGCTCCAGCCTGGCGCTGCCGCGGACATCGTGGTGCTCGACCTCGCGACGTCGTGGACGGTCGATCCTGCGCGATTCCATTCCAAGAGCCGCAACTCGCCGTTCGCCGGCCGCCGCTTATGCGGGCGCGCCACCCTGACGCTCGTGGGGGGCAAAGTCGTGCACGACGCGGGCGCGGCAACACCATGAGTGAATTGGCGTTACACCGCCAGTCGGTTTGTTGGTAGATTTGTAGCATGCCCAAAGGGCCTTCCAAGAGCACCGTGATCATCCAGCGCCTGCTGGAGGAGCGGCGCCAGTACGAAGCCTGGCTCGCGCGCCTCAACGACTCGGCGGACGCGACTCCGGGTGACGTGCGGGCGCGCGTGCGATCCGACTACGAGGCGCGGCTCGCCGCGGTCACGGAGGAGCTCAAGGCTCACGCCGAAAGCGCCCGCCACGCTATCGAGGAGAAACGGTACCTGCGCGGCGAGCTCCAGAAGAAAGAAGCCCGTGCGGCGGAGAAGCTCACCGAAACCGAACTGCGCCACGCGGTCGGCGAGTACGACGAGTCGCAGTGGGAGCAGGTGCACAAAGACGTCCTGGCCGAGCTCATCTCGGTGCGCGAAGACCTCCAAGCGGTCGAAGTGGACCTCCAAAAGCTTCAGGAGCTGGACGCGTTGGTGAGCCACCGACCAGTCCCCCCGCCAAAAACCGCGCCCCCCTCACCTCGCCGTCAACCCCAGGCGAAGCCTGAGAGAGTCGCGGCAGAGGACGAGCTGGCGTTCATCAAGTCGGTGACCGAGGATGACAAGGACACGGCGCCGTCGCCCAAGCGCGCGAGCGGCGCTCAGTTTCAGCCGGTGATCCCAGCGACCAACGCGCGCAGCGTTCCTGACTCGCCGTCCACGCCCACCGCCATTCCCACCCCCCGGCCCGACAGCGAAGACGTCGAACAACCCCACACGCTCAAGTGCAAGGAGTGCGGCACGATGAACCTGCCGACGGAGTGGTATTGCGAGCATTGTGGAGCAGAACTGGCGGCAGTCTAAAGAAATTCGACGTCGCCTCTACTTACTGATCTTCTTCACATACGCCGCCAGCCTCGACTTGTGCCGCGCCGCGTTATTGGGATGGATGAGTCCCTTGCGGGCGGCGCGGTCGAGCAGGCGCACAGCGATCGCGTAGGCCTGAGCGGCCGCGGTCCCTGTGGCCTCACGCACGCGCTTCAATGCGGTGCGCAGCGCCGAGCGCTGGGCGCGATTGCGGTGCGTGCGGCTGCGCGCTTGGCGCATGGCTTTCTTGGCGGACTTGATGCGGGGCAAACGGCCTCCTGGTGGGCGCGGAAGATAGGGGGTAAGTGCAGGTCGGTCAAGGCACTACGTCATTGACCGTGGCCCGGCGGATTCATTATCTTACGCCGCTACCGACCCTAGAGCGCTGCCATCTCGTTCGAATTCCTCGTCTGGGCCCCCGTGCTGTTGTTCTCCGTGGTGGCCCACGAATACGCGCACGCCGAGGCTGCCTACCGCCAGGGCGACGATACCGCCTACATGCTCGGGCGGCTCACGTTGAATCCGCTGAAGCATATCGATCCGTTCATGACGGTGCTGCTCCCGGTGCTGCTGTACGTGTCGCACGCGGGCTTCCTATTCGGCTCCGCCAAGCCGGTGCCGGTGAACCCGAGGAAGTACCGCAACTACCGGCGGGGGGACATCATCGTCTCGCTCGCCGGGATCGGGGCGAATCTGGGGCTGTACGTCGCGAGCGCCGTGTTGTTCGCCGCCGTCGGGTTCGTCGGATCCATGCTGCCCCGGCTCACGGGGTCGTTCGAGATCCTGCAGCGGATGCTGTTCTACGGGATGTTTCTCAATCTGGTGCTCGCGTTCTTCAACCTCATCCCGATCCCGCCGCTCGACGGCAGCCACGTCTTCTATCACCTGCTCCCGCCTGAGGCGGGGCTCAAGTACCGGCGCCTCTACATGTTGGGTTTCCTGCCGATCCTGATCGTCGTGTGGCTGCTGCCGGGCGTCGTCACCGTGCTGCTGTGGCCGGCCACCCAGCTGATGCATCTCGCCCTCTGGGCGGTTGGGGGGTTCGCGGTGTCGCAGGGCGTGTTCCCCACGTGACAACCCCCCCGGTCGCGGTGCAGGACGGCGCCGGTTTCGTCGTCGAGCTCGAGCAGTTCTCGGGTCCGCTCGATCTGCTGCTGCACCTGATTCACGAGGATGAGCTCGACATCACCGACCTCCCGGTCGCGAAGATCGCGGACCAGTTCCTGGCGGTGATCAACGAGCTCGGGCTCAACCAGGCGGCGGACTACCTCGAGATGGCGGCCCGGCTGCTGCGGATCAAGGCGCAGCTGCTGTTGCCGCGGCGCGCGGAGGACGATGAGTGGGAGGACCCGCGCGCCGAGCTCGTGCGGCGGCTGCTCGAATACCAGCAGATCCGAGAGCTGGTGGACTGGTTGGCGCGGGCGGCGGCGCGGCGCGCGGAGCAGTTCGGCCGCGGCTTCGCGCCCGAGCCGACGGCGCCGCCCGCCGAGCTCGTGATCGACCTCAACGACCTGCTCGCCGCAGCGGAACGTGTGATCGCCCTGATCCCGGAGCCCGTACTGCACCGCGTGGTGCCCCGTCCGCTGGACGTGGAGGGGGCGACCGCGAAGATCGAGGCGCTGCTCGCGCAGCGCGAGGAGCTGGCATGGCGCGACGTCGTGGGCGAGCGCGCCGAGACCGTGGAAGTCCTCTCCGTGTTCATCGCGCTGCTCGAGCTCGCCCGCCGTGGCGCGCTGCGTCTGCGGCAGCCCGAGCCGTTCTCCCCGATCGTGATCCGGCGTGAGCGCCCTCGCGAAGCTGCTTGAAGCGGCGCTGTTCGCCGCGTCGCGCCCCCTGACGGCGCAAGAGCTCGCGACGCTCGAGCCGGGAGCGGGGGAGGCTGCGGTGCGCGCGGCGCTCGACGAGCTGCAGCGCCGCTACGCCGGGGAAGACCACGGCGTAGAGCTGGTGCAGATTGCGCAGGGGTGGCAGTTCCTGACGCGGCGCGAGTACGCCGAGACGATCGAGCGCGCCCAGTTCGCGCTGCGCACGCGGCGGCTGTCGCCGGCGGCGCTCGAAACCCTGGCCATCGTCGCCTACCGCCAGCCGGTCGGCAGGCTCGAAGTGGAGGAGATCCGGGGCGTCGACTCGGGGGCGGTGCTCGACAAGCTGCTCGAGCGGGGGCTGGTGGAGATCGTGTCGCGCGGCGAGGGCCTCGGTCGGCCACTGCTCTACGGCACGACGCCGCAGTTTCTCGAGATCCTGGGGCTCCGCGACCTGGATGAGCTGCCGCGGCTGGACGAGCTGTCGGTCGCCCTCCGGCCCCCGGCGCCCGCCGAGCCCGAGTGACCGTCATGCGCCTGCAGCGCGCTCTGGCGCGCGCGGGCGTCACGTCGCGGCGCAAGGCGGAAGACCTGATCCGGGCCGGGCGCGTGCGCGTCGACGGCGCCGTGGCCACCCTGGGCAGCAGTGTGGACCCCGGCCAGCAGCGCGTGACCGTGGATGGACGGGCCGTGCGGCCCGCGCCTACCACTTGGCTCGCCCTCAACAAGCCGATCGGCTACGTAGTGAGCCGCGGCGACCCCGCGGGCCGCAAGACAATCTTCGACCTCCTCCCCAAGCTGCCCGGTCTCACGTACGTTGGACGGCTGGACGTGATGACTTCCGGCTTGCTGCTCCTCACGACCGACGGGGCGGCGGCGCACCGGCTCACGCACCCGCGGTTCGCCGTGCCGCGTACGTACCGGCTCGGTGCCCACGGGCTGAACGCGCCGGCGGTGCACGCTGCGCTCGCGCGGCCCGTGGTGATCGAGGGGCGTCCCGTGCGCGTGACGCGCTTCCGCGTGCGGAGCATACCACGCGGGGTCGAGATCGAGCTCACGCTCGCCGAAGGGCGCCACCGCATCGTGCGTCGCCTGGCGGAGGCGTTGGGGCTCAAGGTCGAGTGGCTGCATCGCGTCGCCTACGGGCCCGTCCAGCTCGGCCGGCTCCCCGAAGCCCGCTGCCGTGGCCTCACGCCCCGCGAGGTCCGGGCCATCGAGCGACTGCATGGCGACGCAGGGCAGGGGGAACGGATCGAGCGTTGACCGAGCATGGCCACGGACACCGGCGGCATTGACCGCGCCCTTGGCGCCATCGGCACGACGTTCCGGCTGACGCGGCTGTATCCGCCCACCCATCCCGCGGTGGTGGAGGCGCTACGCCATGTCACGGCTGCGCTGCCGGCCCTCGCCGCCATCGGGACCCTGGAGTGGAAGATCGGCGCGACCGGACTGCATTGGCACGGGCAACACCTGCTCCCGCGCAACAGCCAGATGGCAGAGCTCGCGGGCTTGCTCTACGCCCGCGGGCTGCGGAGCATCCAGGTGCACCCGGGTCTCGCGGCGGAGCATGTGCTGGCGCTGTTCGGCGTGGCGACGGGAAGCGTGCAGCCCGACGATGCGGCGCTGGGGCAGATTACCCTGACGGTCGGGAGACGCACTCAGCGGCTTGCCACGCCGGCGCCGGTGGACCCGACGCCGGCCGCCGAGCTCTCGGCTCGCCTGTCCGCCCCGCCCGCCCCGCCCGCGCCGCTTGCCCTGTCCGCGGCGACGGTGGATGCGGTGGCGCGGCGCGCGAGCGGCGCGTTCCGCCCCGACGTCGTGCCGGTGGCCGTGCAGGTGAAGCGGGCCATCGCTGGTTTGAAAGCGGCCGAGACCCTGGATGCCCAGCGAGCGGCGGTGGAGCAGCTTCAGGCGATGACGCCGAGCCTGCTCGCGCTCAAGGACGTGGTCGCGGTCGCGGAAGCGATCGGCGGACTCGACCGGCTGCTTCTGACCGTTGCGGATCCGGCGCTCCTCACGGCGATTGGCGCCGCGGCCGAGGCGCTCGCCGACCGGGCCACCGTCGAGCGCATGGTGGGACGGCTCCGCGAGCCGCGGGTTCCCCCCGCGGAGCGGGAGGCACTGGTGGCCGCACTGGGTGCGCTCGCGGCGCTCTCCGTCGAGCCGGTGCTGCACGCCTACGTCGGGGCGCCGGTGGACCACCGGGAGCCGTACCGCGCGGTGATCCGGCGCGCGGGGGAGCGCGCCCTGGAAGTGCTCGAGGGCCGGCTCCGGGACGAGGACCGCGCCGTCGTCGCCGCGGCGGCTGAGCTGGTGGGGCTCACCGGGAGCCCGCAGGCCGTGGCGGCGCTGGTGCCGCTGCTGCGGGACGCATCCGAGTTCGTGCGGGAGGCTGCCATCACGGGACTCGGCGAGATCGGCGGGCGCGAGATCAGTCGACCCGTGATGCCCGCGCTCAAGGACGAGAGCGTCGGCGTGCGTGCGGCCGCGGTGCGCGCCATCGCCGTCGGGGGCGACCCGGCGGCTACCACGGTGCTGGTGCGCCGCGTGGAGCAGGAGGAGGACGAAGGGGTACTGGCAGAGCTGCTCCGGGCGATCGGGCGCCTCGGCGCCAAGGACGCGCTCGCCGTGCTGGCGCGCTACGCCGAGCCGGGCGGTATGCTCAAGCGTCGCAGCCCGAGCGTCCGCGCGGCGGCAATTGAAGGCCTCGCCCGGCTGACCGGTCCCGAGGCGCGGGGATTCCTCGAACTTTACACGCATGACAAGGAGCCGGCCGTGCGCAAAGCAGCCGTGACGGCGCTGGCGTCGCGATGACCACCCGGGCGAAAGAGACCACCGACGCGGCGCTCGCCCAGACCATCAGGCGCGAGGTCGCGAAGCGCGTGGTGGGCCAGGAGCTGATGGTCGAGCGTCTGCTGATCGGCGTGCTGACGGGGGGACACATCCTCCTCGAGGGCGTGCCCGGGCTCGCCAAGACGCTGGCGGTGCGCACCGTAGCAGAGTGCCTCCGCATCTCGTTCTCGCGGATCCAGTTCACGCCGGACCTGCTGCCCGCGGACGTCATCGGCACCATGGTCTACGATCAGCGCTCGCAGGAGTTCTATCCGAAGAAGGGCCCGCTGTTCGCGAATCTCGTGCTCGCCGACGAGATCAACCGCGCGCCCGCGAAGGTGCAGTCGGCCTTGCTCGAGGCGATGCAGGAGAAGCAGGTCACGATCGGCGGCGAGACCTTCTACCTGGGCGAGCCGTTCCTCGTGCTCGCGACGCAGAACCCGATCGAACAGGAAGGCACCTACCCGCTCCCCGAAGCGCAGCTCGACCGGTTCATGCTGAAGGTGCGCATCGGCTACCCGTCGCGGGATGCGGAGAAGGAGATCGTGGCGCGGATGGCGAGCGGCCGGCCGATCGAGGTGCAGCGCGCGGCCGAGGCGGAGGACATCCTCGCGGCGCGGAGCGCCATCGCCGAGCTGTTCATGGACCAGAAGGTCGTGGACTACCTGGTCGATGTGGTGCGCGCCACGCGGGAACCGCAGGCGGTCGGGCTCCCCGAGCTCAAGTCCTTGATCGCGTTCGGGGCGTCGCCGCGGGCGTCCATCTACCTCGCGCAGGCCGCGCGGGCGCACGCGTACCTGCGCGGCCGCTCCTACGTCGTCCCCGAGGACGTGAAGGCGATCGCGTGCGACGTGCTGCGGCACCGCGTGCTGCTCACGTTCGAGGCGGAGGCCGAGGCGATAGTCGCCGAGCGCATCGTCGTCAAGATCCTGGAGGCCGTAGGCGTGCCGTGACGTACGACGGACAGGAGCGTCGGCACACTCCCAAATCTCCGGTCGAGCCGCACCGGCGCACGGTCACCCCCGAGATCCTCAAGCAGGTAAAGGGGATCGAGCTCCGCACCCGCGCTCTCGTCAACACCCTCTTCACCGGCGAATACCGCTCAGTCTTCCGCGGGCAAGGCATCGAGTTCGCGGAGGTGCGGGCCTACCAACAGGGCGACGATTTCCGCGCGATCGACTGGAACGTGTCGGCCCGGATGGGCCACCCCTTCGTGAAGACCTTCGTCGAGGAGCGCGAGATCACCCTGCTGCTGGTGGTGGACCAGTCGGGGTCACTCCAGTTCGGACGTCCTCATACGAAGGCGGGTCTCGCGGTCGAAGTGGCGGCCGTGCTGGCCCTCGCCGCTGCCCGGCACAACGATCGCGTCGGTGCCCTCATGTTCGCCGACAAGGTCGAGTTAGTGGTGCGCCCCGCCAAGGGCCGGCCCCACGCGCTGCGCGTCATCCGCGACCTGGTCGCGTTCCGTCCGCGCGGTCGGGGGACGAACCTCGCGGAGGCGCTGCGGTTCGTGGCTCGGCTGCTGCGCCACCGCTCGATCGTCGCCGTGCTCTCGGACTTCCGCGCCGAGGGGTGGGAGGATCCGCTGGGCCGGCTGGCCGCCGCACACGACGTCGTCGCCATCACGACCGATGACCCGCGCGAGCTCGACCTGCCCGACGCGGGCTGGGTGGACCTCCAGGACGCGGAAACGGGTCGGCGCGTGCTGCTCGACTCGAGTCACGGGCCGTCCCGGACCAGATTTCGGGTAGCGGCCGAGCGACAGCTGCAGGAGCGCTCCCGCAAGCTCATCCAGGCGGGCGTGGACCGTGTCGAGCTGCACACCCAGGTGCCGTACAGCGTCGCGCTGCGGCGGGCGTTCGCGGAGCGGGCGCGGAGGCTCAAGAGATGAGCGTGGCGCTGCTGGCCGTCGTGCTGGCAGTGCAGGGCCCGTGGGTGGCGTCGCCCGCTCGTCCCACCGTCGGCGACACCGTGTGGCTCTCGCGGCAGGTCACGGCGCCGCCGGGGTGGCGCGTGCGCGCCGGGAAACTCGACGCCGGCGAGGAGATCGAGCCGCTGAGCAATCCGGCGGTGCTGCGCGCCGTCGGAGGCTGGGTGGTTCGCTACGCCGTCGTCGCCTGGTCCCCCGGTGCCCATGAGGTCGCGCTGCCGCCCCTGTGGCGGCTCGCCCCGGACGGACGCACGGACTCCCTCCCGGGCGGCGTCGCGCGGATCGAGGTGCGCGCGGTGATCCCCGACAGCGTGGCGCATCCGGAGCCGCAAGCCGCCTTCGCGCCGATCCGCACCGCCCGGCGCAATCCGCTCGTCCCGATCGCGGGGACACTCGCGGCGCTGGGGCTGGGTGCCGCGGGACTCGCCTGGCGCCGGCGGCCGCAACGCGCGGTCCCCGCTGACTCTCACGTTCCACTGGAACGTGAGGTCCCAGACACGCGCTGGCTCGCCGGCGGGGAACCGAAGGCGGTCGCTGCGCGCGCCACCGCCCGCCTGCGGGCGGCGATCGCGCGCGCCGAGCCCAAGGCCCCCACCGCGCTGAGCACGGCCGAATGTCTCGCGGTTCTGGAGTCGCGCATGGCGCGCGTGCCGCTGGGCCAGCTGGCGGAAGTGCTGCAGCAGTTGGACCGGGTCGCGTTCGCCTCGGCCCACGGCAGCGACATCGCGGCGCTGGCGGAGCGGGCCCGGGCGTTGGCGCGGGAGCTCACGCGGTGAGCTTCGCCCGGCCGCTGCTGCTGGTGACCCTGGCTGCGCTGCCGCTCTGGTGGTGGTTGCGGGCGCGGCGTCTGGCGCGGCTGTCCGGGACGTCCATGAGCGACGTCCGCCCCGCGGCAGGGGCGGCAGAGCGGCTGTGGATCGCGCGACTTCCCGTGACCCTACGCAGCGCCTGCATCGCGGCGTGGATCGTCGCCGCGGCGGGACCGCGCGTCGGGGGAGCCCGGGCCGAGGTCCGCTCCGAAGGCATCTCGATCGTGCTGTGCGTTGACGTGTCGAGCAGCATGCTGTCCGAGGACTTCGCGCCTTCGAACCGCATCGACGTTGCGAAGCAGACCGCAATCGACTTCGTCCGGGCGCGGTCGTCGGACCGGATCGGACTCGTCGCCTTCGCCGGGCAGGCGCTCACTCAGGTGCCGATCACCACGGATTACCCGGTGCTGGAACAGGCGCTCCACGGCCTCCGCATCGGCATTCTCGAAGACGGCACGGCGATCGGCACCGCGATCGCGACGGCCGCGAACCGCTTGCGACGGACAGCGGGGAAGACCAAGGTGATCATCCTCCTGACCGACGGCGTGAACAATCGCGGAACGGTGAACCCGCGCACCGCCGCGCAGGCCGCCGCGACCTTCGGGATTCGCATCTACACGATCGGAGTGGGCACGCAGGGCGAGGCGCCCGTGCCGACGGGCGAGGGGCCGGAGGGGCTGCGCTATCAGTCGCTCCCAGTCGAAATCGACGAACGGCTGTTGACCGACGTCGCGGCCATGACCGGCGGGCGCTACTTCCGGGCCACGGATACGGAATCGCTCAAGAGCATCTTCGCCGAGATCAACCGCCTCGAGAAGTCGACCGTGCAGCGCGTCGTGTACCGCCGGTTCGATGAAGCGTACCGGTGGCCCCTGGCCCTCGGCCTCCTCGGTCTGGCGCTCGAGATCGTGCTCTCGGCGACGTTCGCGGTGCGCGTGCCGTGATCACGTTCGACGCCCCCTTCGTGCTCGCGCTCGCGCCTTTGGTGGGCGGCGCCGTGTGGTTCGGAGCGGCGTGGGCCCGGCGGGTGCGCATCCGGCGGGCCGCCCTCTGGTCGGACGCCACGGCGACGTTGGCGCGCAACGCCGGCCGGGGCGGTCCCACCGTCCTCTCGCTCGCGGCGTTCCTGGGGACGATCGCCCTTGCCGGGCCCCGCTGGGGCCAGGAGACCGTTGTGGCGGAGACACGCGGGCTCGACTTGTTGATCGCGGTGGACGTCTCGCGCTCGATGCTGGCCGAGGACACGCACCCCAGCCGCCTGGGGCGCGCTTTGCGCGAGGCACGGCGTCTCGTGCAGGACCTGGAGGGCGACCGCATCGGCCTGGTGGCCTTCGCGGGATCGAGCTACATCCTGTCGCCGCTGTCGGTCGACGGGTCGGCGCTGCTCCTGTATCTGGACGCCCTCGATCCTGAGATTGCCTCGGAGGGGGGCACCTCGCTCGCTCCGGCGCTGAAGCAGGGTGGGGAGCTGCTGCGGGCGGGGACGAGCCTCGCCGACAGGGTGCTCGTCGTCTTCACGGACGGTGAGGCGCACGATTCGCTGCCCGCCGCCCTGGCGCAGGCACGGCGTCTCAACGCGGGCGGCGTGCACTTGATCCTCGTTGCGGAGGGGGGGCGGGCCCCGGCACGCATCCCCGTGCGGGACGAACATGGCGCCGTCCAGGCTTATCAGAAAGACGCGGACGGAGCCGTCATCGAAACGTTACGCCGTGACGATATCCTCGCGGCGGTCGCGGATGCGGCGCAGGGCGCGCAGGTCGCCGCCGACCTCCCGGACCAGGCGGGCGCGGTCCGCGACCTCGTCGCCTCCTACAAGCGGGCGCGCGCGAGTGAAGCCCACACCGAGCGGGGCCGGCCCCGCGCCTGGGTAGCGCTCTTGCTCGGCGTGGCGATGCTCGTGGGACAAGCGGCGTCGCGCCGGACCGCCGCGCTGCTGAGCTTGGCCCTGCTCGCGGGCGCCCTCCCTAGCCGCGCGCAAGACTCGACGCGGCCGCGCAGCGCTGCCGAGCGCGCGTGGGACCGGGGGCAGCTTGAGGGCGCGCGCACCGCGTACCTCGAAGACCTCGCTTCCGATCGGCTGGACGACACGGCGTTGTACAGCGCTGGCACCGCCGCGCTCGCCGCCCGCGATCGCGAGAACGCCCGCGCCACGCTCTCGCGGGCGGCGGCGTCGCTCGACCCCGAGCTCCGGTTCCGCGCGCTCTACAACCTCGGTCTGGTCGGCCTGCGCGAAGCCGATGCCGACAGCGCGCATCGCGAGGCCCATCTCGCCGACGCGGAGCGCGCCTACCGGGAAGCGCTGCTGCTGCGGCCGCATAACCCGGCGGCGAAATGGAATCTCGAGCTGGCCGTCCGGCGTCGCCGCGGCGGCAGTGGCGGCGGGAGCAGCAACAGTCCGTCGGGCGGCGGCGGGGGGGGCGGGGGCGGCGGGGGACCGTCGGGCAGTGGGGCTGGGGGAGGGGCGTCCACCGCGGAGGAACCGCAGAGCGGCGGCGGAGGCCTCACGCAGGCCCAGGCAGATCAGATTCTCGCCTCGATCGGTCAGGAGGAGCTGCGCACGCGCCGCGCGCGCACGGGTCACGCTCGCGCGGCGGGAGAGTCGGGGGTGAAGGACTGGTGATCCCGGTCATCTGGTTGATCGCCCAGCTGCAGGCGGGTCCGCCGGTCGTGGTCGCGAGCGTGGACCGCACGCGGCTCACGGTCGGGGACGCGCTGGTGCTCACCGTCCGTGCGCGCACTCGGTCAGCCCAACCGCTCAACCTCACGCTGCCGCCGCTTGCGGGCTTCGCGATCATTGCCACGCACGAAGTCACCGACGTCTCGCTCGGCAGCGATGCGGGCGGGGGAGCGGGAGTGGGAAGCCCGCTCCGGACGACCATGCGGCAGCTGACGCTCCGCGCCGAGCGTGCGGGCACGCTGGTGATCGGACCGGTGCGGGTGCAGCAGGGGCGGGCGGTCGTGACGACCGCGGCCATCTCCATCACGGCGGACAAGGCGTCGCGTCCCGCGGCCGCGCTCGAAGCTCCCGCGCGGGCCCTGCTCGACCGCGCACCGTCGCCCGAGCGCGGCGATCAGGTCGCGCTCACCGTGCACATGCCGGCCGACAGCGTTCTGGTCGGGCAGCAGCTCGACGTGCTGGTCGCCGCCTGGTTTCCACGCGATGTGCGGCTGCGGCTCCGCAGCCAGCCTCGGCTCACGCTCGCGACGCCGCAAGGGGTCTGGTCCTACGCTGAGGAGCGCCCGGAGGAATCGGTCGCGGCGCGGCTGGTGCAGGGACGGTGGATGGATCTGTACGCACTCCACGAGATCCTGTTCCCGCTTGAGGCGGGGCGGCTGCTGATCCCTCCGGCGTCCGTGGAGTACGGCGTTCCCGTCTCGTTCTCGATCTTTAGCCGTGAGGAGCGGTACGTGCTGCACAGCGACTCGATTGCCATCACTGTGCTCGCTCCCCCGGCGGCCGGGCGGCCGGAAGACGACCGGCAGGTCGCGGGTGAGGGGCTCGCGCTGGCGCTCTCGGTCGTGCCCGCGGACACCCGAGTGGGTGAGCCGATCACGGTCCTCGCCACGGTTAGTGGCATCGGGAACGCGACGCTCTGGCCGGAGCCTGCGCTGCGCTGGCCCACGGGGTTTCGCGCCTACCCGGCCGAGACGAACGTGTCGGTCGCGCCCCAAGGCGGTCTCGTCGCGGGGAGCAAGGTGTTCAGCTACCTCGTCGTGCCGGATTCAGTGGGAACGTTCATGCTTCCCGAAGTGCGCTATCCGTACTACGACGTCGCGACGGGTGGCTACGCCGTGGCACGCACGCCGCCCTTGGCGCTCGCGGTGCTTCCTGGCACCGAGCCGCGTGCCGCGCGCGCGCTGCCGCCGCTGCTCAGTAGCGACGTCGCGCCGTGGCAGGACGCGGTGGCGCGGGGGCTGGTACCGTGGGGCTGGGTGGCACTCGCGCTCGGGCCGCCGCTTGTGGTCGGGGTGCAGCGACGGCGGCGGCGCGGATTGCCCCCCGCCGGGGCGAAGAGTCCCGTCCTGTCGCACCTGGGTCGGTTAGAGCGCGGGTTCCACGCTGTCCTGGCGAATCATGTCCCTGATCCGCCTACCCGCGACGGCGACGGTCTAGCGCGCGCGCTGCGCGCCGCGGGAATCGAGAGCGCGGTGGCCGACCACGTGATGCGGCTGCGCGACCGGCTGCGCGCGGCCCGCTACGGGCCCCGGGGGCTGGGCGACGCCGCGGAGCTCGCGGCGGAACTGGAGCAAGTGTTGCAGGTGCTGGGCGCCGAGCCGCCGGGACCGCGGCGGCGCCGGATCATGGTCGCGCTCATCTGCGGCGTGTTGCTCGCTCCACGCGACGGCGCGGCACAGGCTCCCAAAGCGGAGGTCCTGTACCAGGCGGGCGCGCTGCGTGCGGCATCCGATTCCTTCGCGGCTCGGGCCGCAGTCGCTCCGCGCGTCGCCGCTCACTGGTACAATCTCGGCGCCACGCTGTATCGCGCCGGCGCGGACGGGAAGGCCGTCGCGGCCTGGACCATCGCGGCGCGCCTCGACCCCCGCAATCCCATCGTCCAGCGGGCCCGCCGCCTCCTCCCGGCCCCGGACCCCGCGAGCGAGGCGCTCCTGTTCGTCGGACCCGCCACCCCGGGCGAGTGGGCACTTCTGGTGGCGCTGGCGTGGCTGCTGCTGTGGGGCGCGGTCCTGACCGGGCGGCGGCGCTGGGTGATTCTCGTACTAATGGCGCTCACGGCCGCCGCGGCGACGTTCGGCGCGCTCGAGTGGCGGCGCCGCGACCGGCCGCTCGCCGTCGTCCTCACCCCGGCGACCCCGGTGCGGGTCGCGCCATACGGCAGCGCCAGCGCGACCACCACGCTCGACGCCGGCGCGGCGCTCGAGATCGCGGGGAGTTACGCACGCTGGCTCGAAGTGCGCCGCGACGATGGCGTGCGCGGCTGGGTGCTCAGCGACGAGGTCGTCCGGCTGTGAGTCCCAAGATCGCAGTCCTGCCGGACCAGGTCGCCGATCAGATCGCCGCCGGGGAGGTCGTGGAGCGGCCGGCCTCGGTCGTGAAGGAGCTGGTGGAAAATGCGCTCGACGCGGGCGCGCGCACCGTCCGGGTGGCGATCGAGAACGGCGGCAAGACGCTGATTCGGGTGAGTGACGACGGGGAAGGGATGAGTCGCGCCGACGCCGAGCTCGCGCTCGCCCGTCACGCGACGAGCAAGATCCGGTCGGCTGCGGACCTCATCGGCGTCGCCACCTTCGGGTTCCGGGGCGAGGCCCTTCCAGCGGTGGCCTCCGTGTCGCGCTTCGAGCTTGAGACTTCCCCCGACGGTCGGACCGGGACGCGCCTCCGGGTGGTGGGCGCCCGGCTCGAGGCGGTCGACGACGCCGTGCGGCAGCGGGGGACCACGGTCACCGTGCAGGCGCTGTTCTTCAATACGCCGGCGCGCCGCAAGTTCCTGCGGGCGCAGGCGACCGAGACTCGCGCCGCGCTCGATGCGCTCACCATGCTCGCCCTCACGCGTCCCGACGTCGCCTTCACGCTCACGAGCGATGAGCGCGTGCTCCTCGACGTGGCGCCCGCCGCCGAGCCGATCGACCGCGTGGCGGGGTTGTGGGGGCGCGAGTTCGCGGACACGCTCGTGCCCGTCGCCCACCGCGAAGGACCGCTCGAGCTCACCGGGTTCGCGCAGCGTCCTGCGCAGGCGAAGCCGGCGGGCCGTAAGGGCTACGTGTTCGTGCACCGACGGCCGATCCGTGATCCCTTCATCCTGCGCGCTGGCGAGGCGGGGTACCGCTCGACTATCGCCCCCGGCGACCGGCCATCGTTGCTCCTGTTCCTCGAGCTTCCGGGCGACGCGGTCGACGTGAACGTGCACCCGGCCAAGCTCGAAGTGCGGTTTCGCGACAAGTTCTTCGTCGAGCGCGTCGTGGAAGAGGGTGTGCGGCGGGCGCTCACGCCGCTCGGCGCGGCGGCCCCGCTGGCCGCGGGGTCCGGCGCCTGGCCGTCCAGCGCCTGGGCGGGTGGAGCGGTCGAGCTTCCTCAGGGGCCGGCGCTCGAAATGTTCGGGCTCGATACCGGCGCTGCCGACGCGCCACACGCGACGCCTCCGTTGCTCCAGGTCTTCGACACGTACATTCTGTTCCAAAACGACTCCGGCGTCGCGATCGTGGACCAGCACTCGGCCCACGAGCGGATCCTTTATGAAGCCGCGATGCGCCAGCTCACCGGCGACGGCGCGCCCGCGCAGCGGCTGCTCTTGCCGCTGACACTCGAGTTCACGCCCCCCGAGCTCGACGCCATCGACCGGCACCGGCAGCTGCTCCAGCGCGTCGGCTACGAGATCGAGCCCTTTTCGGGGCGCACGGTTGTGATCCACACCGCGCCCAACCCTCATCCACGGTTCGACGCCGCGCGATGCCTGCAGGAGCTCGTGGCGGACCTGGCCGGGGGACGCTTCGGGGGGTGGGCGAACCGGCTGGAGCGCTTCGCCGCGACGTTCGCCTGCCGCGGGGCGATCAAGGCGGGCCAGCGGCTCGAGCCGGACGAGATGCGCGAGCTCATCGCGCGGCTCCTGACGGCGACCCTGCCGGCGCACGACGTTCATGGACGCCCCACGATCCTGCAACTCCCCAAGGGGGAACTGGAGAGAAGGTTCGGGAGGGCCTGAGTGCGGTGACGTCCCTCCCGCTCGTCCCGGTCCTCATCGGCCCCACGGGTGTCGGCAAGACCGCGGTCGCCGTCGAGCTCGCAACGCTCCGTCCGATCACGGTCATCTCCGCCGACGCGCGGCAGGTGTACCGCCACCTCGACATCGGGACCGCGAAGCCCACGCCCGAGGTCCGCGCGCAGGTGCCGCATCTCGGGCTCGACCTGATCGAGCCCGGGGAGCGGTATAGCGCCGGTCGCTTCGCGCGCGACGCCGCGGCCTGGCTCGCGGAGGTGCGCACAGCGGGCCGGGAGCCGCTGGTCCTGGGTGGAACCGGTTTCTACGTGCGGGCGTTGGCGGAGGGACTGTTCCGCGAGCCGCTGCTCGACCCCGCCCGGCACGAGCAGCTGCGAGGCTGGGCGGCGCGGCTCGCGCCCGCGCGCGCGGCCCACTGGGCCGCCCGGCTCGACCGCGGGTTCGCGGGCGGAGGCCGCCAGCGGGCGGCCCGGGCGATCGAGGTCGCCCTGCTCACCGGCCGCGCGCTGTCGTGGTGGCAGCGTGAGGCGCGCGAGACCGGCGCGATGCGCCCGTGGTACATTCACCTCACACTGCCGCGCGACGCGCTGCGACGCCGGATCGCGGAGCGCGTGGAGCGGATGCTCGGGGCCGGGCTCGTGGCCGAAGTGGCAGCGCTGCTCGCGCGGGGCGTGCCCCCGGACGCCGCGGGCCTCGACGGCGTCGGCTACCGCGAAGCGGTCGCCATGCTCCGCGGGGATCTGCCTGCGGACAGGCTCGCGGAAGCGATCGTCGTCGCCACGCGGCGCTACGCCAAGCGGCAGGAGACGTGGTTTCGACATCAACTGCGCAGTCCGGGAGGCGGGATGCGGGATGCGAGAAGCGTGTGGGTCCTCGACGCGATGGCGTCCCCCGCGCTGCTTGCTGCACAGATCGCTGAACGCTGGGCCGTCGCCACGCATCCCGCATCCCCCATCTCCCATCCCGCTTCATGAGAATCGGTATCACCTGCTACCCGACTTACGGCGGCTCGGGCGCCGTCGCTACGGAGCTCGGGCTCGAGCTCGCCCGGCGCGGGCACGAGGTGCACTTCGTCTCCTACGCGAGCCCGTTCCGGCTGCGCGGGTTCGCGCCGCGGGTGACGTTCCACGAGGTGGTGACCACCGACTACCCCCTATTCGAGCACTCGCCTTACGCGCTCGCCCTCGCGGTCAAGCAGCACGAGGTAGCGCAGCGGGAAAAGCTCGAGATCATGCACGTGCATTACGCGATACCGCACGCCGCGACGGCCTGGCTCGCCAAGCAGATGCTCCGGCCAGAGCGCGATCTCAAGGTCGTGACGACGCTGCACGGCACCGACATCACGCTCGTGGGACAGGACCCGTCCTACTACACCCTCACCAAGTTCTCCATCGAGCAGTCGGACGCGGTGACCGCGGTGTCGCGCTACCTGCGCGACGAGACCTACCGCGCCTTCGGCTGCGTCGACTGTGACGTGCGCGTCATCTCGAACTTCATTTCGCCGGCCGAGTACCACCCCCCGCGCGACGGGTCGTGTCGCGGCGCGCTGGCGCCCGCAGACCACAAGATTCTGACCCACGTCTCGAACTTCCGTCCCGTGAAGCGCGTGGTCGATGTGGTGCGCGTGTTCGCGAGCGTGTGCAAGGCGATGCCGGCGACCCTGGTCCTGATCGGCGACGGCCCGGAACGCGATGCGGCCGAGCACGAGGCCGATCGCCTGGGTCTGGGAGAAGACGTCCGCTTCCTGGGCAAGGTGGATGACGTGGCTGAGCTGTTGCGCGGGAGCGACCTGTTCCTCCTCCCGTCGGAGACCGAGTCGTTCGGGCTCGCGGCTCTCGAAGCGATGGCGTGCGGGGTCCCCGTCATCGCTTCAGCGGTGGGAGGCCTCCCCGAAGTGATCGCGCAGGGGGAGACGGGGTTTCTGGCACCGGTCGGCGCGGTCGACGCGATGGCCGCCGAGGCCGCGGCGATCCTTTCGGACCCGGCGCGCCACGCGCGGATGCGCAGCGCGGCGGCGCGGCGGGCGCTCGATTTCTCCGCCGAGCGCATCGTGCCGCAGTACGAAGCCCTGTACCGGGACGTACTGAATGGGTGATGTCGCGCGCCTGGTCCGTGCCCCGCAGCTGCTGGTCGCCGCGCTCGGCGTGCTGGCGGGGTGCTGGATCGCCCTCGGGGGGTTGGCAACGCCGCCGCTCGCCTGGTGGGCTGCGCTCGCCGCCATTGGGCTGGGCGCGGCGGGAAGCGCCCTGGGGCGGAGGCGCGACGTCACCGCCTCGTCGGGCGCAGCGGACTTCGTGGTGTTCGCCGGCGTGGTGATCGGAGTTGCCGGCGCGATGCTTGTGGGTGGCGCGGCGGTGGCCGTCGGGCTGGCCGGCTGCGCCGCCATTGCGCTGCTTCCCGCGCTCGAGCGGCGACAGCCGTTCCAGCGAATCGCGCTCGCAGTGGTCTCCGGCCTGCCGTTGCTGTACGGCGCCATCGCCGTCGCCCGGCCGGCGCAAGGGCTGGTGCCGTGGACGCTCGCCTCCTGGCTCGCGCTGGTGCGCGGTCTCGCCGCGGATGCGGAGCGGCAGCCCGGCAGACCCTGGCTCACGATCGTCCTGGCGATCGGCTTCGTGCCGGTGAGCCTGTTGCTGCCGGCGCGGGCCGGGTATCGCGGGGCGTACTTCGTGCTGGCGATCTTCGCGCAGCTGGCCGTCCTCGTCGTGGCGACGCGGCTGATCGTCGGCCGGAGCGAGCGCCTGGGCCTCCTGCTGAAAGGGGCGATGGCCGTGGGACTGGTCGCGCTCGTCGCGGGCCGGGTGGGGTGAGGCCGTGGCACCCGTAACCCTCGATGGGGTGCCGGCGCATTCCCTCGCCCGCCGCTGGGGCGTCCCGCAGGCCGCCGTGTTCCGCACGATTACTTCCTGCCTCGACGTGGTGCACGAGCTCGGCGCCGCCGGCGCGCCGCACGGCGCTACGGTCGTCGCCCTGGAGCAGACCGCGGGGCGCGGGCGCGACGGGCGCACCTGGCGCTCGCCTCAGGGCGGCGCCTGGCTCGCGCTGTTACTGCGGCCGCCCCGTGCGGACGTCGGCGCGCTGTCGATCCGCACCGGGCTCGTGGTGGCCGATGCGGTGGACGAGCTGCTGGGGCTGCCACGCACGCGGTTGAAGTGGCCGAACGACGTGCTCCTCGACGATCGCAAGCTAGGCGGCGTGCTGTGCGAGGGCCGATGGCAAGGAGACGCGCTCCAGTGGCTCGCGCTGGGCGTGGGAGTGAACGCCTGCAACGCGATTCCGGCCGAGCTCGCCCCGCGAGCCATCGCGCTCCACGAATTGCTGCCGGACCTCCGGCCAGTCGATCTGCTCGACCGGCTCGTACCCGGCCTCGCCGCCGTCGTCGCGGGAGGCACCGTGCTCACGGAGGCGGAGTGCCAGGCGTTCGCGGAGCGCGACTGGCTGCGTGGCCGCGAGCTGCGCAGGCCGGCGGCCGGCCGCGGAGCGGGGATCCGCCCGGACGGGGCGCTGCTGGTGGAGAGTGGGGCGACCACGATCGCCGTGCTCGACGGCCATGTCGAGCTCGCTTGAGCCGCGTGGCGGCGCCCTCGGGCGCCGTCTATCTTAGCCGCGGATGCTGCTCGCCCTCGACGTCGGCAACACCGAGACCACGCTCGG
>QHTZ01000109.1 GCA_003221005.1 Gemmatimonadota bacterium
TGTACTGGCTGGTGGTGGATCCCGCGCGGCAGCACCGGGGCGTTGGGACCCAACTGCTGGACGCAGTGGAGGAGCGACTAAGGGCTGACCGCTGCCGGCTGGTAGTCGTGGAGACCTCGTCGCGTGAGGACTACGCCGCGACGCGCGCGTTCTACGAGCGGCGTGGATACGGCCGGGTCGCCGCAATCCCGGCGTACTACGCGCCCGGCGACGACCTGGTGATCTACCTCAAGGACCTGGGGCATGGAGTCCTGGCAGGAACTACTGCGTAAGCGCAGCCTCGCGTCGCTGGACGCGCTCGTGGCCAAGTTCGGCGCCGAGCACTTCCCGGATCTCGATCGCCTGCGGCAGGCGGCCGAGAACTTCGAGTTCCGGATCGCGCCCGCCATGGTGGACCTGATCAAGTCCCCCGGCGATCCGATCTGGCGCCAGTACGTGCCGGACCTCCAGGAGCTCGAAGTGCACGATGGGCTCGTGGACTCGCTGGCCGAGGACGCGCACTCACCGGTCCCCAACATCACGCACCGCTATCCCGACCGCGCCCTGTTCCTCGTCTCTCCCGTGTGCGCTTCCTACTGTCGCTTCTGCACGCGGCGCCGCAAAGTCGGGGACCCGAGCAAGATCCCCATGTCGCAGCTCGAGTCGGCGTTCCGCTACCTCGAGGAGCACCACGAGATCCGCGACGTGATCATGTCGGGCGGCGACCCGCTGCTCCTCTCCGACCGGCGCATCGAGGACCTCCTCAAGCGGCTGCGCGCGATCCCGCATCTTGAGGTTGTGCGGATCGGCAGCCGCATCCCCTGCCACCTCCCGGAGCGGATCACGCCGCAGCTGTGCGGCATCCTGCGCAAATACCATCCGCTCTACATCAACACGCACTTCAACCACCCGGACGAGCTGACGCCGGAGGCGGTGAAGGCCCTCGGCATGCTCGCCGACGCCGGCATCCCGCTCGGCTGCCAGACTGTACTGTTGAAGGGCGTGAATGACGATCCCGTGGTGATGAAATCCCTGATGCAGAAGCTGCTCGCCGCGCGGGTGCGGCCGTACTACATCTACATGTGCGACCAGGTGGCGGGCGCCGAACACTTCCGCACCACCGTGGAAAAGGGACTCGAGATCATGAAGGCGCTCCGCGGCTGGACCTCGGGGCTCGCCGTGCCGCACTTCGTGATCGACGCGCCGGGGGGCGGCGGGAAGATCCCGCTCTTGCCCGAGTACGTCGAGTCGATCACGGACGACGAGGTAGTGCTGCGTAACTACGCCGGCCAGCGCTACGTGTACAAACAGCCGAAGGAGCTGGAGCCGGCACTGGTGGGGTGACGCCGGCCGCATCGCGTCGCTGGGCCCGATTGGGATTTTACGCCGGCTTCGGCACCAGCGTGGTGCTCCTCGTGGCATGGATGGTCGCCGCGCGCGCCGCCAACTGGGCGGACTTCGAGGACGACCCGCTGACGGGGCTGCGCCGCTTTACGTGCGCCTTCGCCTTCCCCCTCTCGTGGGCGGTGTCGCGCCTGTGGCCGGGGATCGGGTGGCGCTGGGTGGCGCTGCTCGGCCCGGGACTCAACCTCGCGTTGCTCGGCGCGGTCGCAGGTTGGTTGCAGGAGTATACCGGCCGTCACGCGCTGGTCGGGGCGATCGCGGACCGATTGCGGGACCGCGCCCATCGCCGCCGGCCTCAGGCATCGTACCGGGTGATCCTGGCCGCGACCACGGCCTGGGCGCTCGCCCCGGCGCTGCTTGGGCACTACCTCAAAGAGGACGTGGACCTATCCCGGCTCGGGCTCTACGGCTGGTCGGTGACGCATGCACCGGACTTCCTGGTGGCCGCGGGAGTCGTCGCGCTCGCGCTCCTCCTGGCGTGGCCAGCCGCTCCCAGAGCGCTGCTCGCCGCGCGCATTGCGACCGGTTTTGGATGCCTCGGCACAGCCCTAATTGTCCCCTTGGCCGCCCTCTATAGCTACTACTTCGCCGCCATAGTCTTCTACGTTCACTCGCACTTCTGGCTGCCGATCATCCCCCTCCTTCCCCCGCTCGTCCTCGGCGCCCTGCAGCTCGAGGTGCTGCGCATGCTCCGGAAGCCGTTCGCGCCGGACGGGCCACGGCCTCCCGGCACGCCAGCGTAGGGGCAAGCCTTGCCCCTACTGGTTTTTGTGACACCGTTCAGGTGCCATGCGCGCCATGCTGCTCGACGCCGCCCGCCACTCCTTGCGCGCCGCGCAGATTCCCCGCCCCGAGCCCGGCCTCGGTCAGATCCTGCTCGCGGTCCAGGCCTGCGGCGTGTGTCGCACCGACCTTCACGTCGCCGACGGCGACCTGCCAAACCCAAAGCTGCCCCTCGTCCCCGGGCACGAGATCGTCGGCACAGTCGCGGGCCTGGGAGCCGACGTTCGTGGCTGGGCGTTGGGCGAGCGTGCGGGCGTGCCCTGGCTCGGCTGGACCTGCGGCGAGTGCCGCTACTGTCGCACAGGGCGCGAGAACCTGTGCCAGCGCGCCCGCTTCACCGGCTACCACCTCGACGGCGGCTACACGGAATACACGGTCGCCGATGCGCGCTACGTCTTCCGAATCCCGGCTGACTATCAGGACCTCGAGGCCGCGCCGCTCCTCTGCGCAGGGTTGATCGGCTACCGGTCCCTCGTCGCAGCGGGTGACGCGGAGCGGCTCGGCCTGTATGGCTTCGGTGCCGCGGCCCACATCGTGGCGCAGGTCGCCCGCCACCAGGGGCGCCGCGTCTTCGCGTTCACTCGCGCCGGCGACACGACTGCGCAACGGTTCGCGCTCGAGCTCGGCGCCGCGTGGGCGGGGGATTCTGAGGCCGCGCCCCCCGAGCCGCTCGACGCAGCGATCATCTACGCGCCCGTGGGAGCGCTCGTCCCGAGCGCGCTCCGGGCCGTCGTACCGGGCGGCACCGTCGTATGCGCCGGCATCCACATGACCGACATCCCCGCGTTCCCCTACCAGCTCCTCTGGGGCGAGCGGGTCGTCCGCTCGATCGCGAACCTCACCCGGCGGGACGGCGAGGAGTTCCTCGCTCTCGCACCCCGCGTCCCGGTGCACACGCAGATCGAGTCCTTCCCTCTCGACGAGGCGAACGAGGCCCTCAACCGGCTGCGCGCGGGAGCGGTGCGGGGTGCGGCCGTGCTCGCCGTCAACAGTCCCGCCGAATGAGCGAGTACGACGTCGCGGTGGTGGGCGCCGGTCCCGCAGGCAGCTCGGCGGCACTGGTGCTGGCCCGGAGTAGCGTGAAGGTCGCCCTGCTCGAGCGGGAGGCCCTCCCGCGCTACAAGACGTGCGGCGGCGGGGTCGTCTACCGCGCCGCCAGGTTCGCGGGGCTCGACCTGACCCCCGTGACCGAGCGCCCCTGCTACCGCGCGGCGCTCTACCTGCACGACCTGGGGCGCCACTACACCGTGCGGCGCGCCGAGCCGCTCATCGCGATGACGATGCGGGACCGGCTCGACCTCTTCCTGGTCGAGCGGGCGGTACAGGCGGGCGCGCGGCTGCTCGCCCCCTGTCGCGTCCGGCAGGTGGCCGCGCACGGACGCCGCGTCCGCCTCGACACCGATCGCGGAGCGCTGTGGGTGGACTTCGTGGTGGCGGCGGACGGGGCGTTGGGAGACGTCGCGCGGCTCGCGGGGTGGCACGACGACCGCCTCGCCATCCCCGCCCTCGAATACGAGATGCCGGTGGACGACGCCACGCTCCTACGGTTCGCCGAGGAGCCCCGGTTCGACGTGGGCATGGTGCCGCACGGCTACGCGTGGGTCTTCCCCAAAGCGGCGCACCTTTCGGTCGGCGTGCTGAGCACGCACCGGGGCGCGGGCGCGCGCGACCTGCACGACCAGCTGGCACGCTACCTCGCGCTCCTGGAGATCAAGGCCAGCGGAGAGGTGAAGCGGCACGGGTACGTCATTCCGGTGCGGCGCCGCTCCGGGCCGTTGGTCCGGGGCCGCATCCTGCTGGCGGGCGATGCGGCGGGCCTCGCCGATCCGCTCACGGCCGAAGGGATCAGCTACGCGATCCGGAGCGGCCAACTGGGAGGAGCAGCCGTGGCGCAGGGGATCGGCGACGCAGCTCTCGTGCAGACCACGTATCACACAGACCTTCGCCGGGAGATCCTCCCCGACCTCAGAAGCGCGCGACTGCTCGCGACACTGCTGTACGAGCGGCCCGCGATCCGCCGCTGGCTGTTCCGGACGTGGGGACAGGGCTTGAGCGAAGCCATCGCCGACGTACTGCTCGGCGCGCGGAGCTACCGCGACGTATGGGGCCTGGCGGTTCGCAGCCTCGGCCGCCGCCTCCTCGCGCCGGCGCGCTAGCGTCGCGCGTCAGGGCAGCTGCCACACCTCCACCCGGTTGCCGGGGAACACCGGGATCAGCACGCGGTTCCGCTTCGCGTCGTAGCCGATGTCGGCGGGTCCGGCGATGCCGGTGATGAGCTTCACTTCCTGACCGGTCTCATAGCTCGACACCGTGGAATCGGTCCAGCTAGACACGAGGATCTTGCCCCCCGCGACCACGACGCCGTCGAACCCTCCCGGGCCCTTCGCGATCACACTCGGCGCCCGGTCCCCCGGCTTCCAGGCCAGGATCGATCGCCCACCGAATTCCACGATCACGAAGCGCTTGCCCACGGGGTCCAACGCAATCCCGTTGGGCCGGCCCAGCGTGTCTCCTCGCACCGCCACCGTCACCGTCCGGTCAGGCGCGATGCGAAAGATGCGATCCGGGCCCGGGTGCAACACGTTGCCCACGTCGTCGAACCGGATGCCGGTATCGGTGATGTAGATCGCACCGGTCGGGGCGACGACCAGGTCGTTCAGGAACACGGCGCCCAGCTTGCTCAGGCTCACGCTGTCGATCGCGGCTCCCGTCTTCGCGTTGAAGGCGCGGACCACGTCGATGTCGGCCACCCACAACGTGTCGCCAGCGAGCGCCAGGCCCTTCGGCGCGTTCAGGACGATGCCGTTCCGTCCACCCTCGATGAACTTGAGATTCTCGACCGCGCCGTCCGGCTTCACACGGCTGATGAAGCCGTTGTTGTCTTTCGCGAGCGGGCTGCCGTTGACGTTGGAAACGAAGTAGATGTCCTGCGTCGTGTCGTGCAGCACCGATTCCGGCGCGAGGAACCCTTCGACCGTCACGACCTTCGAGACGGACGGCGCGGACGGCGGGCTCGGCGCGGTCGCGGGCGGCGCGGGGGTCGTGACCGCCGCGACCGTGGAGTCTGCCGGGGCGCGCCGCTCGATCGGCTTGCAGGCCGCGCCCGCGAGCGCGAGGGCGGCACACAGGATGGTGACTCTCATCGGTGCTCCTCCTCGGCCAGGACCTTGATGTGCCGCAGTACCCGCGTGTGAATCGCCGCGATGATGCGGCCGGCGGGCAGCGTCCAATAGCTCTGCGGGAACATCGCCACAGCGTAGGTCGTCCGCCCCTCGAGCCGCGTGCGGCCATCCGGCAACGGCGTGAGCCGGAACTCGCCGTGGGTCGCCCGGAAGTACCCGTCGAGATGCGGGGGGTTCACGTCGCGGTAGGGGCTCCACTCCCGCAGCGGCGGCGCCTGCCGCACTATGTCGAACGCCAGCACGCGGTTCTCTTCCCAGGCGGTCACCGGCTCCACGAAGCTACCCGTTGTGAAGTCGCAGTACCGCACAGCGCCCACGCCCGTCCCGTCCATTCGCGCGCGCACCGGTGCGGCGACGCCGATCCGGAACAGCCATTCGCCGGGGCGTGGGAGATCGGCGAACGATACGACGTGGCGCCACACCACGTCGGGGCGCGCAGCGATTTCCACAACCGAAAGGACCTCGTGCGCCGGAGCCGAGGCGCGCGGCTCGGCAAGGACGAGGAGCGGCGCGAACGCCGCAGCCATCCCGGTCCGGTACGGCGGCTCCGCCCCGTGCAACGCGATCGCCCGGCCGAACAGACCACCACACACTCCGACGAAGGCGGCGAGCGGGAACGCGAGCGCGAGACAGAACGCGCCCTCGGCCGCGAACAGGAACAGCGCGGCCGCGGCGAGCCCTAGCGCGATCAGCACGACTTCGATCGTCTGTCCCACGGTGCGCCCGTGCCGATGGTTGAACACATGGGCACTGATGTAACCGATGCTGAAGGGCGTGCCCAGGAACAGCCCCGCCGAGTAGCTCTTCTTGAGATAGACGCCGATCAGCACGCTCGGAATCGTGATCGCCAGCGACGCCGCGATGCCGAGCAGCCCGCTCTTCAAGCGGTCGCTCATCACCGGCACGGGCGCCGTCCGCCGCCACTCCGGAACCGCGGCGGTGGGAAGCAAGCTGAGCGTGACCATGAGGACGTAGTTCAAGACGGGGACGAAGAACAACAGCGCCCACCACGCCGATCTGCCCGCGTCCGCGGCGCGGCGCACCGACATTCCGAAGCCGATCCACAGAAACGGCAGCGTCCACAACGCCAGGGCGAGCATCACCCCGGGGGAGACGCCCAGCAGGACGCGCTCCCGGAGCAGCGACACGGACCTCAGATAGTTGGCGGGGCTCCACAGCCGGCCGCTGTACGTCCAGACGAGCGCCGCGTCCGCCGCATACTTGAACAGCAGGAGCCCGGCGCCGCTCACAACGTAGGCGCGCCGGTTCACTGGCTCGGAGAAACCGAACCAGAGGCGAAGCCACCGCATCACGACGCCTTCGCCTGTTCCAACTCCTTCTTCCGCGCTTCGGCCACCTTGTGCGCGGCGTCGGGCGGGACTTCCTGGTACACGTGGAACTTCTGCCGGTACGTCCCCCGCCCGTGGGTGAGCGAATGCAGCGTCGTCGCGTAGCGATCGAGCTCCGCCTCCGGCACGAGCGCCCGCACCTTCGTGAGCCGGCCGTCCTTGTCGCTGCCGAGGATCTGCCCGCGCCGCGACGAGAGATCGCCCATGACGGCGCCCAGGTACTCGTCGGGCGTGAAGACCTCGAGCTCGAGGATCGGCTCGAGCAGGGTGGGCCGCGCGTTCGGGCTGACGTTCCGGAATGCGAGAATGCCGGCCATCTTGAACGACTGCTCGTTCGAGTCCACGTCGTGATAGCTGCCGTCGTACAGCTCCACCTTGAAGTCCACCACGGGATACCCCGCGATGGGGCCGCGGGCCGCTGCCTCCTGGATCCCGCGCTCCACCGCCGGGATATACTGGCGCGGAATCACGCCGCCCACGATCTCGTCCGCGAACTGGATCCCTGAGCCGCGCGGCAGCGGGGCGATGCGGATCCAGCAGTCGCCGTACTGGCCGCGGCCCCCTGTCTGCTTCTTGTGCTTCCCCTGCCCCTCCGCCCTGCCCTTGAACGTCTCGCGGTAGGCGACCTTCGGCTTGGTGATCAGGGCGTGGACGCCGAACTTCCGCGCCAGGCGACCCACGATGATCTCGAGGTGCCGCTCCCCCAGGCCGCGGATCAGCGTCTGCTGCAGCTCGCCGTTGTACTCGTGCTGGAACGTCGGGTCTTCCTCGTGCAGCTTGTGCAGTCCGTTCGAGAGCTTCTCCTCCTCGCCCCGCTGCTTCACCTCGATCGCTTCCGTGAGCACGGGCTCGGGGAACGGAATCTTGGGGAGCACCATCGCCGCGTCCTTCGTGGAGAGCGTGTCGTTGGTGTGCGTGTCGCGCAGCTTCGCGACCACGCCGATGTCCCCGGCGTGGAGCTCGGCGATCTCGACCCGGTCTTTCCCGACAGTGACGCAGAGGTGATTCAGTTTCTCCGTCGCCTCGCGCGGCGCGTTGTAAACGTCCTGGCCATTCTTCACGGTGCCCGAGTACAGCCGGAAGAAGGTCACGTCGCCGACATGGGGCTCGGAGATCGTCTTGAACACCTGCGCGACGAACGGTCCGCCGTCGTCCGGCTTGAGCGTGACCTTCTCCGCGCTCCCCCACTTGTGCGCCTCGACCGGCGGGCGCTCTCCCGGCGGGGGGAACAGCTCCACCATCTTCGACAGCAGCGCCCGAGTCCCGTACGTGAGCTCGGCCGCGCCGCAGAACAGCGGGTACAGCTCGCCCCGGGCCATGCCCGCCTTCATGGCGGCGATGGCCTCGTCACGCCCGATCTGCTCGCCACCCAGGTAGCGCTCGAGCAGCGTGTCGTCCGTCTCGGCGATCCGCTCGATCAGCTCCTTTGAGTACCGCTCGAACCGCTCCCGGTACTCCGCCGGCACGTCGACTTCCTCGTATTCCCCGTTCTTCGTCCCCTTTTTGTAGAGGTGACATTTCTGGGAGAAGAGGTTGATGATCCCGTGGAACTCCGGTCCCTCGCCGACCGGGATCTCCACCGGGATCACCTTCGGGGTGAGGGCGTCCTTGATCTGCCCGTACACGCGCTCGAAGTTCGCGTGTTCCTTGTCCATCAGGGACACAAAGAAGAGCCGGGGGATCGCTCGCCGCTCGCAGTAATCCCACACTTTCTCGGTGCCCACCTCGACGCCGCCCGTCGCCGACACGACTACCACGGCGGCGTCGGCGGCGTAGACGCCCGCCAGCGCGTCGCCGGTGAAGTCGAGGTAGCCGGGGGTGTCGATCAGGTTGAGCTTCGTCTCCATCCACTCGGCCACGCCGAGCGCCAGGTTGATGGAGTACTTGCGTTCGATCTCGTCGGGGGTGTAATCGGTGAGGGCGGTGCCGTCCTTCACGGACCCGTGGCGCTTGCTCGTTCCAGCCACGAACGCGAGGGCGTCGACCAGCGACGTCTTGCCGCTCGCGCCGTGGCCGACGACGGCCACGTTGCGGATCTCCGCGGTCCTATATACGCGCATAGCGCGGGCAACTCCGGGGCTAGTGGACAGGAGAATATGACGCAGAAAACAGGGGGTGGGCTAGGCATAGGCTAGACGGGTAGACGGACAGCGGTGTCTAGTCGCGAGTGGCCAGGAGAACGTCTTCCTGTAGCCTCCTACCTGCACACCGCTACCCGTCTATCCGTCTAGCCTTGCACGGCCTGTTGACTCACAACTCGATCCTGTTCGCTCTTTGGCACCTTCAGGGTCGCCAAGCCCCCCAATGCCATAACTGCCCCCGCGACCAGAAACGCCGCCGCATGCGACCCGTCGTATACCTCGCCGACGACGATGGGCCCGAGCAGGCGGCCCAGGGCCGAGAGCGCCTGAGCCGCGCCCAGCACCGTACCCTGCTCGGTGGGATCGGCGAAGATCGACACGAGGCCCGACGCCGCCGGACCGAAGATGCTGTTCGAGAACGCGAGCACGACGGTCCACGCGTACAGCGCCGGCGTCGAGTGAAGCGCCGGGATCACGGCGATGGCGAGCGCCATGCCGAAACCCCCGGCGATGAGCAGCCTGCGATCACCGACGCGATGCGCGAGCTTGCCGAACAGGTAGCCCTGCACCACGGCGGCGGTGGCGCCGATCACGGTGAACAACCAGCCGAGCTGCTGTTCTCGCCAGCCGAAGGCGAGCCCCGCCCACAGCGGCAGCGCCACCGAGTACCCCGCGAACGCGAACGGCGCGATCCCCCAGGCGGCCATGAGCGGCGCGAGCTTGGGATTGCGCACCGCATCCCCGATGTGGGAGAGGTCCCAGGTACCGCGCTCGCTGCGATGCTCCGCGCGGAGCGACTCGGGGAGAATCAGGTACGCCGACACGAAGTTCAGGAGCGACAAGCCCGCCGCCACGAGGCCGGGCGCCGCCGGGCCGAGGTAGTGCGCCGACAGCCCGCCCACCGCCGGCCCGATGATGAAGCCGAGCCCGAACGCGGCCCCGATCACGCCCATGCCGCGCGAGCGCTCGCTACGCGTCGTGATGTCCGCCACATATGCCTGCGCCGCCGAAATGTTGCCGCCCGCGAACCCGGACACGACTCGCGCCAGGAACAACAGGGCGTACGAATGCGCCGCTGCGAACAGCAGATATCCCGCCGCGTTACAGAGCATCGTCGCGAGCAGGATGGGCCGGCGGCCGACGCGGTCGGAGGTGCGCCCCAGGACGGCCGTGGCCACGAATTGCATCAGTGAGAACACACCGAGCAGCGCTCCCAGGCCGAATCCCCCGGCCCCGAGACGCTGCGCGTAGTAGGGCAGGATCGGAATGATGATCCCGAACCCGATGAGATCGACGAGGATGGTGAAGAAGATGACGGACAGGCGGGAGCGGGCCGCGGGCATGAGGGCCACAAATCTAACCCAGAATCGTCGGACAGTCGGACGGACTCGCTAGTCCGCCGACAGTCCGACTGTCCGACCGTCCGACTTAGGAGTCCTCCGGGACGACCCGGAGCTCGCGCTTCTCGGCTCCCCGCACGATCACGATCGGAACCGTCATGCCGACCACGTCACCGGTCAGCACCCGGTGCAGGTCGTCGATCCCGGCGACGGCGTGGCCGTTCAGGCTCACGATGACGTCGCCCTTGGCCAGCCCGGCCCGCTCAGCCGGGCTCCCGGACTCGACGGACATCACGAGCACGCCCCCGGGAACGTCGAGCGCGTGCTCGCGGATCGTGAGCCGCCGCAGCGGCACGTTCTGTCCCGCCACCCCGATCCGGCCCCGGCGAATGCGCCCTTCCTTGATCACCTGTGCGGCGACGAACTTCGCGGTGTTGATCCCGACCGCGAAGCAGATTCCTTGCGCCGGCAGGATGACGGCGGTGTTCACCCCGACGACCTGTCCGCGGCCGTTGACGAGCGGACCGCCCGAGTTGCCGGGATTGAGCGCCGCGTCGGTCTGGATCACGTCGTCGATGAGGCGGCCTCCCACCGACCTGAAGGAGCGGCCGAGCGCGCTGACGACGCCGGCGGTCACGGTCTGCTGGAACCCGTAGGGATTGCCGATCGCGACGACCAGCTCGCCCACGCGCAGCGCCCGCGAATCACCTAGCGCCGCCGCCGGCAGCCCCGCCCCATTCACGCGGATGACGGCGAGGTCGGTGTCGGGATCGTCACCCGCCAGCTCGGCCTGGAGGTGGCGGCCGTCGGAGAGTGCGACCTCGATCTTGCTCGCCCCGTGTACCACGTGGCTGTTGGTGAGCGCGAAGCCGTCTTGCGTGAACAGAAACCCCGAGCCGTGACCGGGCACATCGCGGAAATCGGACCGGCCGCGGCGCCGGACGCGCTGCTGGACTTCTACTGTTACGACCGTCGGTCCCACACGCTCCGCCGCGCCGATCACCGTGCGGGAATACGCATCGAGCGGCGCCTCGTCGGTTGGGACAGGGATCGGCCCGCCAGCGGCGGGCGGCTGGCCCGTCTCGGTCGTTGAAAGCGGCGTGAATACAGGAGTCATCAGGCGCCCTCGCGTCGGAGTTCTCTAGAGGAAACGCCGGGCGGTTCCCCCCGGGCTCCTCGCACACCTGCCGCCGCGGTAGCTTGGAACATGGTCCTGGCGACCATCCCCCGTCCCGATCTCGTCGAGTATGAGCCGCACTACGAGTCGTACGTGTCCAGGGTACCGGCAGGAGACCTCCTAACAATCCTCGAAGACCAGCGGCGGGAAACCCAGCAGCTCCTGAGCGGCATCGCGGACGCCAAGGCCCTGTATCGCTACGCCCCCGGCAAGTGGAGCATCAAGGAGGTCGTGGGGCACGTGACCGACGCGGAGCGAATCTTTGGCTATCGCGCGCTGCGCTTCGCACGCGGGGATGAGACGCCGCTACCGGGGTTCGACGAGCAGTCCTACGCGCCCGCTGGCAGGTTCGACGCCCGCCCGCTCGCGAGCCTGGCGGCCGAGCTCGATGTAGTGCGCCGCGCGACGATCGCACTGTTCGGCGGGCTGGACCCCGCGACGCTCACCCGACGGGGCACGGCGAACCAGCACGAGATCTCGGTGCGCGCCCTCGCGTACGTCATCGCCGGACACGAGCGGCATCACGTGGCGATCCTGCGGGAGCGCTACCTGCGGTAGCGGCGTCGCGGAGTTACCGGTAACCCGCCGCCTGCAGGCTGAACAGCTCGGCGTATAACCCGCCGCGCGCCACCAGTTCCTCGTGGGTCCCCTGGTCCACGAGCTCCCCACCTTGAAGCACGAGGATCCGGTCCGCCATCCGCACCGTGGAGAACCGGTGCGAGATCAGCACCGCCATCCTGCCCTTCGTCAGCTCGGCAAACCGCAGGAACACCTCGTACTCGGCGCGTGCGTCCAGGGACGCCGTCGGCTCGTCGAGGATCAGCACCTGCGCGTCGCGCATGTAGGCGCGCCCCAGGGCGACCTTCTGCCACTCGCCGCCTGACAGCTCGACGCCGCCGTCAAAGCGGCGGCCGAGCATCTGGTCATAGCCCTTCTCGAGCCGGGACGCCACCGAGTCCGCGAGGCTGCGGCGCGCCGCCTCGCGCACCCGCGCCTGGTCGTCCAGCGCCTCCACCTGGCTCACCCCGATGTTCTCCTTGAAGATGAAGTCGTACCGCACGAAGTCCTGGAAGATCACGCCGATGTTGCGGCGCAGGCTCTCCAGGCCGTAGTCGCGCAGATCGACCCCGTCCAGCAGGATGCGCCCCTCGTCCGGGTCGTAGAGGCGCGCGAGCAGCTTCACGAGAGTCGTCTTGCCCGCGCCGTTCTCTCCCACCAGCGCGATCCGCTCCTCGGGCTCGAATTTGAAACTCAGGTGCCGCACCGCCCAGCGGTCCGAGCCGGGATAGCGGAACCCCACGTCCTGGAACTCGAAGCCCGTGCGGATCGGCACGGGGACGGCGCGGGCGCCCGGCCGGGACGTGACCCGTGGCCGCACGTCGAAGAAGCTGAACAGGTCCGAGAGATACAGGCTCTGCTCGAACACCTGAGAGACGGAGAGCAGGATCCGCTGGATCAGATCGCGGCTCTGGCGGAACGAGCCCGCCAGGAACGTGAGCGCGCCGACGGTGAAGCGACCGAGCACGGTGAGATAGATCGTCACCGCGTAGGCACCGTAGTAGCCCAGCGTACCGATCGTGACGAACACGGTGGAGACGACGTTACGCTTCACCGCAAGGCGCTTGTTGGCGTCGTAGAACTGGTCGGAGAGCTTCGCGTAGCGGCCCACCAGGAAGTCCGACAGGCCGAACAACTTGACTTCCTTGGCCATCTCGTCGGACGCGCCCGCGTAGCGGAGGTAGTCGAGCAGCCGCCGCTCGGGCGTCCAGGAGAAGAGCAGCGAGTATCCCAGGGCGGCGTAGTGCGTCTCGCCCAGGAAGGATGGCAGCACGGCGACGACGAGCAGCAACAGCAGCCACGGGAGCTGCACCAGCAGCACCCCGGCCAGCGAAGCGAGGGTCACGAAGTCCTGCGTCGTCGACAGCAGCAGCGCGATCAGCCCGATCCGCCCGACCGTCTGACGGCGGGCGCGCTCCAGGTGATCGTACGTCTCCGCGTCCTCATACTGCGCCAAGTCGAGCGTGGCCGCGTGCTGCATCAACCGCACGCTGATGCGGTTTGAAAACAGGTCGCCGAGCAGGCTCTCGAGCAGAGAAGAAAGCCGGGCGAGCCCTTCACCCCCCACGGCGATCCCGAGCTCTAGCCCCACGAGCACCCCGAGGTGCCACCAGTCGACGGCACCCCCCGCCGACCGCGCTCGCATCCCGGCGATGACGCCGTCGATGATCAGTTTCCCGATCCACAGGACGGCGAGGGGGATGAACGACCGCACGGCGCGGAGCGCGAGGATCGCGACGGTGTAGCCACGGTGCGTCTGATAGACCAGCCGCAGCAGCGGCGGCACGTACTTCAGGGCCTGCAGCCGCTCGTTCCAAGTTGGCGGCTTGCCATCGCCCCCCGAGAGCAAGCTCCTGGGGCTCGGCAGGATGCCGTGGGAGACGAAGCGAGTTGGCGCGCTCACAGCGTTAACTTCCCTCGAGGACCGTGCGTCAATATAACCGCATGAGAAATCCCATCCTGGCGTGTGCGTTGGCATTCGCCGCGCCGCCGCCGTCCATGGTAAGGGCACGGCATGCCGCGCCCTTACAACAAGCAGTGCCGGCCCGCGGATCCACCCTCACACCCCACGACTCCGCCCTGCACGCCCTCAACCGTCTCGCCTACGGGCCGCGACCCGGCGAGGCGGACCGTATCGCTGCGCTGGGCGTGATGCCGTGGATCGATCAGCAGCTCGACCCCGAGAGAATCGACGATCCGGTCCTCGCCGCCCGCGAGCACCGATTCAAAATTCTTGACTACGATCGCCGCGACCTCGCACAGCGGTATTTCGACGCGCAGCGCGAGCGCCGCGAGCGGCAGCTCGCCGCAGGAGGGGCGGCAGACAACATGAGAGCGCAGGACGAGCCCGGCCCGATGGAGCAGGCCGGCCGCCGGCTCGCGGGCCAGTTCATGGATCTCACCATCACACGGGCCGCGCTCTCCGAGCGGCAGCTGTTCGAGGTGATGGTGGACTTCTGGAGCAACCACTTCAACATGTTCATCGGGAAGGGCGCGGACCGCTTCCTCCTCCCGGACTACATCGAGCACACGATTCGTGCGCACGCGATGGGCAGGTTCGAGGATCTCCTCATCGCCACGGCCGAAAGCCCGGCGATGCTGTTCTACCTCGACAATTGGCAGAGCGTGGCGCCGAACTCTCCCCCCGGTCAGGGGGCGAGGAGAGGGATCAACGAGAACTACGCCCGCGAGCTGCTCGAGCTGCACACGCTCGGCGTGGACGGTGGCTATACCCAGCAGGACGTCATCAACGTGGCGCGGATCTTCACGGGATGGAGCATCGAGCGCCCCCGCCAGGGGGCAGCGTTCGCGTTCCACGAGCGGGCCCACGACCGCGCTCAGAAGATTGTCATGGGCCTCATGTACCCGGCCGGCCACGGAAGGGACGAAGGCATCCGTCTGCTCAAGTGGCTCGCCAACCATCCGGCGACGATGCATCACGTCAGCCAGGAGCTGTGCCAGCGGTTCGTCAGCGACGACCCGCCCGATGGCTGCGTGGATGACGCCGTCGCAGCGTGGCGGCGCTCCGGCGGCGACATCCGCGAGGTGCTGCGCGCCATCGTCTTTGGCCCCGACTTCTGGGCACCGGCCGACGTGCGCACCAAGGTCAAGACGCCGCTCGAGTTCCTGGTGAGCGCGCTGCGCGTCGTGGGCGCCGATCCCGACACCACCCTCGGGCTGGTCCAGGTCCTAGCGCGCCTCGGCGAGCCGCTCTACATGCACGTGGCCCCCGACGGATATCCCGAGCGTGAAGCAGACTGGGTGAACAGCGGTGCGCTGCTCGACCGGATGAACACCGCCGTGGCGCTCGCCGCGGGCCGGCTCCCGGGGGCGGCGGTGGACCTCGACTCGATCATTCCTGCCGGCGCGGACGCCGCGCAGCTTGTCCCGGCTGTGGACGCGGTAATCCTCGGCGGCACGATGACGGAGAACACGAGGGAAGTCATCAGACGTCAGTTGTCGGACATCAGCAACTCGGTGCAGGCACGGGCCCTCGCCGTGGGACTGGCGATCGGGGGACCGGAGTTTCAGAGGCAGTGAGCGGTAGGGGCGGTCAGAGGCGGTATCAGGCGGTAAGCGTTTGGAGGAGCGACCGATGTCGATCTCGAGAAGAGTGTTCGTGAAATCAGGCGGCCTGGCGCTGTTCAGCTTGGGCATGGATCCACTGTTTCTCGCCCGGGCCGCGTTCGCCTCCTACCGCCCCCTACCGCCCCTTACCGCCTCCGACCGTCCGACGCTCGTCTGTCTGTTCCAGCGTGGCGCCGTGGACGGGCTCAACATGATCGTCCCTCACGGCGACCCCTTGTACTACCGCGAGCGCCCGCGCATCGCCGTGCCGCAGACGGACGTCGTGGACCTGGACGGCTACTTTGGCCTGCATCCGCGCCTCGCTGCGCTCGAGCCCTTGTGGGACAACAAGAGCCTCGCTGCGATCCACGCCGTTGGGTCCCCGGATTCAACCCGCAGTCATTTCGACGCGCAGGACTATATGGAGTCGGGCACACCGGGCGTGAAGGCAACATCCGACGGCTGGCTGAACCGCTACTGCGAACACGATCGGGAACATCAGCAGACGCCGTTCCGAGCCGTGGCCTTCAGCGCGCGGCTGCCGCGCATCCTCGCGGGCTCGGCGCCGAGTCTGGCGATCGACGACCTGCAGGCGTTCGGGCTGCGCGCGCCCGGCGCGGCGCGCGACCGCCTCACCCGTGCCTTCGAGGAGCTGTACGCGGGCGCCGCGACCGGGCTGGTCTCCACCTCGTCGCAGGAAGCGTTTGCAGCGGTCCAGCAGCTGAAGCAGGCGAATCCAGCGCAGTACCAGCCTGCGAACGGCGCCGCATACCCACGCGGGCGGTTCGGCCATGCGCTGCTGCAAATCGCTCAGCTCATCAAGGCCGACGTCGGCCTGCACGTCGCCTTCGCCGATGTCACCGGCTGGGACACGCACGTCAACCAGGGGGCGAGCGAAGGCCAGCTCGCGGCCCGGCTCGCCGAGTTCGGCGGGGCGCTCGCCGCATTCGCGCAGGACCTGGGCGAGCGCATGCGTGACGTCGTGGTGCTCACGATGTCCGAGTTCGGCCGCACCATCCAGGAGAACGGCAACAGCGGCACCGATCACGGTCACGCGACGGCGATGCTCGTGCTGGGCGGTCCGGTGAATGGAGGCAAGGTGCTGGGCCGGTGGCCGGGACTCGATCCTGCGCAACGCTTCGAAGGACGCGACGTCGCGGTGACGACCGACTTCCGCGACCTGTTCGCGGAGGTTCTGGCGCGGCATTTGGGTGCCCCAGACCTGGCGGCGATTTTCCCCGGGTTCACGCCGGACCCGACGCGGTTCGTGGGAGCGATCAGGGCGTAGAACGGCGTCACCAAACGACGTCGAGAAGAGACGTCAAGAAGAGGCGTACCGCCTCAGCGATCGGGGGGCGGGTTCTGGTACAGTCTCGCAATCATCATTTACGACAAGCGTCGCTCTGCTGTGCCGCGCTAGACCTCGAGGATCAGCTTGCGGTAGTAGGCCAGCGCGCCGCCGCCATACACGCCGATGCCGAGCAGCAACAGGCCCAGCGCCGGGTGGAGGGTGAGCTGCCACAACCCGAAACCGGCGTAGCCAGCGCTCAAGGCGAACCCCAGCGCCACCACCTCCCGGCGACCCATGTAGATCCCGAACACATACCCCCAGCTGACCGCGGTGACGCTCAAGAACGCCACCGCGTGCAAGTACTTCGTGGGATCGATGAGGTTGAGCCCGCCGGCGAAGAGGCAGAACAGGCCGATCACGGTGTAGGCCGCGAGGTGCAGGCTGTCATCATGCAGGCCACGCGAACCTATCTCGAGCTCACCGACCCCACGCAGTTCCGGCCGGCGTTCGGCGATTTCCCGGGTCTCGTTGTGACGCACGTGGAGCACCCCGCTCCGACGCTCTATCGCGACTGTTACCGCACCGTCGGCGAGGCGTATCATTGGCGCGACCGCTGGAACTGGAGCGACGTGGAGATCGCCGCGCATCTCTCCCGGCCCGAGATCACGCTGCACGTGGCGCAGCGGGGCGGGCGGCTAGCGGGATGGTATGAGCTGCGTCGGGTGCCCGACGACCGATCGGTCGAAATCGCCTACTTCGGCCTCGCGCCCGACGCGATCGGCCGCGGGCTCGGCAAACACCTCCTCTCCTGCGCCGTGCGCGACGCATGGGCGCTCGGCGCCGCGAGGGTGTGGCTGCACACTTCCACCCTCGACCACCCGCACGCGCTGCCGAACTACCAAAAGCGCGGGTTCGTAGCCTACAAGACCGAGGCGTACGAGGTGGCTCGACCGTAGACCGCCCCGAACCCACCCCGATCCGTGCGCTGAAGCGCCGGCTCGGCCCAGGCGCGTCTTGAAAGACGCCCGCGCTCCCGTCCTTCAGGACGCGTCGTACGCCGAGCCGGCCCTTAAGGGCACGGACACGTCGAGCGCCGCGCCTTTTCGATGTGGCCCGCGTTGGTCTGACACTGCGTCGGGACGGATGCTGGCGAGATTGAAACCCGAGGAGGCCGCCCGTGCCCGTTCGCATCTACGCCCACCTTACGTGGACCACGTTTGCCCGCCTCCCTTTGATCGACGCCTCCATCGCGGCTTTCCTCGAGAAATTCCTTGGCGCCGAGTGCGAGCGTCAGGGAACCAGAATGCTGGCGGTCGAGATAGTCCGCGACCATGTGCATCTATTGATCGAGCTCCCCGCCGCCTACAACGTCCCCCGACTCGTGCAAGGTCTCAAAGGGGCGAGTGCACGAATCGCGAATCGTGACCACATCGCGCGGCACGAGTCACTCCGGTGGGCGCAAGGCTACGACCTGCGTTCGGTCGGGCAGCGACAACTTACCACGGTGGAAGCCTACGTCCGAAACCAACCGGCTCACCACAAGGGCCGAGGACGAGAAGGAAGAGAGTCCGCCCCCGCTGAACCCGTGCGCTGAAGCGCCGGCTCGGCCCCAGGCGCGTCTTGAAAGACGCCCCGGCCCCCGTCCTTCAGGACGCGTCGTACGCCGAGCCGGCCCTTTAGGGCACGGATTACGCTCGAGCCCGCCGCCCGCTGCGTGCGCTGAACACCCCGCCGACTAACCTCACCAGTGGACCTCCCGCCGGTCGCGGAACAGTCTGCCCGTCGGCCCGCCGTCGGGGAGCGTCGCCAGGAACACGGCGGTGTCGGCACCCCGGGACGCGGAGCGCGGCGCACCGGCGCCGCCCATGTCGGTTCGCACCCAGCCCGGATCCACAGCGTTCACGAGCACACCTGAGTCCCGCAACTCGTCCGCTAGAATCCGCGTGATGCCGTTGAGGGCAAGCTTGGAGATCTTGTAGGCGAGCGTACGGCTCGTCATTGAGTCCATCTGGCCGTAGCCGCTCGTGACGTTGACGATGCGACCGTAGTGGTGCGCGGTCATGAGCGGTACCAACGCCTGGCAGAGCTGCAACGGGCCGAGTGTGTTGGTCTCGAGCGTGGCCCGAACGGTGCCGGCATCCACCTCGAGTCCGGAGGCGCCCTCGTCGAGGTAGACTCCGGCGTTGTTGACGAGCACGTCGACGCGGCCGAGCTCACGCTCGAGCCACTCCTTGACCGCAGCGATGCTGTGCGCGTCTGTGACGTCGAGCGGTTGCGCGACGATCTGGCCGCCCTGCGCCTCCAGCGCTGCGACGGCCGCCCGCGCCTTGGCCTCGTCTCGCGCCGTGAGGACGACCTTCAGCCCCAGCCGGGCGAGCTGCCGGCATACTTCGAGCCCGATGCCCCGGTTGGCGCCCGTGACCAGGGCGACACGCGGCACTAGATTCTCCGGCGTGACATTCACGCTCTCCCGCACCCACAAACTCATCATCGCTGCCGTGATCGCCGTCCCCGTGGCGCTGCTCGCCTTGTATACCTGGTTCGTCGTCTCCTGGACCTACTCGACCGGCGAGCGCGCGGGGTACGTGCAGAAGTTCTCGAAGAAAGGCTGGATCTGTAAGACCTGGGAAGGTGAGCTGGCCATGGTGGCCATCCCGGGCAGCATGCCCGAAAAATTCTACTTCACGGTCCGGAACGATTCCGTTGCCGGCCTCATCAACGGCTCACTCGGCAAGCGCGTCGCCCTGACCTACCGCCAGCACGTGGGTGTCCCCACCAGTTGCTTCGGCGACACCCAGTACTACGTGTCCAATGTGAAGACGCTCGAGTGATGGCCGGGAATAGCTTCGGCACCAAGGCGGAGCTCAAAGTGGGCGGCCGGACGTTCGAGATCTTCCGGCTCGACGGGCTGGAGCGCCGCGGCATGCCGATCGCCCGGCTTCCCTACTCACTCAAGCTGCTGCTCGAGAACCTGCTGCGGCGCGAAGACGGCCGCACCGTGCGCGCCGCGGAGATCGAGCGGCTCGCCCGCTGGGAAGCGAAGACAACCTCCGACGACGAAATCGCGTTCATGCCCGCCCGCGTTCTGCTCCAAGACTTCACCGGCGTGCCCGCGGTGGTGGACCTCGCTTCGATGCGCGACGCGATGCAGGCGATGGGCGGCGACCCAAAGCGCGTGAATCCCCTGCTCCCGGCGGAGCTCGTCATCGACCATTCCGTGATCGTGGACCAGTTCGGCACGCCGCTCGCCTTCCAGGCCAACGCCGATCTCGAGTTCCAGCGGAACCGCGAGCGCTATGCACTGCTGCGCTGGGCCCAGCAGGCATTCCAGGGGTTCCGCGTCGTGCCCCCCGATACCGGAATCGTCCACCAGGTGAACCTCGAGTACCTGGCCCGTGTCGTCTTCACGAGTCAGGACGCCTCACAAGACGCCAAGTCGCCAGGGCGCCAAGGGTCGATCCCGCAGGTCTACCCCGACACCCTCGTCGGCACCGACTCGCACACCACGATGATCAACGGCCTCGGCGTGCTCGGCTGGGGCGTGGGCGGCATCGAGGCCGAAGCCGCCATGCTCGGCCAGCCGGTGTCGATGCTGATCCCCCAGGTCGTGGGATTCCGCCTCACCGGGCGGCTCCCCGAGGGCGCGACCGCGACCGACTTGGTTCTCACCGTCACCGAGATGCTCCGCAAAAAGGGCGTCGTGGGGAAGTTCGTGGAGTTCTACGGGCCGGGCGTCGCCGCACTCCCCGTCGCGGACCGCGCCACGATCGGCAACATGGCGCCCGAGTACGGCGCCACGGTGGGCCTCTTCCCCGTGGACGAAGAGACCCTCCGCTACCTCACGTTCACGGGTCGCCCCAAGGAGCAGATCGCACTCGTCGAGGCGTACATGAAGGAGCAGGGACTGTTCGGCGCAGGCGGCGCCTCTGTGGAGTACTCGGACACCCTGGAGCTCGACCTCGCGAAAGTCGAGCCGAGTCTCGCGGGGCCGCGCAGGCCCCAGGACCGGGTGCCGTTGCGCGACGTCAAGCAGCAGTTCCTCACCGCCCTCCCGACGCTCGTCAAGCCGACGTCGCCGATCGGTCCCCCGACCTCACCCAACGCGGTGCGCTGGGAGGAGGAAGGCGGTCAGGTCGCCACGCAGGTAGAGGCCCCGCCCCAGCGCCGCACCCACGTCGACCTCACGATCGACGGCGTCGGCCACGAGCTGCGACACGGCTCCGTCGTGATCGCCGCGATCACGAGCTGCACCAACACATCGAACCCGTCGGTGATGGTGGCGGCCGGCTTGGTCGCGAAGCAGGCGGTCGAGAGGGGGCTGCGCACGGAGCCCTGGGTGAAGACCAGCTTGGCCCCCGGCTCCAAGGTGGTCACGGACTACCTCCGCCAGGCCGGCCTGCTCCCGTACCTGGAGCAGCTCGGCTTCCACCTCGTGGGTTACGGCTGCACCACCTGCATCGGGAACTCGGGACCGCTGCCCGAGCCGGTCTCGGCAGCCATCGCCGAGGGCGAGCTGGTCACCTGCGCCGTGCTCTCCGGCAACCGCAACTTCGAGGGCCGCATCCAGCAGGAGGTGCGCGCCAACTACCTCGCGTCGCCGCCGCTCGTCGTCGCCTACGCGCTCGCCGGGCGGATCGACCTCGATCTCGAGCGCGAGCCACTGGGTACGGGCAAGGACGGCAAGCCGGTCTACCTACGCGACGTCTGGCCGTCGCCGCGCGAGGTGGATGGGCTCATCCGCAGCTCGATCCAGTCCGCGATGTTCCACAAGGAGTATGGCGAGGTCTTCAAGGGCGACGAGCGTTGGGCCGGCCTCCCGGTCCCGAAGGGCGACCGCTTCGCGTGGGATCCCGCTTCCACGTACATCCGCCGCGCGCCCTACTTCGACGGGATCCCTCGGACGCCGGGGCCGATCCAGGACATCCGCGGGGCGCGAGTCCTGTGCCTGCTTGGTGACAGCATCACGACGGACCACATCTCACCCGCCGGCTCGATCCGCAAGACGAGCCCAGCAGGCCAGCATCTGATCGCGCACGGCGTCGAGCCCGCCGATTTCAATTCCTACGGCTCGCGGCGCGGCAACCACGAGGTCATGGTGCGCGGCACGTTCGCCAATGTGCGCCTGAAGAATCAGCTCGCCCCAGGCACGGAAGGCCCGTTTACGGTCCACGTCCCCGACGGGGAGCAGCTGACGATCTACGACGCCTCGGTCAAATACCGCGACGAGGGGACGCCGCTGCTGGTCATCGCCGGCAAGGAGTACGGCGCCGGGTCGTCACGCGATTGGGCTGCGAAGGGCCCGCGGCTGCTCGGCGTGCGCGCCGTGATCGCCCAGAGCTACGAGCGGATCCATCGCTCAAACCTCGTGGGCATGGGCATCCTACCGCTGCAGTTCCTCGCGGACCAGGGCGCCGAGGCGCTCGGGCTCTCCGGCACGGAGCGCTATGACATCTCGGGGCTGGCGGGGATTCTCGCCGAGGGTTTCCCCCAGGGGAAGGACCTCACGGTGCGGGCGACGCGAACCGACGGAAAAGCCGTGGAGTTCCGGGCGACCGTCCGCATCGACACGCCGCAGGAGCTACAGTACTACCGCCACGGCGGCATTCTCGAGTACGTGCTGCGTCAGCTGGCACACTAAGTCTCCGCCTCGCGCGCCACCGTGGGCGTGGCGAACGCCGGCCGCGGCACCTGGGGCAGGCCGAGATGCTCCCGCGCCCGGTTCAAGGCGTCGTCCAGGTTGCCGAGCACGTTTGCCTCGCCGATTTCATCGCGCATCCCGGACTGCACCAGTGCCACCACGGGCTGGGCGTGCACGTCGGACAGCACGACCAACGTGCCGTCACGGCGGCTGCGCTCCACCACGTCCCGCAGGGCGTGCAGCCCGGTCGAGTCGATCGTGAGCACGTGCCGCATCCGCAGGATCAGCACCTTCGGCCGGCCGGCGATCCGCGCCAGCCGGTCCTTGAACATCTCCGCCGCGCCGAAGAAGAACGGCCCGGTGATCTCGTACACCTCCACTCCCGGCGGCACCGAGCGGCGCCCGACCCAGTTGGGATCCCGCTCGTAGTCGTCCACAGGGTCCCGAAGCTCGTGCGTCAACACGCTGACGCTCGTGACGGTGGCCATGCGCCGCATGAACAAGAACACGGCTAGCACCATCCCGACTTCGATCGCGACCGTGAGGTCCACGAGGACTGTCAGCAGGAACGTCACGAGCAGCACGGCCACGTCGCTCTTCGGCGAGCGCAGCTCGGCCCGGAACGTGCGCCACTCGCTCATGTGATAGGCGACCACCACAAGGATGGCCGCGAGCGTCGCCATCGGGATGAGGCCGGCCCAACGGCCGAAGAACAGCATGATCAAGAGCAGGGTGACGGCGTGCACCATCCCCGCGACCGGGGTGCGCCCGCCGTTCTTCACGTTCGTCGCCGTCCGGGCGATGGCGCCCGTCGCGGGAATGCCGCCGAAGATGGGTGAAGCGAGGTTCGCGATCCCCTGGGCCACGAGCTCCATGTTGGAGCGGTGCCGGCCGCCGATCATGCCATCCGAGACGACGGCGGAGAGGAGCGACTCGATGCCACCCAGCAGCGCGATCGTGAACGCGGGCGCGATCAGGCCGGTAGCCTGGGAGAGGGTCAGTGCCGGCAGCGCGGGAGCGGGCAGCGACGCGTGGATCGCGCCGAATCGCGACCCGATCGTCTCGACCGGCAGGTGAAACAGCTGCACCAGCGCCGTCATGGTGATGAGCGCGACGAACGGCCCGGGAATGCGGCGATTGACACGTGGCCACAGGAGAACGATCGCCAGGCTCCCGACCGCAACCAGCACCGCCGCCGGGTTCAGCGACCCCATGTGGGACGCGAACGCGCGCCACTTCCCGAGGAAGTCGACCGGAACCACGCCCATCGGCAGTCCCAGGAAGTCTTTCACCTCGCCGGAAAAGATGATCAGGGCGATACCGCTGGTGAAGCCGAGCGTGACCGGGTACGGGATGAACTTGATCGCGCCGCCGAGCCCCAGGAGGCCGAACGCCAGGAGCATGCCGCCCGCCATCAGCGTGGCCACGGTCAGGCCATCGAGGCCGTACTTCTGCACAACCGCGTAGACGATCACCACGAAGGCGCCCGTCGGCCCACCGATCTGTACGCGCGAGCCGCCCAGCGCCGAGATGAGAAACCCGGCGACGATCGCCGTGTAGAGCCCACGCTCCGGCGTGACGCCGCTCGCGATCGCGAAGGCGATCGCGAGCGGCAGCGCCACGATGCCCACGATCACCCCGGCGGTCGCGTCGGCGTAGAGCTGCTCACGGGTGTACCCACGGAGCGTCGTGACGAGCTTGGGGACGAGCACCGCTCAATCCTCGCTTCAGGGGAAAGAGGCGAGGTAAGATAGCGCGAGATGGCCGGCGTGACGGTCGGCCGGGCGGGCAGCCCGGCCGGTTACTACCGCTTACCGCGCGAGGTGCAGGACGTGATCGAGGGACAGCGCGCCGGGCCCGATGGTCGCCACGGCGAGCGCAGCGACGGCGAGCACCACGTTGTACTCGTAGCCGCCGTTCTGCACGAAGAACCCCTTGGGCGCGTGCACCTTGAAGATCGCCACCAGCATCGTGGCGATGGCGAGCAGCCCGGCCAGGGGAGTCAGCAGTCCCAGGATGAACATCGCCCCGGCGGCGAGCTCCCCGCCCACCGCCAACGCCGTCCACAGCCGCGCCGGCCGGAAGCCCAGGCTGCCGATGAATCCGGTCGCGCCCTCGAACCCGGGGCCGCCGAACGCCCCCACCGCCTTCTGCGCCCCGTGCCCCAGGAATACCACCCCCAGAGCCACCCGCAGCGCCAATAAGCCGAGATCCGCAAACATGTTCCCACCTCCCTAATTGTTCGAAATCGAGATATTTGACCTCTAACAATATCGGAACCATCTTCCTGCCCGGGAGGTTCCTAGAGCGTGAAAAGCCAACAGCCGGCGCAAGTATCGCGGGACTCGGCGCTCAGCCTGTGGGTGGTCCTCGCCCGTGCATTCGACTCGGTAGAGCGCCATTCCCGGGCGAGCATCGCCCGCTTCGGGCTCGGCGCCACGGAGTTTGGGGTCCTGGAGGTGCTGTACCACAAGGGAGAGCTGCCGGTGTGCGAGGTGCGGCGGCGCATCCTGGTCGAGAGCAGCAGCACCACCTACGTGGTGGACAAGCTCGTGGACCGGGGGCTGGTGCAACGCCGCCCCAGCGGGACGGACCGCCGGGTCATTCTGCTCGAGCTCACGCCGCGCGGGCGCAAGCTGATCGGACGGATTTTCCCGCCGCACGCCGCCGTAATACGGCACGCGGTTGGCGCCCTTTCCGCGCGACAGCAGGCCCAGGCGGTCCGGCTGCTGCGCGCGCTCGGCATAGGCGCGGCCGCACGACTCAAGAACCCACAGGCAAACGAGGATCGCCGCCACCCGAATCGCGACCTTCCCTGAGGCGTCCCGTGTTTTAGGATTCAGCAGGGCTCCTACCGGAGATGCGAGATGCCGGACCGCGACCAGTACTACCATCGCCACGACCTGCCGCGCTTCCGGGAGATCGCGCGCGGCGCGCCTGAGCTGGCGAAAAAGTTCTTCGAGTGGTACGACGCGGTGTTCGCCGAGGGCGCGCTCACGGCACGCGAGAAAGCGCTCGTCGCCCTCGCGGTCGCGCACGCGGTGCAGTGCCCCTACTGCATCGACGCGTATTCCAAGGACGCCCTCGAAAAGGGCTCCAACCTCGATCAGATGACTGAGGCAGTCCACGTCGCGGCGGCGATCCGGGGCGGCGCGTCGCTGGTCCACGGCGTGCAGATGCTGAACCACGCGGACGAGCTGGGGATGTAGCGGGCATGGGACGCGTGCTCCCGACGCTTCACAAGCAGGGGGCCCCGCTCGCGAGCGGCGCCGCCCAGCGCGCGCGCCTCGCCCACCTACCGCTGCCCCGCAGCTTCGCGGCCGCGCTCGCCACGACCGGGCTGTACAGACGTGCCGGCACTGCCACGTGGACGCGGGGCCCGACCGGTCCGAGGTCATGCCGCGCGTCGTACTCGAGGCCTGCCTGTCGTTCCTCGCGCGCGCCGGCATCCCCACCCTCGATATCACCGGTGGCGCGCCGGAGCTGCACCCGGACTACCGCGAGATCGTGGTGCGCGCCACGGGGACCGGCGCGCATGTGATGCATCGCTGCAACCTCACGGCGATGCAGCTGCCGAACTATGACGACATCCCGGAGCTGCTGGCGGCTCACCGCGTGGAGGTGCTGGCCTCCCTGCCGTACTTCCAGGCGCGGGAGACCGACGCGCAGCGGGGAGAGGGTGTGTTCCAGGAATCCCTCGTCGGCCTGCGGCGCCTGAACGCCCTCGGCTACGGCCGGGGCACCGGCCTCACCCTCAACCTCGTCACCAACCCCGTGGGCACCTACCTGCCGGGCGACCAGGCGGCGCTGGAGCGCGACTGGAAGCGGGAGCTGAAGCGGCGCTACGCTATCGACTTCGACCACCTGTACACGATCACCAACATGCCGATCAGCCGGTTCCTCGCCTTCCTCGAGGAACGTGGGCAGACCGACGAGTACCTCACCCGGCTCGCCAACGCGTACAACCCGGTGGCGGCGGCGGGCGTGATGTGCCGGACCATGCTGTCGGTGGGGTGGGACGGGACGCTGTACGACTGCGACTTCAATCAGATGCTCGACCTGCCGATCGCGGCCACCGCGCGAACCATCTTCGAGGCAGACCAGGCGATGCTCGGGGGGCGGGAGATCGAGACCGGCCCGCATTGCTTCGGTTGCGCCGCGGGCGCTGGCAGCTCCTGCGGTGGGGCCGTGACCGCCGCGCTAGTGGAAAGTGGTCACAGTCCCTGCCGGAACCGGAGTGCCAGCGTTCGGTAGCGGAACTCCTCGGTTCGCGTGCCGCTCGTGGCCGTGGCTCCGGCGCTGTTGGTGAGCGCTCCGACGAGCGCGATCTCGTTGTTCGCGCCCCAGCCCCGGGTCAGAGACACGCCGACATGCCAGGCGAGCTGCCGAGCCGCGCCCTTGAAGACCTGCTGCGTCCCCGCGCCGCCGTCCGCCCGTACTCCCCAGCGATCGCGCCGCCAGTCGTAGATCGCTCGCGCTTCCAGAACCGTGAAGCGGTCCGGAGCGAAATACCCGTGCCCTGGTGTCGTGTCGTAGCTCAGGAGCCGCGCGAACGGGCCGAGCTGTAGTCCAGGCGCTGCCCGGCCGAGCACCGCGAGCACCGCCGAGGCACGCCGGTTTCCATCCGAAAGCCACGCTACTCCCCCGCCCGCGGACACGGACCAGTGCGGTGAGGGAGAGACGTCCAGGGTCGCATCCACCGCATCGATCACGAACCCGCTGTCGATCAGGAGCGCCGTCTCGTCGAACGCCGTGCGGCTGTAACCGATGCCCGCCGCGGCGTACCGCCCCGGCCGGATCCCGAGGCCGAGCTCGGCGGTGAGTGGTGTCGTCGCCGCGCCGCCCTCGGGCTCGAGCCGCCGCACGCCGGCGCCGGCGCGCAGCACGGCGCCCCGGCCCAGCGCGGCAACGGCAACCCCTCGCGCCCCATAGCTCGCGCCCGCGCGGAACGGGTCCGTCGCGTGACGCCAACCCGCGGCCAGCGTGCCGCGCACGTCGGAGCCGAGTGAAGTCGTGTACGAACCGTCCAGCGCGACGAAAGCGTTGTCGTCCGAGTCGCCGGCGCCGTCGCTCGACGTCACGAGCTCGGGCCGCAGCGCTGCCCGCAACGCTCGCTGGAGCTCCAGCGCCGCGCGATCCCCCGGAGCGAGCGCGCGTGCCCGTGCGGCGTAGGCTTCGGCAAGCCCCGGCTGCCCCTTCCAGTAGAGCGTCTGCGCCAGCCCGATCAGGAGCTCGGCGTCATCGGGATGCAGGGTGAGGGCCTCGCGCCAGAGGTGCTCCGCCCGGGCAAGGTCGCCCCGCCAAGCCACCGCCCGCGCCCGGCCCGCGAGCGCGTCCGTCCGCCCGGGCGACCGGGCGAGCACCGAGTCGTACAGCGCTTCGGACTCTAGGGTGCGGCCCGCCCACGCCAGCACCCGCGCCTGATCCACCATGATGTCCTGATCTGCGGGCACAAGACGCCGCAGCCGGCCCAGCCGCTCGAGCGAACGAGCCAGCTTGCCGCTCCAGCTGTCGAGAATCGCGAGCTGGTGCAGCGCTCGCACGTTCGTCGAATCGGCCGCGAGCACGCGCTCGTACGCCGCGCGCGCGCCGCGGTAGTCCCCGCGCTTAAAGGCTGCGTCAGCCTGAGGCAGCTGAGCGTGCAGCGGCACCAAGAGCGCAACCGCGGCGACCGCAGTGCAGAACGGGGCCCTCACCACGCACCCCACACGTCACGCAGCGCCCCGTAGACAGGCTTCAGGTGCTCGTGCCAAACGGGCTCGTCCCATGCGGGCCACGCGTACGTCGTGCCCGCCGGCAGCCACTCGCGCACTGCCCCGCCGCCGCGAGCGACGGCCGCCACGCCGAAGCGGAATCCGTCCGTTACGGTAGCCTCGAACGTCTCCTGCGACCGGATGCGGCGCAACACCCGCCGCGACGACGGATCGGTGACGTTGAGTAACCCCCACGCCAGCCGCACCTCGATCAGCCCGGCGTTCCGGTCGGCGTACCAGTCAGCGAGGCTTGACCCCTCCACCCGCCCGTAGCCCAGCCGTCCGCGGTTCACACCGCGGGCCGGATATGTCTTCCCATCTCGTCCGATACGCCAGCGATTGGTCGCCACGAACAGCGAATCCCACTCACCTCCGCGGCGGCTTGTCTCCACCGTCGCCCCGGAGTTGTAAAACGCGTCCAGCGCGGTGGGACCGTCCCCCGCGCGCGGAGCCACATACGGGTTGTACGAGGGCACGACGCGAAGCTGAGCGTCGGTCGTATCGTTGAGCACCAGGGCGAATTCGAAGCCCACGCCGCTCGCGAGCGTCACGCCCGGCAGCGTCGTTTCCCCCCGATCAGGGTGGTAGGTGTCGATCCCGACGACGTAGCGCGTCGAGTCGAGCGACGCGCCGTCCAGCGCTAGATAGAGGTACGACGCGTCCGCTCCCACCCGCAACACGACCGCGTGACCGCGCTCCAAGACTTCCAGGCCCCGCCACCCGCCTGGGTCCCCTCCCGGCTGCGGGGTGGTCGCCGCGTTTCCGGCGTACTCGCCCAGCAGACCGTAGTGCTGCTCCGCGTCCATCACGTTGTGCCACAGACGGGTCCGCTCGGCAGGCAGCTCGAGGTCGATCGTCACCCAGGTATGCTTGAACCACTCGTCCAGCCACGAGAACACGATCCCTCCGGCGAGCCCGGCGTCGTGTATCTCCTGCGTGAGCCGGACGTCCACGGCCGCCATTTGGCGCTCGTCGAGTCCCCCGTGGTCCATTCCCTCGGGCTGCAAGTGCGACACCCCACGCGACGAGGGCACTCCGTACTCGGCGATGAGGAGGGCCCGCCCCGCATGGTGCCGTTTGAGATCGAGCAAATAGCCGAAATAGTGCGACGGCCCATGGGCCGCCTTGGTGATCCCGTACCCAGAATCGAGCGCCACGAAATCCGGATAGTATGGGTACGCGTGATACGCCGCGAAGTATCCGGCAAGATCCGCCGGCGTGGTGCGCACGAGCATGGCGTCGAGCGCCACCAGGTCGTTGTCGTACTCCTTGAGCCGCCGGTTGGGAGGATAGCCGTGGCGGCGCCGCAGGGCCTGCTCCTCGGCGAGGCTCGCCTCGGTGGGATGGTGGAGCGGGTCGAGCGTGGGCCAGTTGGTGTACGCGATCGGACGCTGCGCCCGGTAGCCGTCCCACTCGTAGGCCAGGAGGTAGTCGCACTGCTCCGCCAGCCAGACGTCGGCCGCGCTGCCGCGGTCGACCGCGAGGAAACGGCCGGAGTAGGCCCGGAGCCCCGAGCGCTTCCGATCGTAGGCGCCGACCGAGAACGGCTCCCACTCCCGTCCCAGCACGAACGCCAGTACGTGATCCGAGACATCCACTTCGTACCGCCCCCAGGCCCGCCCACGCTGAGTCGCGACCAAGGCATGGCCGTGCACCGCGTCCACGACGCGACGCATCTCGCGGCGAAAGTCGGCTTTCCACGCGGGCAGGTCGTAGTCATGGTGCGGAGGGGGCTCGGCCCACACGCCGTGCACTAGCCAGAGGGAATGCTCGGGGTGCGCGTCATTCCAACGCCGTAAGGCGCGGTAGAAGGCCGGCGGGAAGAGGGTGTACAGCCGCACCACGTTGGCATTGGCGCCGGCCATCAGCTCGAGCCACCGCGCGTACGTCGAGTCGTCGGCAGGAAACTGGGACGGAAAACGCCCGGGAAGAGCCGCGCCCAGGTTTATCCCCTTCACATAGAACGGACGCCACCCCTGCGGCGTCCGCACCTCGAAGCGCTCTCCCGCCGTGCGAGCGGGCACTCGCAGCTCAGGGGGAAGGGCGATCGGGGCGAGAGGCAGGCCGGAGTCGACGCCAAGCCCCAGCAGTTGGTCCGCGGCATCGCGATAGTCGGGGGCGCGGCGCAACGCGCTGCGGAACGCCAGGACTGCAGACGCCCGCTCACCGCGCCGCAGGCGGGCAAGGCCCAGGCCGTACCAGGCGTCGGCGTCACTCGAGTCGGCGGCAAGGGCGCGAGTGAACCGTTGCTCCGCGTCCGCCAGGCGACTCTGCCGCAGCGCCACGAAGCCGAGGCCGGTCTGCGCGCCGGGGGCCCGAGGACAGAGCGAATCCGCCGTCGCAAACAGGCGGGCCGCCGCCGCGACTGCTCCCCTGCGGTAAGCCTGCCACGCGGAGTCCAGCGCGGCGGCAGCGGGGACACGCGGGCATGGGGCGGAAAGCGGGACTTGCGCGGACAGTGCCGCGACGAGGGCAAACATGATGTGGGACCAAAATAACGAACGCCGGTGCCCCCAAGGGCTCCGGCGTCCTCCCGCCGCCTGCGAGCGACATCTCCTACCTCAATGGAAGGTCAAGCCCAGCGAGAAGTCGAGGTAGTTTTGCTTCCATCCGGTGGTGTAGAACCCGCCGCCGTCGCCGTATGAGAGGTCGCCGACGCCCCCCCAACCGTAGTTCGCGACCGGCGTCAGTGACAGCTCGCCCCCGATGCGCAGGTCGTACCCGAGGCCGACCGTGAACCCCCACCCGGTCCCCGTGATCGAGGGGCTGGTGTCCACGCGATAGTCCGAGAAGCCCGCGCCGCCGGTGAGGAAGAAACCACTGGAGGCGCGCGGATATAAGAAGACCGATGCCGTGAGGTTCCCCATCGTTTCAGTCACGCCTGACGAGATGTGAGACCAGCCGTCGGCCAGGACGCCGAGCCGCACGGACGGGTTCAGCGTGCCACCCGCCTTCAGCCAGGCGGTGTAGCCGCCGACCCGTGGGCCGCTCGTGCAGTCGTCGCACGACGTGTTGGCCGAGCCGTACCCGATGCCGAAGCCGGCCCAGAAGCCTTGGCGCCTGTGTGGGCCCTGCGCCGTGGCGCCGGCGGCGGCTATGCACGTGAGAATGCCCAGGATCCCTAGGGGACGCATCACGACTCGCATGACGACTCCTTCCGCTATTCCGACGGTAGACCCGGGAGTGGGACACTTGTTTCCGCCGGGCGTGCGGACGCCCCGGAACCCCTCACCAAGACGTCACTAAGAACTTGCGTCCGAAGCACATTTTGAACAACGCCCGGTATGGCGCAGCCTCTTCTTCGAGCATTTCTAGCCGGGGTCGTGCAAGGACTGCAGGAATGGTTTGACAACCCGGCGCGGAGCGGTAGCTTCCCCCGCCATGAAACTCATCACTACGATCGTGCGGCCCGAGCGACTGCCGGAGGTCAAGGAGGCGTTGTTCCGGGCGGGTGTCACCGGCATCACCGTGAGCCGCGTGAGCGGCCACGGCGGCGAGCAGGAAGTAGTCGGGCAGTACCGTGGGACTACCGTCGTCATGGAGTTTCACGAAAAGGTCAAGATCGAAATGGTGTGCTCCGAGCCGTTCGTCGAGCCCACGATCAAGGCGATTCTGTCGTCCGCGCGAACCGGCGAGGTGGGCGACGGCAAGATCTTCGTGCAGCCGATCGAGCGGGTCATCCGTATTCGCACCGGCGAGTTGGACAACGCCGCCCTGACCGCCGTGAACGCGGACGAGGTGCAGCGCCATGCGATCGCGGTGGCGCAGCAGGCGGGCGGGAAACGGGAGGGGAAATGAGCCTGCCTGTGCTGCCTGACACGACCGTCATCTCGAGCGGGGATACCGCTTGGGTGCTCGCGTCTTCTGCCCTGGTGATGGTGATGACGGTGGGGCTGGCGTTTTTCTACGGCGGCCTCGTGCGCCCCAAGAACGCGCTCAACACGATGATGATGAGCGTGGTGGCACTCGGGGTGATCAGCGTGCAATGGGTGCTGTTCGGATACTCGATCGCCTTCGGCCACGGCACCCCGATCTGGGGCGGCCTGTCGTGGCTCTGGTTCCGGGGCGTGGGCGTCGATCCCGACCCGGCCTACGCCGCGACGATCCCGCTCCAGGCGCACTCCATGTTCCAGCTGATGTTCGCGATCATCACGCCCGCGCTGATCTCCGGGGCGATTGTCGAGCGGATGCGCTTCCGCGCCTACGTGGTGTTCCTGGTCCTCTGGTCCACGTTCGTGTACGACCCGCTCGCACACTGGGTTTGGGGAGCGGGGGGCTGGCTGCAGAAAAA
>QHTZ01000064.1 GCA_003221005.1 Gemmatimonadota bacterium
CGGGAAGCAAGGGGCGATGTAAGTTTCAGACAGAGCGAATAAAGGAGGCCGATGGCCGCCGTTTCGGTCGAGCGCCTGGTGCAGGAGCTCGAGAGGCTGAAGCAGGAGATGGACGCCGGCAGGCTCAAGTCCGGGGAATACGACCAGCGGCTAGCGCGCGTGATCCAGGAGCTGCGGGAACGGGGGCTCGACGCCGACCGCGCCCGGATCACCGCGGCGCTCGACGACGCCCTGCGCCGCGGCATCATCACCAGCGGGGGCCGGGAGCACCTCGAGCGCCGCCTGGGCCTCAAGTAGCCGCGCATGGTCGCGTTCCTGTCACGCCCGTGGCCGTGGTGGGTGGCGGGACCCCTCATCGGGCTGTTCGTCCCCGCGCTCCTGGTCCTCGGCAACCGGCAGTTCGGGTTCTCGAGCAACCTGCGCCACCTGTGCGCGGCGCTCGCGCCGGGCGAGGTGGCGTTCTTCAAGTACGACTGGAAGCAAAGCGGCGTCTGGAACCTCGCCTTCCTCGCGGGTACGGTGGTGGGCGGGTTCATCGGTGGGAGACTGCTCGGCGATCCCGCTGTCCCGCTCTCGGCGCGGGCTCACGCGGCGCTCGTGACGCTTGGCATCCACGACTTCTCGAGCATCGTGCCGCGCGAGCTGTTCAGCTGGTCTGCGCTCGCGACGCTGCGGGGCTCCGTGCTCACGATCACGGGCGGGCTGTTCGTGGGATTCGGGACGGCGTACGCCGGCGGGTGCACGTCGGGGCACGGCATCGCGGGGCTCGCGAACCTGGAGCGCGCGTCGGCACTCGCCGTCCTCGGCTTCTTCGCCGGGGGCCTGATCGCCACGCACCTGCTGTTGCCCGTGCTGCTGCGATGACGACGCTCGCGGCCAGCCGCCCGACCACCGAGTCGCACCGCGCGCGCGGGCTCGTGCCCTACTTCCTGCTCGGCACCTGGTTCGGCGTGGTGCTCACCAAGTCACAGGTCGTGTCCTGGTTCCGGATCCAGGAGATGTTCCGGTTCCAATCGTTCTACATGTACGGCGTGCTCGCCTCCGCCGTGGTCGTTGCGGGCATCTCGATCAGGCTCATCCAGCGGTATCACGTGAAGACGCTCGATGGCACGGACATCGTCATCCCGCCCAAGGCATTGGGACGAGGGATTCGCTACTGGCTCGGGGGCACGATCTTCGGCCTCGGTTGGGCCCTCACCGGTGCCTGCCCCGGCCCCCTCTTCGCACTGGTCGGCAGCGGCGTGACCGCCATGATCGTCACCGTCGCCGCCGCGCTCGCGGGCACGTGGCTGTACGGGTACTACCGCCCGCGGCTGCCGCATTAACCTGAAGGGCCGGCTCGGCGTAGGCGTGCGTCTTTAAAGACGCGTCTCTGGCGGAGCCGGCGTTTCAACGCACGGACACGGACTTGACGTCATACCCTTGCTCTTGACGCCCCCGTCACCGCGCCCACTCGATCACGATCTTCCCGACGTTCCTGTTCTCCCGCATCCGCTGAAACGCCTCGGCAGCGCGCTCGGGTGCAAACACCGAATCAATCGTCACGCTGAGCCTCCCCGACTCGAAGGCGGGGAGCATCTCGCGGCGGAACCGCGCCACGAGTGCGGCCTTCTCTTCCCGCGGGCGGGACCGGAGCGTCGAACCCACCAACCGCGCTCGCTTCCGCATCAACAGGGACAGGTCTAGCTCGGCCCGCGCGCCGGACATCGTGGAGAGGAGGATGACCTGGCCACGCGGGGCGAGGACCGCCAGGTCCCCTGGCAGCGTCGCCGCGCCGACCGGGTCGAGGATCACGTTCACGGCGTCCGGGCCGAACCGAGCCGCGACCGCCGGTGCGAAATCGGTGTTCGCGACGTGCAGCGCCAGATCGGCACCCGCCTGCTCGAGCGCCGGGACCTTCTCCGGAGTGCGGGTTGTAGCGACCACCCGCGCGCCGAGGTGCCTGCCGATCTGAATCGCGGCGAGTCCGACGCCGGACGCGCCCGCATGGACGAGGAGCGTCTGACCAGCCTCGAGTCCCGCCTCCACCACCAGATTCACGAATGCGGTGACAAACGCCTCCGGAATCCCCGCAGCCGCGACGGGGTCGAGGCCCGCCGGCACCGGAAAGACTTGCCCTTCGGGCGCGGCAACGCATTCGGCATGGCCGCCACCCGCGAGCAACGCGCACACTCGCTGTCCCGATACCTCGACAACTCCCGAGACCTCGAGACCGAGAATGTCCGGCTCGCCGGGGGGCGGGGGGTAGCGACCCGCGATCTGCGACAGGTCGGCGCGGTTGACGCCCGAGGCGGTGACGCGAATCAGGACTTCCCCAGCTTGGGGGACCGGCGCCGGAGCTTCGCGGAGCGAGGCGACATAGCGACGCTCCGCCTCGGAGACGTGTAGAAACTTCACCGGCCCAATCTAGCCGTACACGATTCTCGAGTGCACCTTCGGCGCCATGATTACACGCTACGCGATCCTCTCGGCCCTGATCCTCACGGCGAGCACCGAGCCTCCACTGCCACGTCCCCCACAGGCGCAGCTGTTCACGCTGACCGAGCCGGGCCGCAATACCGAGCCCTCGATCGCGGTGGATCCCAACAATCCGCAGCATGTCGTCGCGGCCTACGAGGACAACGTCCATGCCGCCTACTCGCGCGACGGCGGCCGCACCTGGGCCACCGCGCCGGGCGTCGCACCGGCGGACTACAAGGTTTCGGGCGACGTCTCCGTCACGTTCGACAACGCCGGACACGCGATTCTCTGCTTCATCGCCTTCGACCGGCTCGGCACTACCGACTACTGGGCGCACAACGCCACCCGGAACGGTATCTTCGTGCGCCGCTCGCTCGACGGCGGCGCGACCTGGGAGCCGGACTACCACGTGGTGCACGCGTGGCCGACGCAGTCCGGGATCCCGTTCGAGGACAAGCCCTACCTCGTCGCCGACCAGACACGCGGTCCTTATGCCGGCAACGTCTACATCGGGTGGACCGAGTTCACGCTCGACAGTTCCATGATTCTGTTCTCGCGCTCGATCGATCAGGGCGTAACGTGGTCCCGGCCGCGGCGCATCAGCACCAAGGGAGGACTCCCGCGCGACGACAACGGGAGCGTGGAAGGTTTCACCGGGGCGGTCGGACCCGACGGCACGCTCTACGTGGTCTGGGCAGATGGCGCGCACGTCGTGTTCACGCGCTCCCGCGACGGGGGTCGGACGTTCGCCCCGTCTCGACCGATCATCGAGACGGCGGCATCCTACTTCAAGGTGGCGGCCGTGGACCGGGCGAACGGCTTTCCGCAGATCGGGATTGACCCGCGGAGCAACCGGTTATTCGTCTCCTGGAGCGACTACCGCCACGGCGACGTGGACGTCTTCATGGCGACCTCGACCGATGGTGGGCGCACCTGGACCACTGCCGTACGGGTGAACTCGGACTCGTTGCACGACGGCCGGGACCAGTTCTTCCAGTGGCTCGCGGTGGACCCGCGCGACGGGGCAGCGAACCTGGTGTTCTACGACCGCCGGGGCGATTCGACCAACCGCCGCTCTATCGTGGTGCTCGCCCGTTCGACGGACGGCGGGCGCTCGTTCATCAACTACGCGTGGAGCGACACGGCGTTCGACGCTCGCAACGAATTCATCGGCGACTACACAGGGATCGCCGCGCTGGGCGGCCGCGTCTACGGCAGCTGGGCGGAGGTGGACACTGCCGGCGCCGGCACCCCGGGCCAGCCGCCCCGGACGCGCCATGGGGTGATCCGGATCGGCGTCGCCGATTTCAGCGCGGGTCCTTAGGCGTCACCCCCGCAGCGCCGTGAACATGCCAACCACCGCAATCACGAGACCGAGCGCGACTTTTACGGCCGCCGCCCCGGCTCGCCCGAGCAGCGCGCCATACCCTGCACGCACGGCGGCGTCGGCGTTCCATGCAGCCACATACTCGAACAACGCGGCGCCCGCGAACGACCCGACGAACGCCCCCACCACGCTCCCGATGACCGGGACGGGCACGCCTACGCCTGCGCCGACGAGCCCGCCCACCAAGGCACCCCACCCCGCGCGCCGCGAGCCGCCGTAGCGCTTCGCCAACCCGAAACCGAGCCACCACTCGACGACCTCGCCGAGCAGCGCCAGGCCGAGCACCAGCCCGATGGTGCCCACTCCAATTGTGTGAAAATCTGTGAGCCACCCGTAGCCGACTACACCGAGCACCATCACCCAGAGGCCGGGCAGGCCGAGGAGGACGAGCAAGAGCCCGGCGATGAAGCACACAGCGAGCAGGAGCGCTGGAAGCAGATGGGCTCCCCTACTTGACGGCCGTTGCCTCGGGGCGGAACACGAGGTCTGCGCCCATAAAGAAGTCCTGCCAGATCAGGGTGTTCACGCCGAGATTTATGTACTTGAGTTTCGGCGTAAGCTCGAGCTGCAGCGTCGCCGCCGGGACGTGCCACTTGGCGAGCACGCGCACACCGCCCGCCTCAGGGAACGCTTTCACCGCGGCGGTGGTCGGCTGCCGCACCGCGCGCACCGTGAGGGTACCAACCGCGCTGCCGAAGAGTGTGTCCGCTCGTTTGGTCAGGCCCACGAGGCTGTCCAGCGTGAACTGAATTTCCGGGAACCGCGTTGTCTCCATGACCTGGTGCATCATCACGTCGCGCATCGCCTCGCCTGTGACCAGCGCGTCGGCTCTCACCGTCACCTCGCCGCGTGCGCCCTGCCACCTCACCGTGTCGGGCAGGAGGACCCGGCCTGCCACGGCTTCGCTGCACACAGGGCTGACGTCGTACCGCGGGTAGAGTGGGATGTGCAGGGTGTCGTGCCCAGCCTTCGGAGGGGGCGGTCGGATCTGGAACCCCGAGCTTCGACCCTCGCCAGGGTACCACGAGGGCTCCTCGGGGCACGTCGTGGCCCAGAGGTGGTTGAGGTGTGGGGACACTTGCCACCAGGCGAGACTGGCTTTCGGATCCACGGTCCAAACGACTTGCGCCGACGCCGCGGCCACCGGGATGAGAAGGCCCGCGAGCGCGGCAGCGAGACTGGGCGGCAACATCCCCTGCAGCGAGCGCGAACCAAGCGTCAAGCGTGGTCCCTCCACACGAGCGGTGGTGAAGACCGCCCCGTGGTACGCTAATGTTACCCGGTAGCTTGTCGTGAGGACAGTTCCATGATTCTCAGCCGAGTAGCGGCAGTGGGCTGGCTCCTTGCTGTAGCCGCTTGTACGGCGGTGCGAGAAGTGCAGCCCGCCCAGTTCATTCCGCAGCACACGCCGGCCCTCGTTTGGGTTACCACGACCTCCAGCGCCGTCGTTCCCGTCGCCCAGCCACAGATCGACGGCGACACCTTGAGGGGGACGTGGGCGGGCACGCAGAAGCCTTTCAGGATCCCCCTGCAAGCCATCCAGAGTGTCCACGCGAAGACGCCGGCCCATGCGCAGACCGTCCTCCTGTTCGCCACCCTGGGGCTGGTAGCCGGCGCAGTGATTCGGTCCGCCGCAACACCGGGAACTCGCTTGGTACAAGTAGACCAATGTGTAGACCCAGACACCGACGCTGGGTGCAAGCGGTAACAGAGACGAGCGGGATCGATCGGGTGCGCGTTTGCCACGAATCCTGACACTGCCCGCGCGCCTCGCGTGACACTACGGAGCCCCGGCAACCGCACAACCGATTGCCGGGGCTCGTGTTTGTTGTAGTGGGCCTGAGTGGAGTTGAACCACTGACCTCACGCTTATCAGAAAACCCGAGCAATGGGGTCGAGTCGCCTAGGCGATACTAGGTTGCCCTGCAAAGAGATACAAGCAGTGGGGGAAAGTTGGTGAGTGGCAGTTCCGCCTGATTCTGCGTCGGGTTCGCGCGTCTAGCTCTGCGGGACGGCTTGCTTCGTCCGCCACTTCTTCATTGTTATCCGTGTCCCCTCTCCAAGTTTGGACTCGATCGCGAAGTCATCCATCACCCGGCGGGCGCCCGGCAGGCCCATGCCGAGCCCGTGAGACGTCGTATAATGGTCCCCCAACGCCTGGGCCACGTCCCGAATTCCCGGCCCCTCATCACACGCAATCACCACGAGACCGAGACGGTCGGGCTCCTCCTCGATCCTCAAGACTATGGTCCCTCGCCTGGCGTAGGTCACGATATTGCGGGCGATCTCGGAGATGGCGGTCGCGATGAGGGTTTGATCGACGAGGGCAAAGTCAGCCCACGCCGCCAGATCACGCCCCTTTTGGCGAGCCTTGATAATGTCTTGATCCGAGGAAACGGGGAGCAGAGTCTCCTCGCTCCCGGTCATCTTCATTTGCTGCCAGCCAACACCTTGAGCCCTTCCGCCCAGTTGGGTGCCGTCGCCACCTCCTGGAACGCGAGTCCAAAGCGGTCCATGGCTTGGGCGAGCTCCGACCGGATGCCGACAACGACCGTGGGCGCTCCGCAGAGCCGCGCCCAATGACCGACGTCACTGAGCGTGCGCACCGCGTACGCATCGAGGACGTCGAGGAGCGCAACATCGATCATCACGCCACGCGGATGCTGTTCCCTCACCCACCGCAGGAGCGCCGCGTGCAGCTCCGACAACTCCGTATCGGTCAACCCCGACTGGATCGGCACGAGCAGGTAGCGGTCATGCTCAATGAGCGGGACGCTCATGACTCCCTCCGGCGGCTGCGGTGACGGATACCGCAAGTCATACGCCGCGGGATCAGGCCTTAGATGGCCGTCGCGTGCCCGCCACGCTATGAGGTCCGTCGTGCTCCGACGGA
>QHTZ01000065.1 GCA_003221005.1 Gemmatimonadota bacterium
ACCGTTGTCGCTGAGTTTGCCGTTCATTTGGTCGAGCGCGATGCCCTGCCCCGCGGCCGCAAACGCAGGCGCTGCCGGACCAGGGCGCTCGGGGCTGAGAGCGTCCCCGCAACCCGCGACGAGCAGTGCAGTGGCCAGAAGGCCCGGAAGGCTGACCGCTGTTGTTCTCTCGTACATGATCCGCCCCTTGTGGAATGCGTGCCACACCAACCCGCTCGTCTGCATTCGCAACCTTCGGGCCAGGGCCACGATCGGCAGGGTTCGAGGCAGAGCGTTGCGGCCGCGCCGCTGAAGCGGCAGCGCGGCTGCACCAGATTGCGGCCGGGCTCCAGCGCTCGTGCCCCCGTTTGTCGCGCCGGGACGCATTTCGTCGCACGCTAGCGCCATTTCGTCGCATTCGGCGAGCGAGGTCGTGGCCCTCGCGACACCAACTGCTTCCCTAGGGCCTTACCTTAGAGTGTGACGGGGGGATTGGCCGGCAGCGCCGTCCGGTGGCTTGCTGAAACGCGAGTGTAACGACTTGATGCGTTCCGACCGGCAACTGGCAAGCCGGCTCTTTTCGTGTACGATTAGGGCCGGTGCGCGATGGCAACGCGGCTTAACCTGCTGAAGGGGGACCTATGGGTGACTGGTTGGTGGGTGTGTGTCTGTTCTGGTTCGCATCTGCGCTTTACTTCGGCGGCTTCGAGCGGGACGTCCAGGGGGCCACGGGCTTCCGTAACTTCTTGGGCCTGGTCCTGAGCTACGCCATCTTCCTGGTCGTGTGGGGCGTGCTCCACGCGTACGTCTCCCCGGGGTCGGCCGTGAGCGTCCTCGTGGCCTCCGCCGTCGCCGGACTGGCGCTGCCGCTCGAAGTGCGTTTGGGGTTCATGCTCGTCGGCGCCCGCGTAGTGCACCGTCCCGAGGCGCACTGACTCACGGCAGGGCCCACCGCAGCGACAGCACCGCCGATCCGTAGCGCCAGGAGCCGGCCGTCGCGGTTTCAGACGCGGCCGGCGAGTCCTCGATGTCCAGCTCTAGCCGGAGGTCGCGTCCCGGCGCGAGGGGCCAGTCGATCAGTGAGTACAAGTTGAAGGCGCGACGCCACGCACCGATGGAAGCGCCCTGGTCGGCTACCCGCTGGATACCGATCCCAAGATCGAGGGCCACGAATCCCGACCGGGGCGTGTCGACCTCGATGTAGGAGCCAGCCTCCACGAGCTGCGCGAGCCTAGGCGCGAAGTATCCCGCCGTGGTGGCGTGGGCGTACCTGATCTGGTGAAACTGGCCAGAGATCTCGACAGTGGGGGTCGCCGTGTACGCCAGCATGCCCGCAACCAATGTCCGGTGGTTGAGCTGCGCGGAGTCGCTCAGCGTCGCCGCGCGGCCGATGCCCCGAACCTTGACCCCCCGCCCGACGGGTAGCTGAAGCAACCCGCCGAGCTCCGTGCGCACGACGCCGTTCGTCACGAGGACGGGGCTCGCGTCGAGCACCGCCCGGCGTGCTCGCACGTCCAAGGCTGGCCCGTCCCCGGGCGCGCGCCAGCGCGCGCGCAACTCGCCTGTCGCGATAGGGGCGCGGGTCTGGAGGCGGACGACGGGAGGGCCGGGGCCGGGACCGGGTCCAGAGGCGGGGCGGGCGTCGGCGAGAGTCGCGCCGGCTGTGGCCTCGAGGTTGAACGCGGCCCGCGGTTGCGAGGCCAGGTGCACCGCCAACTCGTGCAGCCCCGTCGTCGTGTCGCCATGCTGGACCGTCTCGCGGGTCGCCCGTGCGCCGAGCCGCGTAGCGCCCCCGACTGACAGCTCCGCGGCGCCCCCAAGGCGGCGGGTGCGGTTCCCATCTGAGTCCCAGCTGCCGCCCGCGAGAGGCGTGATCGCGGGCGCCGCCGCAGATCGGGCGAGGGCGAGGCGCAAGGCCGTGGCGCCGTCGGGCGCGAGTGTTTGCGCACGACTGAGCGCCGTGGCGGCATCCGCCGGCCGGCCGGCGCGCAGCGCCTGGCGCCCCAGCTCGCGCCAACTCTGCGCGTCGGAAGGGTGGAGCGTGAGCCAGTCGCGGTAGGCCGCTATAGCAGCGTCCGTCCGACCGGCGCGCGCCAGCACGCCCGCGCGTCCCACCACCGCGTCGCGCTCACCGGGCGCGAGACGCAGCGCGCGGTCGTACGACTCCAGCGCCTCCCCATAGCGGCCCGAGCGCGCGAGCACGTCGCCCACGGCCATGTAACCCCACGGGTCCCGCGGCACCAGGGCCGCGTAGCGCTGGAACAGCCGCAACGCCTCGGCAGGCTCGCTCCGGCGCAGCTGGGCCAGGCGATAGACGGCGCGGGAGTTCTCGGGATCTGCAGCGAGCACGGCCGCGTACTCCCGCTCGGCAGCACCCGAGTCTCCGACGCGCAGCGCAGAGTCGGCGCGGGCGAGCCGGGTCGCGACCTTAGTCGGTTGCTGTGCCGCGCCCGGTCGCGGGTGCGCCGTGACGGCGATGCAGAGGATCCCTGCGACCAGCGTTCGCGCCCGCCGGCGCTTCGCGCGCGGGGCGGCGGCGCGTGACGCTGGCAGGCCGCGGGAGTCGTCGCGGCGCGGGCGATGGCGGTGCCAGAGCCGCAGCAGCTCGACTCCGAGGAGCACGCCCCCGAGCGTGCCGAATGTGAGGACGAAGGTCGTGATGCGCAGTACGTTCCCCGCAGGAGCATGCCCGAGGAGGGGAACGATGGGGCGGGCGGCGGCGAGCCCGAGGCCCAGCAGCCAGCCCGTGGCCCACAGCCCGGCGATGATGCCGCCGGCGATCGCGATCTGTCCGGCGACCACGGCCCAGCGGCCCGGCGCCGCGCGTCCCCGGGCCAGCCGATAGGCCTCGCGCAGCGGCATCGCGAGGGCGCTCAACAGGTAAAACATCCCGCCGATGCCGGTCCCGGGCAGGCCGACTGTCACCGTCAGTGTCCCTTCTCGTACACGCGGAACGAGCGGCCCAGCAGCAGCTCGGCGCAAACCGCCCGCAGGAAGAACACCGCATTGACCGTGCGCAGTACGAAGAACGCGGGAATGCTCGCGACGGCACGGCGCACCTCCCCGCGGCGGGCCGCACCCGCGATCACCGGGATGAGCACGGCCGGGGCGTCGATCACGTAGCCGAGCAGGATCCATGGGCTCGCGAGCAGCAGCGCCAGGATCGGGAGGAGCACGAGATACACCCCCGCCGCAACCGTGGCGTCCCAGAATGCCACCGCCACCGCGGAACGGAGGTACGGCACGCCCAGGAGACCGCGCCAGTGCAGCCGTACGTTCTGGACAAAGCCGTGGGACCAGCGCCGCAGCTGCCGGCGCATCAGGGTGAACGTGGGGGGCTCGATCGGATAGCACACGGCCTCGGGCACGAAGCGCACCTCGCGGCCGGCCTCGTACAGGATCCAGGTCAGGTCCATGTCCTCGGCGAGGGTGCGGCTCGACCATCCGCCGTGCGCGCGCAACGCATCCGTGCGGTACATCGAAAAACAACCCGAAGAAATGAGCGGCTTGCCGTAGTACTCCTGGAGCTGCTTGTAGAAGGTGAACGCGAACAGGTACTCGACATAGCGCCCGCGCTCCCACACGCTGCGCACGCGTCGCGGCAGGACGAAGCCGCAGGCTGCCGCGACACCGGGGCGGTCGAACGCCGGGAGCAACCGCTGCAGCGCGTCCGGCGCCAGCACGGTGTCGGCGTCGATCGCGACCGTGAGCGGCGTGCGGACGTGGCGCAGGGCGAAGGTCTGGGCGCCCGCCTTCGAGCCGGTGTTCGCCCGGGGCCGGACGACGGTGGTGCCGAGCCCGCGGGCGACGTCGCCGGTCGCGTCGGTGGAGCAGTCGTCCACCACGATGATCTCGCGCGGCGGCGCCGTCTGCGCCTGGAGGCTGCGGATCGTGTCGGCGATGCTCGCCGCCTCATTGTATGCGGGCACGATCACTGTGACGTCAGCGCCCGTCCGTGCACGCTCGGGGCGGGGCCAGGGTCGAGAGGGCCTCGGCTGCGTGACGGCAGAGGACATGGTGCACCGCTAGAACGAAGAGGAGTCGTGTGAGTCGGGGCGCGTCGAGTAAAGACGCCCCCACCCGGCCCAGCGTCACCCGGTGGGTGTTTCAACGTGGGTAGCGACGGTAGCGACGACGCCCCCATGCCGCGGTTGCAGGCATGGGGGCGTCGGGTACGGGCGGCGGGCCCCGCGCCGTCTATGACGCGGCGGTCGCCGAGGAGACGATCACGCTTTCGCCCAGCGCAGGGCCCGGCAGCGGCGTGCCGCCCACTTCGCCCGCGAAGTACGCCTCTTCGCCGTGCTCGCTGAGATCGAGGCCGCCGAGCTGTTCGCGCACGCCGGCCTTCGCGCCGAGGGTGAGATTGACCAACGTCAGCAGGACGGCGGTGCCGACGACCGAGATCGCGATCGCCGCCAGCACTGCGACGACCTGCGTGCCCATCTGGGCGAAGTTCCCGGCCAGCCAGCCGTCGCCCCCCGCCGGGTTCACGAGCTTGGTGGCGAACACGCCTGTCAGGAGCGCTCCCACGGCGCCGCCGAGGCCGTGGCAAGAGAACACGTCGAGCGAGTCGTCGAGCCGGGTCTTCGCCCGGATCTGGATCGCGGTGTAGCTCACGAAGGCAGCCAGCACGCCGATCGCGACCGACGCCATGGCGGTGACGTACCCGGACGCAGGGGTGATCGCGACCAGCCCGACCACCAGGCCGGTCGCGGCTCCTACGGCAGTGGCTTTGCCGGTCCGGAACCAGTCGAGACAAGCCCACGTGACCATGGCCATCGCAGCCGCGGTGTTGGTGTTGGTGAACGCCTCGGCCGCGAGTCCATTGGCGGCGAGGGCGGACCCGGCGTTGAAGCCGAACCACCCGAACCAGAGCAGCCCCGCGCCGAGGAGGACGAGCGGGACGTTATGCGGCACGATGGCCAGGCGCTTGAAGTCGCGGCGCGGCCCGAGCATCCGCGCAGCGACGAGCGCCGAGAACCCCGAGCTGATGTGCACCACGGTCCCGCCGGCGAAGTCGAGCGCCCCCTTTTTCTGCAGCCAGCCCCCCGCTCCCCAAACCCAGTGTGCGAGCGGGTCGTACACGAACGTGGACCAGAGGACCAGGAACAC
>QHTZ01000051.1 GCA_003221005.1 Gemmatimonadota bacterium
GAGGGCGGAGAGCGACTCCGCGTCCAGGTGGTGGCGCACGAAGCGGGCGACGAGGCGCCGGTGGGCCGCGGCGTGCGGCGCATCGAGCGCCGGCAGGGCCGCGGCGGGGTCGGTCAGCGCGAGCAGATCGCGGTAGTCCTCGGCCGGGAGCCGGGTGGGCGGCTGGGTGGGCGCGCAGCGCCGGCAAAACACTCCGCCATCAGCCGCACTAAAGGCGA
>QHTZ01000052.1:0-19960 GCA_003221005.1 Gemmatimonadota bacterium
GTGAGCGACGGGCCGAACCCGAGCTCAGTCACGAGGACCCAGAGCGCGCGTACCGCGGCTGCCTCCACGCCGTCAGGCGAGGCCGAGGCCAGCAGCTCGAGACCGGCGGTCAGGGTGTCGAAGGCGGCGGGGAGCGGCGCGGGCGGCGCCATCTTGAGCATGACCTGGGCGAGCGCGGCGGCACCGGCGAACCGGGCCATGTCGAGCGCGAGACCGCGACGCAGGTTCGTCACGTCAAACGCCGCGAGCGTGTGCAACTCGCGGGAGTCGCGGAAATACAGCTGTGCCTCCCCTTCGCTCAGGAATTCAAGCGCGGCACCGAAGCGGCTCCGGGGACGCAGCACCCCCTTGGCGATCGCGCTCTGAACCCCCAGATCGCGCGTGGCGAGGCGCACCACCTTCGAGCTTTCGCTGTAGCGATACGTCTGCAGCACGACCGCTGGCGTAGCGACGAGGGGCATGGCCTTAGGGCACGAGGATCGTCGCGGCCGCCGATGGGCAGACACCGACCGCGACTTGCTGGAGGTCGTCGTAATTGGGGGGTTGCGACAGGATGTGCAAGACACCGGGCTGCGTGCAATTGCCCCGATCGAACGCGTACACGCGGCCCGCGCCATCGATGGCCAGGGCCGCGACGCTGGCGTTCCCCTGCACACGAACTGGGTTCGCCGGACCGCGGAGCAGGGTTCGAGTGGACACGTTCACCTCGAGGATGCCGACCGGAGAGGCGACGAGCAAGCGCCCGGACGGGTGGTACAGGGCCGGCCCAGGAGACTCGCCGAGCCCGTTCAACACTACCTGCTCCACTGCGGTCGCGGGATCGACGATCGACAGCTTGCCATCTCCCTTGTCTGGGGTGCCCGCATCGATGACGTACAGGAGGCCGTCGGGGCCGAGAGTGGCGTAGCTCGCATTCGTCCCCGTCAGTGGGATGGAATCCACCGCGGGCGGGGAGCCTCCGCGCACTGGCAGAACGGTGATCCAGCTCGGGCCCGCTGGCGTGCCGCTCACCAAGTTTTTGTTGATCGCGTACACGCGCCCGCCCGTGACCGCCACCGCCTGAGGGTATACGCCCACGGCCGAGCTCGCCGTGTCGCCGGTCCGGACGTTGACGCGGGTGACGCTGTTGCGGTTTGGGTTCGCCACCCAGGCGATCGAATCGCTCTCGAGCGCCACGCCGGTGGCCCCCGAGTTGCTAGGGAGGTTACGCGTCGTGACGACGGGAGGGGCGCCGTTCGAGAAATCGAACACGGCGAGGGCTGCCGCATCCCCGCCGGGCGCTGCGAGCAGGTCGCCCCGGACCGCGATGCTGCGCGGGGCGGAGCCTGTTGGCGGAACGCTGACAGATGAGACCGAGCGATCGTCCACGGAGACGAGTGACAGCGTGCCGCTGACCGCGTTGACCGAGACTACCACCTGGCCAGCTGACGTGCTCTGCTCGAGCGCGTCGCTGCACGCCGTCAGTGCCATCAGGCCGAGCACCGCCACCCGCTGCATCGGGCGAAACCTAATAGGCGAGCGCCAGCCGTGCCCCCAGGAAGATGGTGCGGCCGCGGGCGGGGAAATTCTTCACCTCCTCGTACGCATGGTCGAGCAGGTTTTCGGCCCGAACCGACAGGGCGACGCCCGGCTCGCGGCGGCCCTGCCGCGACCGCAACACATCAAGCTGCGCCGCCACGTCCATCCGCGCATATGCGGGCAGCGTCACGCGCGGAAACGGGTACGTCGCAAAGTCCTGATCCTGACGGGTCCCGACGTAGATCACGGCAAGCGAGAGCGTGCCGCGATCCCGCACGCGGTAGTCGGCGTCGAGCCGGGCTGTGTGCTCGGGACGGCGCAGCAGCGGCCGCCCTGCTGCGAGCGCCGCGCCGGAGCTGGGATCGAAGCCGGGGTTGGTGATGTCCGTGTGCAGATAGGTGTAGCCGATACCTAGAGCCAGCGGCGCGATGGGAGCGGCGTGGAGGCCCAGCTCGACCCCGTTCGCGGTCACGCCCGCCACGTTTTCGTAGTTTGGCGCGCCGGTCGGCGCGCTCGGGTCGTAATCGATCATGTCGCGGAAGCGCTGATCGAAGAATGTCGCCGAGAGACTCACGCGCCCGCGGTCGAGCGACTGGTCCAGCCCCAGCTCCCAGCTGCTGGAGCGCTCCGGCCGAAGCTTGGGATTTCCCACGGCGTAGCCGGTCGCGAAGTTCTCGAAGAACGTCGGCTCACGAAAGGCATTCCCCGCCGTGGCGCGGAATCGCGTGTCGCGGGCGACCCGGTAGGCCGCCCCCAGGCGGTACGTGACGAACGTTCCGAACCGCTGGTTGTCCTCGAACCGCAGGCCTGCCGTCACGGATACTCGCCCGGCGACCTCCGTGACCGCCTGCGCATACAGCGCGCGGTTCCAACGCGACGTGTCCACCGGCGGGGAGCTGCAGTCGCCGAACTGGGTCTGGCACGTGTTCGAGCTCTGGCCGCGCTCCTGCTCGACCGCCGCGCCGCCGGTCAGGACGGCTCCGGCTGGGAGGTGGAAGTTGGCACGGATGTCGGCGCCGGTGCGCCGCAGCTTGTCGAGGCTATGAAACAGGTTGGGGTCCGCCGTGCTGTCGGGGTGGTTATCGAAGCCCCCCTCCGTCGCGTTGACGGTGAGGAGCAAGCGGGTCTCGAGTCGCGACGTGAAGCGGCGCCCGACATCGAGACCGATCGTGGGGCCGCTCCCGAAATTGAACTGGTTCCGGTCCACCGGGACGCCCGCCCCGTTAGTGGGGAAGTGATACGCGTTGTCGTCGTAACGGAGCGAGAACGTGGCGTCGGTGCGCGTATCCGGCGTCGCGCGCAGCAGACTCGAGAACACGGTATTGTGGTACCGGTTGTTGAAGGCGTACATGCCGTCGCTCGCGAAGCGCGACGCCCCGACCGAGTAGGTTACGCCCCTCCCGGCACTCGCACCCGCGACCCCGGCGGCAAAGCCCTGGGTTCCATACGTGCCGCCCTGGAGCGACAGGTCCGCCTGCCCCGGCCCCGTCCCCCAGCGCGTGAAGATCTGCACAACCCCCGTGACCGCGTCGGAGCCGTACAGCACGCTCGCAGGACCGCGCAGCACTTCTATCCGGTCGACGTTGTCGGTGGTCAGGTTCGCGAAATCGTAGCTCCCGCCCGGCTGATTCACGGGCACCCCGTCGACGAGCACCTTCACGTAGTTGCTCTGCCCGCCCCGAAGGAATAGGGACGTCTGCCCGCCGAAGGAGCCGGTCTGAACCACCGCCGCGCCAGGGACCTCGCGCAACGCTTCGAACACCGTCGTGATCCCGGCGGCACGGAGCTCGGCGCCGCTGAGCACGGTCACGGCTTCCGGCACGGCGCCGGCCCGTGTGGGGAGTCGCGTCGCCGTGACGACGACCGGCTCGAGCTGCACGGTATCGCCCGGGCGCTGCGCCCCGAGCACGGCCGGGACGAGCGACGCGAGCGCCAGGGGGAAGAGCAGCGGCTTCATGCGTGGTCCTTTCGCTTGCGAAGGGGAATTATCTGCGGCCGGTCCTGAAACGGCTCGATCGTCACGGGCCACTCAAACACACGCTCCGCGGCCTCCCGCGTGAGCACTTCCGCCGGCGGCCCTTCCGCCACCGCCCGGCCCTCCGAGAGCAAGAGGACGCGATCGGCGAAGCGGGCTGCGAGGTTGAGGTGATGCGTGATCAGGAGGACGGCGAGGCCCTCGGCGTCGGCGAGGCCCCGCGCCAGCTCGAACAGCTCCATCTCGTGGCGGATATCGAGACTCGCGGTGGGCTCGTCGAGGACGAGGAGCCGCGGCTCTTGGGCGAGCGCCCGGGCCACGCGGACGCGCTGGTATTCGCCTCCCGAGAGGGTCCAGATCCAGCGGTCGGCGAGCGTGGCCACGTCGCAGCGCTCGAGCGCCCGCGTTACGGCCGCGCGGTCCTCGGGCCGCACGGCACCCCAGAGGGAGAGGTGCGGGTAACGTCCCAGCAGCACGGTGTCCCGCACGCGCTGGGGAAACAGATTGTCCTCCCGCTGCGCCACCACGCCCGCGACGCGCGCCAATTCCCGCGGCGACCAACGGCCCGCCGGCCGACCCAACAGCTCGGCCACGCCTTCTCGCAGCGGGACCACGCCCAATGCCACCCGCACGAGCGTCGTCTTGCCGCTGCCGTTCGGGCCCAGCACCGCGTGGAAGTCCCCGGCGCGCAGGGCGAGCGATACGTCGTGCAAGGCGTCCGCCGCCGCCCCGGGATAGCGGTACGAGACGCCGCGCAGGTCGAGGATCAGCGCGCGGTCCATCGGCGCATCAGCAGGGCGAAGACGGGGACGCCGACCAGCGCGGTGACGATGCCGACCGGCAGCTCGCGCGGCGCCACGGCAACCCGGGCTACCGTGTCGGCGAGCGTGAGTAGGGTGCCGCCGCCGACGAAGGCCGCCGGCAGCAGGGCGCGATGCTGGTGGCCCCACAGGGCGCGCATAGCGTGCGGCACGATGAGGCCCACGAACCCCACCACGCCCGACACCGCGACCGCCGCAGCGGTGAGGAGCGAGGCCGCGACGTACACGCGGCGGCGTACGCGGTCGACATCTGCGCCGAGGAAGCGAGCCGGCTCCTCGCCGAGGGCGAGGAGATCGAGGGAGCGCGCCGCCGCGAGCAGGACCCCGAGCGGGAGCGGGACATAGACGCACACGACGAGCACCGCGTCCCAGGACGCGCCCGAGAGCCCACCCCAGAGCCACAGCAGGGCGTTCCGGAGATCGGCCGCGCTCGCGAGCGACACGATCGCGGTGGTCACCGCGCCCGCGAACGCCCCGACTGCCACGCCCGCGAGGATGAGCACGCGCGGGTCGAGCTCGGCGCCTCCCACCAGTCCCACCCGGTACACCAGGGCCATCGCGGCGAGGGCGCCCACGAACGCCGCCAGCGGCAGAATCCAGGGGCCGCCCAGATGCAGCGCGATCGCGAGGACCGCCCCGAGGCCAGCGCCGCCGGAGAGGCCGAGCAGGAACGGATCCGCGAGCGGATTGCGGACGAGGGCCTGGAGCGCGGCGCCCGCCATCCCGAGCGCCCCGCCCACGAGGAACGCGAGGATCGCCCGGGGGAGCCGAAGCGAGCGTACGATCTCCGACGAGCCGAGCGCGCTCCAGGCGACGTGCGTCGGGCCGAGCACGATGGCGAGCGCGAGCGCCACGGCGGCGGCGGCCCCCAGCCCGAGCCACCTCATCGCGCTGCCTCGAGCAGGCGGTGGAACTCCGCCACCGCCGCCGCGGCGCGGGGCGATGGGCGTCCGAAGACCGACCCGACGAGCACTACGAAACGCCGCGCGCGCACGGCGCGGATCGCCTGCCACTCGCGGCGGCCCGCGAATGCCGGCGGGCGAGACGGGCCGCTGTCCGCCAACACAACCACGACGTCGGGATCGCGCGCCGCGATCGTCTCGAGTGACACGACCGCGGACGCGGTACCGAGGTCGTGAAACGCGTTGCGGGCGCCTGCGAGCCCGGCAAGCTGATCGAGGTAGCTCGCGCCGCCGATCACCATCGGCGGGTTGTCCCACACGACGAACGCGAGCCGTATGCCGAGGTCAGGAGGGGGGGCCGCGAGGAGCTGCGCGACGCCGCGCGCGATGGAGTCGCCCGCGGCCGCGCGCCCCGTCAGCCGCCCCAGCACCCCGGCGTCGTCCGCCAGATCCTCGAGGCGGTCCTGGCGCAACACGGCCGTCGCGATCCCGAGCTCGCCGAGCCGGCGCGCGGCCGTTTCGTTGAGCGCCGAGCGGTACAGCACCACCAGATCGGGCCGTCGTGCGACGATCGCTTCGAGGTTGGGATTCAGCCCGTCGCCCACACTCGGCACAGCCCGGACCTGGGGAGGGTAGTCGCACCAGGTGGTGCGCCCCACGACGCGATCCCCTGCCCCGAGGGCGTACAACAGCTCGGTGATGGCCGGCGACAGGGACACGATGCGCTGCGGAGAGGCCGCACGCGCGGCCGGGCGCTCGCCGCGCTCTGCGCCGCCGCCGCAGGCGGCGAGGAGCACGACGAGACCCGCGAGGTGGGTGCGCTGTGCCGAGCGGCGCATAGCAAAAATGCCCACCCCCGTCGGAGCGGAGATGGGCAAGCGCCTGCGCTGGATGCGCAGCGCCACCATCCCTCCCGCGAGGGAATCTCAGGTGGCGCGAACGGAGACGTCTCCTGGCTCCGGGCCCGCGGCTCGCCTTCCCGGTTTCCCAGTGGCGTTGAGCCGCACCTACATACCCGTTACAGTGGCGGGGCCGCGCCGGACTCACACCGGCTTCCGTGAACCCCGTTCGCTTGAACGACGAAGGCTAGTCTATCGTTGCCTCATTCGGGACGCAAGGGAGCTGACGGCTGCTTTCGCAGCGCGATCACGAGCCCCACCACGAGCGCGACCGCCACCACTCCGACCACGTAGGGAACGAGGAACTCCGCGCGGAACCCCGCGCGCGGGAATGTAAGTACCACCGACGCACCCGGTGACAGCGCACGCGCGCGGTAGCTCGCGAAGTGCCGCTGCTCGATGAGCTGCACGCCTCCGACCTCGAGGGCCGGCGCCGCCACCGTAGTCGTGGTGTCCTCGAGCAGCAGGTCCACCTCGCCGGTCGGCTGATCGATCGGGATGGCGAGTGCCGACATCGTCGCGGGGAGCGTGTACGAGTAGGTCAGCTGTTTCGGCTCACCGGGCGGGATCGGCCCGACCACAATCACGCGGTCGCCCCGCCGCCCGACGGCCTCGCCCGACACGTCCCCCTGGCCCGCTTCGAACTGGATCACGCCACGGGGTAGCGCGCCCATCCAGGTCGGCCGGGTCGTGTCGTTCGTGATGCGCGTCGCCTTGCCCGGATTCTCGAGGGCGAGCAGCTCGAGCACGGGCCGCGTGCCGTCCTTCCGCGGCCGGGCCACGGTGACGAGCCGGCGGTGGAGCCCGATCGGAGGGCCGGTGGACGCGGTGTCGTACACGACGATCGGCTGGAGCGTGACGGCGCGGCGGCCCGGCGGCACCGGCTCCGAGAAGTACGCAATGCCGGAGTACCAGCTGCTCACGACGTACATGGCGGCCGTGTCCGGGCGCGCAATGACCAGCGTGAATCGGCCCCCGGAGCCGGTGCGCACCGAATCGATCGGGCCGCCGCCTGCCCCCATCTGGACCTGGTGCAGCACGACCCAGGTATGCGACAGTGGCCGGCGGCCCGGGCCGTACACAACCTGACCGGAGACCATAACTCGCTGCGCGACCACGTCGCCGCCTCCGCCTAACAGAGCGAGGAGGACGAGCGCGCTATGGCGTGAACTTGCCGAAATCTTCAGGATCGAGGTTCTGGAGGTAGGTCTTGAGAGTGTCGGTGTCGAGCGTCGTCGGACCAGTCGCATCCCCGGAGGACTCGCCGGTATCGACGGACGTGATGGCGAGGAGAGTCTCGCTCGTGAAGATCGGCGCCTTGAGCCGCAGCGCGACGGCGATCGAGTCCGAGGGGCGGGCGTCGATCTGAATCACGGCGTCCCCGCGGTAGATGTGGAGCTCGGCGTAATAGGTGTTGTCCTTCACCTGGGTGATGATCACCTTGCGCAAGTCGGCGCCGAGGCCGACGATGACCTGCTTGAGGAGGTCGTGGGTGAGCGGGCGGGCGAACTTCACGCCCGCGAGCTCCATCGCGATCGCGCTCGCTTCCGCTGGCCCGATCCAGATCGGCAGGACCCGCTCCCCTTCCCGCTCCTGGAGGATGACGACCGGCGTGTTGGTCGTGCGATCGAGCCCGAGGTGGGCCACCCGCACTTCGATCACGGTCGCCCGCTCAGGTCCCGAGGTCCCAGGAGGCGAGGTACTTCTGCTGTTCGGGCGTGAGCGTGTCGATCGTCACGCCCATCGCCTGGAGCTTGAGCCGAGCGATCTCGCGGTCGAGCTCTGCCGGAATGCGGTGCACGTCTTTGGCCAGCATCGCGCCGCGCTGGACGACGAATTCCGCCGCGAGCGCCTGGTTCGCGAAGCTCATGTCCATCACGCTCGCCGGATGCCCTTCGGCCGCGGCGAGGTTGATGAGCCGCCCGTCCGCCAGGACGAACAGCCGCTTTCCATCGAGACGCCATTCGTCCACGAACTCCCGTACGGCCGTCGGACCCGTCGCGGCTCCCTTGAGTCCGGCGAGGTCGATCTCCACGTTGAAGTGCCCCGAGTTCGCCAGCACTGCCCCCTCTTTCATCGCGCGCATGTGCTCGAGCCGGATGACGTTCACGTTCCCCGTGAGCGTGACGAAGAGGTCGCCCACGCGCGCCGCCTCCGCCATCGGCACCACGCGGTACCCGTCCATCTGCGCCTCAAGCGCTTTGAGCGGGTCGATCTCCGTGACCAACACGTTCGCCCCCGCGCCCCGCACCCGCAGCGCGAAGCCGCGACCGCACCACCCATACCCCGCCACCACCACCGTGCTCCCCGCGAGCAGCAGGTTGGTCGCGCGCATGATACCGTCGAGCGTGGACTGTCCGGTGCCGTAGCGGTTGTCGAACAGATGCTTCGTGTCGGAGTCGTTCACCGCGATCACCGGAAACTGCAGCACGCCGTCCTTCGCCATCGCCCTGAGCCGGATGACGCCCGTCGTGGTTTCCTCGGTGGAACCGAGCACGCCGCTCACCAGGCTCTTGCGGTCCACGGCCGCGAGCGTCTCCACCCAGCGCCGCACCGGCGGCTCCAGGTCGTCGAGCCGGTTCAGGGCGATCATGTGCAGCGCGCCGACCAGGTCGGCGCCGTCGTCCATCGTAATGTCGGGCCGATGGGCCAGCGCCGCGCGGATATGCTCGTAGTAGGTGGCGTGGTCCTCCCCCTTGATCGCGAACACCTTGATCCCGTGGTCGCGCACCAGATGCGCCGCCACGTCGTCCTGCGTGGACAGCGGGTTCGAGGCGCACAGCGCCACGTCGGCCCCGCCCGCCTTGAGCGTGACCGCTAGGTTCGCCGTCTCGGTGGTGACGTGCAGGCAGGCGGAGAGCCGGCGTCCCGCAAGGGGGCGCTCCCGGGAGAAGCGCTCCCGGAGGATACGGAGCACGGGCATCGAGCGCTCGGCCCACTCGGTGCGGCGGCGCCCTTCGTCGGCGCGCCCCAGATCCCGGACGTCGTACGCGGCGCCGCGCGCCGTGGCGCTCACCGCGTCGCCCTGCTCGTCTCGTAGTGGGGGGAGCGTTGCACGGCCAGCCGCAGGTCCTCGATGCGATTGGTGCGCTCCCAGGTGAACAGCTCGACCTCCTTGTCCACGTCGGTGTCCACGAACCGCCGCCGCTCGGGGGGACGGCCGAAGTGGCCGTATGCGGCGGTGGGCCGGTAGATGGGGTTCCGCAGCTTCAGGGCTTCGATGAGCTTGAGCGGTCGCAGGTCGAAGACCTCACGCACCGCGTGCTCGATCGCCGCCTCGGGCACAGTGTGCGTGCCGAATGTCTCCACCATGACCGAGACCGGCTCGGGGACGCCGATGGCGTAGGCGACCTGCGCCTCGCAGCGCCGCGCGAGCTTGGCGGCGACGATGTTCTTGGCCACCCAGCGCATCCCGTAGGCCGCCGACCGGTCCACCTTGGAAGGGTCCTTGCCGGAGAAGGCACCGCCGCCGTGCCGCGCCATCCCCCCGTAGGTGTCCACGATGATCTTGCGGCCGGTGACGCCTGCGTCGCCCTGCGGCCCCCCCACCACGAAGCGGCCGGTGGGATTGATGAGGATGTCCGCGTCGGCGACCTCGAGGCCCGCCTCACCGAGTACCGGGCGCACCACGAGAGCGATCACGCCGGCGCGCAGCTCCTTGGCGTCGATCAGGTCGGAGTGCTGGGCGGACACCACCACCTTGCTCACGCCGACGGGGCGGTCCCCTTCGTACACGACGGAAACCTGCGTTTTCCCGTCGGGCCGGAGCCAGGCGAGGCGCCCGCTTTGCGCACGGCGGCTAGGCGTTCCGCGAGGCGATGGGCGAGGACGATCGGGAGGGGCATGAGGGAGGAGGTTTCGTCGGTGGCGTACCCAAACATCATCCCCTGGTCCCCGGCCCCGCCGCGGTCCACGCCGAGCGCGATGTCGGTGGACTGGCGGTCGATGCTCGTGAGAATCGCGCAGGTCTGGGCGTCGAAGCCGAAGTTGGCGTCGGTGTAGCCGATCCCGCTGATGGTGCCGCGCACGATGTCCGGGATGTGCACGTAGGTCGAGGTCGTGATCTCGCCCGCCACGAGGGCCATCCCCGTGGTCACAAGGGTCTCGCACGCCACACGTGCCTCCGGATCGGCGCCAAGAATGGCGTCGAGGATCGCGTCGGAGATCTGGTCGGCGATCTTGTCGGGATGGCCCTCGGTCACCGACTCCGAGGTGAAGACGTGACGTAGTGCGGGCATGTGACCGTCCGTTAGAGGTTCAAGGTAGCGGCGGCCCGGCCCCCGGGCAACCGGGCGCCCGGGCTGGTGAAGAGCAGTTTCACATCGACCGCTTCCGCGAGCGCGGGGCCCATGATGTCGAGCACGCCTTCCGCGCTGCGCGCGTCGAGCGCGGCGTTGGCCGCGTCGCGCGCACGCGCCGCGCTGATCTGCCGCACGGTCCATTTGACGAGCGGCAACGCCGGCGGCGCGACGGAGAGGGTCTCGTAGCCGAGGCCGATGAGCAGGAACGCGGACAGCGGTTCCGACGCCATCTCACCGCACACGCTCGCGGGCTTGCCCGCCGCGCGCGCCGCGTCAGCGACGAGCTTGAGCAGCCGCAGCACGCTCGGGTCGTGCGGCGTGAAGCGATCCGCGAGGCGCGCATTGCCGCGGTCCACGACGAGCGTGTACTGCGTGAGATCGTTCGTTCCCACACTGATGAAATCGCTCTCCGCCGCGATCCGATCCGCCATCACGGCGGCGGCCGGCGTCTCGACCATGACGCCGACCGGAATGGTGCGCGCCGCCTCGACCCCCTGGGCGGCGAGCGTTTCGGCCTCCGCCGCCACGATGCTCCGGGTGCGCTGCACTTCGTCGAGCCGCGTGACCAGGGGGAGCATGAGCCGGATGTCGGCGTGCGCGGCGGCGCGCAGTGCCGCGCGCACCTGGACGCGGAACAGCTCCGGCTGGTCGAGACACACCCGGATCGCGCGCCACCCGAGGAACGGATTCGCTTCCGCCGGGGCGCGAAACGGCGCCGGCAGCTTGTCGCCGCCCAGGTCGTATGACCGAACGACCACGGGGTAGCCGGGAAACGCCTCACCGACGCGGCGAAAGTAGGCGGCCTGCTCGTCTTCCGTCGGGAGCGCCGTGCGCCCGGTGATCAGGAACTCGGTGCGCAGCAGCCCCACGCCCTCCGCGCGGTGGTCCCTGGCCGCCTTGATCTCCTCGGGCAGGTCCACGTTGCCGCGCAGCGTCACGTGCACGCCGTCCGTCGTCACCGCCGGCAAGTCCACCACCCCTTCCAGCTGTGACGTCATCTCCTGACGGCGGGCGTCGTCTTTGCGCGCCTCCGCGATCTCGGCCGCGCTGGGCCGCAGCAGCACAGTTCCGCGCGTGCCGTCCACCACGACCATCGCCCCGGTCGCGATCCGCTCGACCGCCCCGGCGAGGCCCATCACCGCGGGGATCCCGATCGAGTGCGCGAGGATCGCCGCGTGAGACGTGCGTGTGCCCTCCTCGCTCACGAGGCCCACCACGCGGTCGCGCGGCAGCTGCACGGTGAGGCCGGGGGCGATCTCCCGTGCCACGACGACGCACGGCTCCGTGACGGCGTCCCACAGGTTGTCTTCCCCGCGATGCAGCAGGTGCTCGAGCACGCGGATCACGATCCCGTTCAGGTCGGCGAGCTTATCCTTCAGACGCGGACTGCCCGTCGCGCTCCACAGGTCCCGCATCTCGAGCGCTTTGAACTCGTAGGCCTTCTCGGCGGTGAGATGGCTCTCGCGGATCAGCGCCTCGACGCTCGCCAGGAAGTCCTGGTCCTCGAGCATCAGGACCTGCGCGTCGAAGATGCGCGCCTCGTCCACGCCGGCGCGGTCCTCGGCCTTCACCCTGAGGTCGAGGAGGTGGCGCTTCACATCGCTCACCGCGGCGCGCAGCCGCCGTACTTCCTTGCTCACCTGCGAGCGCGGCACGACGCGCGACGGCACCTCGGGCATGGTCCAGCGCACCACGAGGGCGGACCCGATGGCGATCCCTGGCGACACACCGATCCCCTTCAGCAGCCGCTCGCTCACGCGGCACCCTCCTCGGTCTCGGCGGACTCGCTCGTCTCGCCACCGGTGAGGTGCATCTCATGGAATCCGTCAGCAACCAGGGCCAAGAGAGCCTCCATCGCTTCCGCCGCGTCCTCCCCGTCCGTCCGGATGAGCATGGTCGAGCCACATTCCGCGGCGAGCATCATGACGCCCATGATGCTCTTGCCGTTTACCGTCAGCTCGTCCTTCTTGACTTCCACCGTCGCCCGGAAGCGGTTCGCCACCTTGACGAACTCCGCCGCCGGACGCGCGTGCATCCCGAGCGGGTTCACGATCGCGGCCTCGCGCTCGATCACCGCCATGCCCACCCCACCACGAGCGCCATCGCGACGACGCCCAGGCCGAAGCGCAGGCCGGTGACCCCGAGCCGCGGCAGGCGCAGCAGGACGAGCCCGACCCCGGCCACACCCGCGACCAGGGCGCGGGCCCAGCCGGGAAAGGGTCCTCCAAGGTATCCCGCCGCAAGGGGCAGCGCCGCGCCCATCGCCAGCGCCATCCCCGGCCCCACCACTGCGGCGGCCCGTTGCAGCACGGGCTGCCGCAGCGCCTCGGCGACGCGCATCCCCCGCGCCCACCCCGCGCGCAGCGCCCACCAGCGCAGGGCGACGTGCCCCGCGTTGTAGAGCGCCAGGAACCCCACCACCGTCCACCAGCCCAGTCCGAGCGACACGCCCACGAGTGCGAGTCCCGAGTTGAGTGGCAGCCACCCGGCCCACACCAGGCGGTCGCCGAGCGAGCCGAGGGGGCCGCACAGCGCGGTGCGCAGTCGCTCCACCTGGTCCGGGGGCGTGCCGTCGTGCTCCGCCCGTGCCGCGGCTCCCACTGCCATACCGCAGAGGTAGGGGTGCGCGTTGAAGAAGTGTGCGGCGCGCGCCACGGCGGCGCGGTACGCCGCTGCACTCCGCGACACGGCGAGGTCCCGGAGCAGCGGCTCTTCGGCTACGCCGACGCCCACCCCCTGCATGCGCTCGTAGTTCCACGAGCCCTGCACGGTGAACAGGCGCAGCAGCGTGCGGCCGAGCGGCGGTTTCACTTGAGCCACGCTCCCGCCGCGCCGCCGAGCAGGCCGGCCGCGAACCAGCCGAGCGTCGCGCGCCCCCCCACGAGTCGCAGCGTGCCGGCGGCCCCGGCCGCGATGGCCGCGCCCGTCGCCGCCGCGGCGACCACCATGGCACCCCGCACAGTCAACGTCCCCACAAGGAACCCGCGCACCCCGGCGGCGAGGAGCAGGCCCACCGCGGTGACGAACGCGGCCCGCGCCGCGTCCCGCGCGAGGCTCGTGACGTGGAGGCGCACGAGCGTGGCCGCGTCGCCCGCCTCGAGCGCGTCGCTCGCGCGTTGCACCGCCCTGGTGTTCAGCCGGCGCAGCGCGTGGAGGCTCACGCCGCCGAGCAGGCCGGTGAAGAGACCGACCACGGCGCCGAAGCCGATCCCGAGGGCCCCTGTGGCGGCGTGTGCCACGCTCACGCCTGCGACCGTGGCGGGACCGTACTCGGGATAGCGGACGGCCCCGAGATGCAGGATGTCGTGCTGGAGCAGCTCGAACACGACGCCAAGCCGCAGACCGGTGCCGACATCGCCCAGGATCGCGCCTGCGACGACGCCCGCCACCAGCGGTCGGGCGATCATCGCCTGCGGCACGCTCGCGAGGTCGAGTCCGACGAGCATCCCCCAGACCAGGAGCAGGCCCTGCTGCTCGAGGCTCACGTGAACTCCGCGAGCGGCACCGGCCGGGCGGTGGGGACGTCCTGGGCCGTGACCTCGACGCCGCGCGCCGCGAGACGCTGCAGCTGCTCCACCTCGGCGTCGCTCAGGAAGACGAAACGGAGCCGCTCCGAGCGGCCCGGCCGGGCGTGGATGCCACCGACGTTGATGCGCGTGACGCGGTGGCAGTTCTCGGTGAGGGCCGCGAGCGTCGCGATGTCGCCCGCGAGGACGATGCCGGGCCGCGGATCCGCGTCCCACTCGGGGAGCTGTGCCACAGCCTCGGCCAGCGAGGCGAAGATGACGTCGATGTGCGGCGGCACGCCCATGCGGTACAGCTCCTGCTCGACGGGACTCGCGCGCACTGCGTCGTCCACGAGCACGATGAAACCCACGTGCAGGGGCTGACCCCAGCCAACGACCACCTGACCGTGGATCAAGCGGTCATCGATCCGGAACAGCTTGATGCTCATGCAGCGGGAGTGCGGATTGCCCGGCTACCGGCAGCGGCGGCGCGCTGCGCTGCGGCGAGCGGCGCGAGGTCGCGGTGGAACACGAAGTCGAGCAGCATCGCAAGGTTCACGCCGGTGACGACGGCGAGCTCGGGGCGGCCGCGCGCGTAGGACACGGCGCCCGTGAGACAGGATCCCCCCGGGAGATCGATGAAGAGCACGGCGGGGGAGTCACCGACGGCCTCGGCGAGCATGCGGAACAGCGCGTCGCGATCGCAGCCGTCGTTGCTCACGGGCACGAAGGCGTCGCTCACCCCGGTAATGTTCTCCACGGCCGCGATCAGCGCCTTGGCGACCGCCGCGTGGGAGACGATCACTCCGCGCAGCGGATTACTCATAGTCCCCCTCCAGGTACTCCTGAAGCTCCCGCGGCTCAGCCATGCGCTTGAGCAGGCGCTCGTTGAACCGCTTGGCCGAGTCCACGCCGCCGTAGCGCAGCAGGTGATTCATCGCCACCACCTCGCAGATCACCGTGAGGTTCTTCCCGGGGTTGAGCGGCACCGTGACGACCGGCACGGACACCTCGAGGATGTCGGTCCGCTCCTGGTCCAGGCCGGTGCGGTCGTACTCGCGCGAGGCATCCCAATCGGCGAGCTGCACCACCACCTCCACGCGCTTCTGCTGCCGCACCGCGCGGATCCCGAACAGCGCCTGGATGTCGATCAGCCCCACGCCGCGGATCTCCATGTAGTGACGCGCCAGGTCGTGCCCCCGCCCGATCAGCACGTCGTTGCCGAGCCGGTTGATGTGCACCACGTCGTCCGCCACGAGCCGGTGCCCGCGCTCCACCAGGTCGAGCACGCATTCGCTCTTGCCAATCCCGGAGCGGCCCACGAACAGGAGGCCGACGCCGAACACGTCGGCGAGCGAGCCGTGCACCGTGGTCGTGGGCGCGAAGACCTCATCCAGGTATGGCTTCAAGCGACGGTAGAACTCCGACGTCTTGAGCTTGGTGCGGATCACCGCGATGCCCTTGGCCCGCGCCAGCTCGAGCAGCTCGGAGGGCGGCTCCTGCCCTTTCGTGACGACCACACACGGCAGGTCGAAGGTGAAGAAGGTCTCGAGCGAGCGGCGGCGCGCCGCGGCGTCGAGCGCGGCGAGATAGGTGATCTCGGTCTGACCGAGCACGTGGATGCGCGTCTGCGCGAACCGCTTGGTGAAGCCGGCCAGGACCAATCCCGGGCTCGACGCTTCCGGGGTGGGCATCTCACGGTCCAGACCCAGGTCGCCGGTGAGCGCCTCGAGCTGCAAGAGATTCCCCTTGCGCTCGAGGAGGTCGCGGACCTTGGGGAGCGTCACCGTGGCCTCCGGACCCGCGCGCGGGCCCGCCGCAGGGGCGGCTTGTCGAGCTGCCGCCGCACCTTCGCCCCCGCCCGGTCAAGGGCGGAGCGATGGTCCGCGCCACCTGCGGTGCCGACATGGATCCGGCCCCGCGCGGTATGCAGGCGAACCTCGACGGTCGGCGTCCCGTGATCCGCGCCGAAGATGACCTGGGCATCGTGCGGCCGGGCGGCGACTCTGGAGAGGCGCTCGAGCAGCGCGCGCGCCCGCTGGCGCAGCTCGTCGGGGATGTCGCAGTGGCGCGCGGTAATCGTGATGCGCATGATCAGCCTCCCGCTCCCTGAGCGATGACGCGCTGCAGGTGCGCCTCGGTTGCCCCCGCCGCGCGCTCCCACGACAGACCGGTGGCGAACGCGCGCGCCGCGCGACCCAGCCGCGCCACGAGCCCAGCGTCGGAAGCGAGCTCGAGCATGCGCGCCGCGAGCGCCGCGGCGTCGCCGTGCGGCACCAGGAAGCCCGTCTCCCCGTGCCGCACCGATTCGCGGAGCCCCGGACTGTCGGAGGCGAGCGCGGGCGTGCCGCAGGCCCCGGCCTCCACATTCGTGATGCCCCAGCCTTCCTTCGGGCTGGGCAACACCACCGCCCATGCCTGGCGCATCAAGCGGCGCTTCTCCTCGGCCGACACGAAGCCCAGGAAGCGCGTCCGGTCCGCCACGCCGAGCGTGCCCGCCAGCCGCTCGAGCCGGGGACGGTCGTCGCCCTGCCCCGCGACGTCGAGTGCCAGGTCGGCCCGGCGCCGCGGCGCGCGGCGTCGCGTCATCCGGACAGTACCAGGCCGTGTCCACGCCGGGGTAGATCACCGCGATGCGCTCGGCGGGCACGCCGCGGCGCACCAGGTCGTCGCGCGTGCTTCCGGAGATCGCGTGGAACGCCGCCCGCCGGTAACCGCGCGGCAGGGGGAGCTCCGCCGCCCAGACGATAGCCGCCACGACCCAGTTCGCCTCCACGAACGCCGTGGTCCCGAACAGGTGGGGCACGATGGCGCAGAAGGGGAGCCTCGTCAGCCGGCAGAGGTAGAGGGGCAGCTTGTTGATGTCCTCGACCACCACATCGTAGCGGCGCGACGCCAGCAGCTTCCGCAGCGCCGGCCGCGCGCGCAGCGCGAACGTGTGCCGGCCGCCGAACCGCCGCACCTGCATGCCGTCGAGCTCCGCGCGCGACGCCGCGCCCGGCCACCCGCTCGTCACCAGGTCGACCGCGTGATCGCGGGCTGCGAGGCGGCCGAAGATCTCGTGCAAGTGGATCTCCGCGCCTCCCGCGTACGGATTCTCCCGGTCGTTCCAGTTGACCAACAGGATTCTCACAGCGCGCCCAGCTCCCGGGCGATGGCGTCCAGCACGCCGTTGACGAACCCCGGCGCCTTGGACCCGGCGAACCAGTGGGCGAGCTTGACCGCCTCGTCGATCACCACGCGCGGCGGCGTGGCCCCCTCAGCGAGCTCCGCGAGCGCCAGGCGCAGCACATTGCGTTCCACCACCCCGACCCGCTCCAGCCGCCAGTGCTCCGCGGCATCCGCGACGCGGCGGTCGAACTCCGGGAGCCCGGCAATCGCCTGCGCCGCGAGATCGGCGCCGCGATCGTAGCCCGCCCCCGTGGCGCCGTACATGCCCGCCACCCGCGCCACCACCGTTTCGAGCGACGGCCGGCCGGAGAGGTCCCACGCGTAGAGGAGTTGGAGGGCGCGCACCCGCGCCTTAGTCTCGGGGCGCTGCACGGGTCACCTGGGCCAGCACGCTGGCCGTCGTGAGCGCCGCCTCGGCCGCCTCGTAACCCTTGTTCCCTGCCTCGCCCCCGGCGCGCGCCATCGCCTGCTCGAGGGACTCCGTCGTCAGCACGCCGAACCCCACCGGGAGGCGGTGGGCGAGCGCGACGTTGCCGAGCCCGCGGGCCGCTTCGCCCGCGACGTACTCGAAATGCGGCGTCTCCCCACGGATCACGCAACCGAGGGCGACGATCGCGGCGTAGCGGCCGCTCGCCGCCGCCGTCTCCGCGGCCACGGGGAGCTCGAAGGCGCCGGGAACCCAGATGACGTCTACCGCGTCCTCCGGCACGTGGTGCTCGCGCAGGCACCGCTCCGCACCCTCGAGCAGGCGCTTCGTGACGAGCTCGTTGTAGCGGCTGACGACGACGGCCACGCGACCGGCACGGGAGGCGCGGGGCGAGCCCTGGAGGTCGGCCACGTTCAGTGCGTCAGCAGGTGGCCGAGCTTGTCCCGCTTGACGTCGAGATAGGACCGGTTCTCGTCCGAGGCCTCGGGCACGATTGGCATGCGCTCGACGATCTCGAGCCCATAGCCCTCGAGGCCGATCAGCTTCATCGGGTTGTTGGTCAACACGCGGATGGAGGAGAGCCCCAGATCCAGGAGGATCTGGGCCCCGATGCCGTAGTTGCGCAGGTCGGCCTTGAACCCGAGCTTCTCGTTCGCCGTCACCGTGTCGTGACCGGCGTCCTGAAGCTCGTACGCCTTGAGCTTGTTCAGCAGACCGATGCCGCGACCTTCCTGATCGAGATACACGACCACGCCGCGGCCTTCCTTGGCGATCATCCGCATCGCGTTGTGCAGCTGCCACCCGCAGTCACAGCGCCCCGAGGCGAACACGTCGCCGGTGAGGCACTTTGAGTGCATGCGCACCAGCACGTTCTTCTCGCCGTGCACGTCGCTGTACACGAGTGCCACGTGCTCGGCCGCGTCCACGTCGTTGCGGTAGCCGAGGATGCGGAACTCCCCGAACGGCGTCGGCAGCCGCGCTTCCGCCACGCGATGCACCAACCGCTCCGTCACGAGGCGGTACGCGACGAGCTGCGCCACCGTGATGAATGTGAGGCCGTGCTGCGCCGCGAAGCGCTCGAGCTCCGCCCGGCGCGCCATGGTGCCGTCCGCGCTCAGGATCTCGCAGATCACGCCCGCCGGGTAGAGACCGGCGAGCCGCGCAAGGTCCACGCTCGCCTCGGTCTGGCCGACGCGCTGGAGCACACCTCCCGGGCGCGCGCGCAGCGGGAAGACGTGCCCCGGCCGGCGCAGGTCGCTCGGGATCGTCGCGGGATCGATCGCGACGCGGATCGTGGTGGCTCGGTCCGCAGCCGAAATGCCCGTGGTCACGCCGAACCGCGCCGCCGCGTCGACGCTCACTGTGAAGGCGGTCTCGTGCGCCTCGGTGTTGTGCTCGGCCATGGGCGTGAGCCCCAGGGCCTGGCACCGCTCGGGCATGAGCGTCAGACAGATGAGCCCGCGCCCGTGCGTCGCCATGAAGTTGATCATCTCGGAGGTGACTCGATCGGCCGCGCCGACCAGGTCGCCCTCGTTCTCCCGGTCTTCGTCATCCGCGACGATGACGAGCTTGCCGGCGCGAACGTCCGCGATCGCTTGCTCTACCGTTCCGAACGACATAGCTGCCTCACGTACTTTCCCAGAACGTCCGCCTCAACGTGCACGCGGTCGCCCACGGCCAGCTGCCCGAGCGTGGTGTGCTTCCCCGTGAACGGAATCACCGATATCTGCACCAGCTCGGGCCCCGGGAGCGCGTTGATCGTCATGCTCACCCCATCCACCGTGATCGACCCCTGCGGGATCGACACCTCGCGCACTGCCGACGGCACGCGCAGGTCGTAGAGGCGGGCGTCCCCCTGCACCCCGGCCCGCACCACTTCAGCGACGCCGTCCACGTGCCCCTGCACCAAGTGGCCGCCCAACCGGTCCGCTGCGCGCACAGCCCGCTCCAGGTTCACCTGCCGCCCCGGCGCGTACTCCGCCAGGAGCGTGCGGCCCTGGGTGGTCTCCACCACGTGAACTGTGAAGCCGCCCCGCACCAAGCGCTCGATCGTGAGGCAGGCGCCGTTCACGGCAATGCTCTCACCGCGCTTCAAGCCCTTGTACGGCGCGCGGATCTCGAGCACCAGGCCGTCGTGCCCTTCCCCCTTCCCCCGTCCCCCGTCCCGTGTGGCTTTCGCCACCCGCCCGACGGCGCTCACGATCCCGGTAAACATGGCTGCTTGTCCAATACTAGTAATGTATCAAGGCCCATGGCGCGGCGCTCCACGGGCACCCACCGCGGCGCCTCGGCGAGCGGCCTGCCGGGAACGCCCGGAAATGCCGGAACCGCGTCCTCCCCGAGCCACACCGGCGACTGGACCCAGTAGAGCCGGTCCACCAGACCGTCGACGAGGAGCTTTGTGCCGAGCGCCCCTCCCCCTTCGCATAACAGCGACTGG
>QHTZ01000052.1:19967-55263 GCA_003221005.1 Gemmatimonadota bacterium
CGCCTCGAGCGACGCGACGACCCAGGTGGGCACCTGGCGCGCGGTACGCACCAGCGTTACCCCCGGGTTGAGCATGGCGCGGCGGTCGAACACGACGCGCACCGGCGGCCGGCGGGGCGTGACGCTGCCGCGCACGGTGAGCTGTGGATTGTCGGTGAGCGCCGTGGTGCCGCCCACGGCGATGGCATCGAACCCGGCCCGCAGCCAGTGCACGTAGTCGCGCGCCGCCTCGCCGGAGACCCACTGCGACCGGCCCGCCGCGTCGGCGATGCGCCCATCGACGGAGGTCGCGAGCTTGAGCGCCACGAAGGGGCGCTCGGAGCGCAGGCGGGCGAAGAAAAACGGCGCGTTGAGCGCCGCCGCTTCCTGCTGCATCGGTCCGAGCACGACGTCTACGCCAGCGCGCCGCAGCACCTCGAGACCGCCGCGGGCCTCGGGGTCGGGATCGCCGATCGCGGCCACCACACGAGCGATGCCCGCCGCGAGAATCGCCTCAGTGCAGGGCGGCGTCTTGCCATAGTGGGCACACGGCTCGAGCGACACGACCAGCGTCGCGCCCCGCGCGGCGGCAGCCGCAGCCGTGAGCGCGACGACTTCAGCGTGGTCCCCGCCGTACTCCGCGTGGAAGCCCTCCCCGACGATGGCGCCCTGCCGCAGCACCACCGCGCCCACGAGTGGGTTGGGCGCGACGCGTCCCCAACCCCCGAGCGCGAGCTCGAGGGCGCGGCGCATCGCGTCCGCCTCAGAAGGTGAAGCGGAGCCCCAACCCTCCGAAGACATGGCCCGCCTTGGGATCGAAGCCGGTGAAGTTGGTCGTGAGGTGCTGGTCCTTGCCGGTTTGATAGCCCAGCTCAGCTACGAGCTTGGCGGTCGCGAGGTCAAGTCCAGCATCGAGGAACAGGACTTCCCGAGAGTTGTGGAGGTCGAGCGGAATCCGCTGCGGGTTGGTGAGCGGGCGCGTGGGATCGAGGAACGCCACCTCGGCCGTGGAGCTGTAATGGTCCCACCCCACGCCCCCCGCGAGCTCGAGGAAGGTCGACATCGCCGTACTGGAGCCGGGGAAGATGGCGCCGCATGATGCTGACCGAGACCGCCGGCACGCCGAACGCGCCGTGAAACACCCCCACGCGCACCCCGTAGCCCAGCCCGAGGGCCACCTGCCCTACCCGGGCGGCGCCCAGGTCGACCGAGAGGTCACTGACGCCGCTCGTGGGCAGCAACGCTGCCGAGGCCAGCGCGTCCACCGAGAGGAAGCCGGTGCGGTCACCCTGAATCAGGCCCAGGGCTCCTTCGACCACCGGTGCCGGAAGCAACCCCGAGAAGCTCGACGGCACGCTCGTGCGGCTGGCGCTGTCGGGGTTCGGGACGGACACCTTGATCATGTTGACGCGCGCCGACACGGAGAGATGCCCGACCCCGCGGAGCGTCTCGCCCGTGCCGAGGACGGGGTTCCCACCGCTCACGATCATCCCCGCGAGGGGATGGAACTGCTTCGCAGCATCGACGAAGGCCTGGCAGGCCCGGCCGGCGCTGCCGCTGTAGCCCTGCGCACCGCATTCGGTCTGCGCCGTGAGCGGCGCACCGACCGCCGAGAGCACGATCACCACGGGAAAGACACGCATAGAACCTCCTTACCGCTCGGCGAAGCGCACGCCGGTCCGGCCCGCCTGCACTTCGCCGATGACCCACGTCGCCACGTGCGCCGGCTCGGCCGCGCGGCAGATCGCTTCGACGTCGTCGCGCGCCGCCACGGCGATCATGCCGACGCCGAGGTTGAACACGCGCCGCATCTCGCCGAGCGACACGCCGCCCGCCCGCATCAACACGCGGAACACCACCGGCCACGGCCATGCGCCCGCGTTCACCACCGCTTCGCAACCATCAGGCATCACGCGTCCCAGATTGCCGCCGATGCCGCCGCCCGTGATGTGAGCCAGCGCGTGGACCTGCGTGAGCACCGGAGTCACGGCGGCGGCATAGCTGCGGTGCACGTCGAGCAACACCTGTGCCACAGACCGGTCACTGTCGGGGAACGGATCCGCGACGTCGAGACCGAGGCGCTCGAACACGATCTGCCGTGCCAGAGTGTACCCGTTGGTGTGCAGTCCGTTCGACGCGTAGCCAATCAACACGTCACCGGGGCGGACGCGGTCGCCATGCAACGCGTCCGGCTCGTTCACGACGCCAACGATCGTGCCGGCGAGGTCGTAGCGGCCCGGCTGATACAGGTCGGGGAGCTGCGCGGTCTCGCCTCCCGCGAGGGTCATCTCGTGCGCGCGGCAGCCGCGCGCCACTCCCGCCACGAGCGCGGCGGCGACGTCCGGCTCGAGCTTTCCGGTTGCGATGTAGTCGAGAAACGCCAGCGGGCGCGCGCCGTGCACCAGGACGTCGTTGACGCAGTGGTTGACGAGATCTTCGCCCACCGTGTCGTGGATGCCGGCGCGGGCGGCGACGAGCACCTTGGTGCCGACCCCGTCGGTCGAGAGCACCAGCACCGGCCGCTCGAGCCCGGGCGGGACGCGGACCATCCCGCCGAAGGCGCCAATCTGCCCGAGCGCGAGCGCCGTGCGGGTGCTGCGTGCGAGCTCTCCGATCCGGCGCTTGGCTTGCTCGGCGAGATCGAGATGCACGCCAACCGCGCCGTAGCGGTCGGTCACGGCGTCTGTCCCCCCTCGTCCACGTCGAAGTGCACGAGCTCTTTGAACGCACGCACCCGGGCGCGCAGGTCCGCGGCCATGACGTGCTCGAGCCCCTGGATGCCGAACGCCTCCACCGCGAACGACCCCATGGCGGCGCCGTACACCATCGCGCGCCGCAGGTTGGCGGGCGACACGTCGTCGGTGCACGCGAGATATGCCATGAACCCTCCCGCAAAGGCATCGCCCGCCCCTGTGGGATCGAACACCTCCTGGAGCGGGTACGCCGGGACCTTGAACGTGGTCTCGCTGTTCACGAGCAGCGCACCGTGCTCGCCCTGCTTGATGACCGCCATGCGGGGCCCGCGCGCCAGGACCCACTGCGCCGCGCGATAGATGTTCCAGTCCCCCGAGAGCTCGCGCGCCTCGGAGTCGTTGATCATCAGGATATCGATGTGCCGCAGCAGCTCGAGCAGCAGATCGCGCTTCGAGTGAATCCAGTAGTTCATCGTATCGCACGCCACGAGCGTGGGGCGGCGGACCTGGTCGAGCACGCCGAGCTGCAGGTCCGGATCGATATTGCCGAGGAACACGTAACGCGCGTCGCGGAACTTGTCGGGGAGCTTGGGACGGAACTGGGCGAACACACCCAGCCGCGTCTCGAGCGTCTCACGGCTCGAAAGGTCGTAGGAGTACTTCGCCTTCCAGCGGAACGACTCGCCCGGCACCCGCTCCACGCCCGCCAGATCCACGCCCCGCGCCTCGAGCGCCTGCAGCACACCCTGGGGATAGTCGCTCCCGACGACGCCCACGATCTGGACCGGATGCAGGATGGCCCCGGCGGCGCTAAAGAACACGGCGGAGCCCCCGGGTGCGTCCGCCGTTTCGCCGAACGGGGTCGCCACGGAATCGAGCGCGATCGATCCCACCACGAGTAGGCCCATCGGTCACATCCTGTCGGGGGCCCGGATCCCCAGGATCGCGAGGCCGTTCGCGAGCACCTGTCGCACTGCGCGCGCCAGCACGAGGCGCGCGGCCTCCTCGGGCTCGGCGAGGACGCGGTACTTGTGATACCACGCGTGCGCGATCCGGGCCAGCCCCTCGAGGTACCCTGTGATCCGGTGCGGCTCGTACGTCTCCGCCGACCGCGTCACGATCCCCGGGAACGCCGCCAGCTCGTTCATGAGCTCGACCTCCTCTGGGGCCGCGAGCACGCTCAGATCCACTCCCGCCGCCGACACGCCGTCGGGCTCGCGCGCGGCCACTCGAAAGATCCCGCTCATGCGCGCGTGCGCCATCTGGACGTAGAACACCGGGTTCGCCTCGGTCTGACTCTTCGCCAGGTCCACGTCGAAGACGAGCTGCGAGTCCCCGCGACGCATCAGGAAGAAGTACCGCGCGGCGTCCACGCCGGTCTCCTGGAACAGCTCCCGCAAGGTGACGATCTCGCCGGTGCGCTTGGAGAAGCGCACTTCCTCTCCCGCCCGCATCACCCGCACCAGCTGCACGATCTCGGCGTGGAAGAACTCGTCGGGCAGTCCGAGCGCACGCAGCGCCGCGCGCACGCGGGGCACGTAGCCATGATGGTCCGCGCCCCACACGTCGATCGCCCGCGCGAATCCCCGCTCGTGCTTGGCGCGATGGTAGGCGATGTCCGGCAGCAGGTACGTGTACGTGCCGTCGGACTTGCGCAGCACGCGGTCCTTGTCGTCCCCGAACGCCGTCGTCCGGAGCCACAGGGCACCGTCTTGCTCGAACGTGTGCCCCTGCGCCGCGAGGTCCGCGAGCGCCCGCTCGATCAGCCGCTCGCGGTACAGCTCGGACTCGGCAAAGACGACGTCGAACTTGACGCCGAACTCCCGCAGGTCTTCGTCCTGCTCCGCCCGCTGCGACAGCAAGGCGATTGTGCGGCAGCGGCGCACCCCCTCGTCCGGCGGCAGGTCGGCGAAAGCGCGCCCCTCGCGCGCGAGGGCCGCCTGGGCGAGCTCGACCAGGTACTGCCCCTGATAGCCGCCCTCGGGAAGCTCCGCCGCGCGTCCCACCTGCTGTTGCACCCGCGCCCACAGCGAGCGGGCGAGCTTGTCGATCTGGACCCCGGCGTCGTTCACGTAGAACTCACGCGTCACCGCGTGGCCGGTCCACTCGAACAGCGACGCCAGCGCGTCGCCCAACGCCGCCCCGCGTCCGTGGCCCACGTGCAGCGGGCCCGTAGGATTGGCCGACACGAACTCGACGTCCACCTTGAGCCCCCGCCCCGCGTCGCTCCGCCCGTAGTGCCCGCCAGCCGCAAGGATCTCGTCGAGCACCCCCGCGAGCTGCGCCTCGGCGAGAAAGAAGTTGATGAACCCCGGGCCTGCGATCTCGACCTTTTTCACGTAACCCGGTGGCAGCTCGAGCGCCTGCAGCAGCTGTTGGGCGACGTCCCGGGGCTTGCGGCCGAGCAGCGGGGCGAGTATCAGGGCGAGGTTTGTCGCGGCGTCGCCGTGCGCGGGATCGCGCGGCGCTTCGACTTTGAACTCCGGTACCGGGGACGCGCCGAGCTGCCGCGCCGCACGCGCGAGCGCGTCGATCAGCGGCTGATGGCGCTTCACTTGTCGCTGGCGGGCTTCTTCTTCGAGCTCTCCGAAGTCTTGGACTCGGGCGCCTTCGACTCCCCCGTCTTCCCCTCGGCGGGCTTGGAGTCGGCCTCCTTCGTCCCGGGCTTCTCCCCCGCTCGCTTGTAATCGGTGACGTAGAAGCCGGACCCCTTGAAGACGAGCCCCGCGCCGCCCGAGATCACGCGCTCGGCCGTCGCACCGCAGGTCGGGCACGGCAGGTGCCGGCGGTCGTTCATGCGGGGGTAGAACTTCTCGAAGCTATGCCCGTTGGGGCACCGGTACTCGTAGGTGGGCATCGGACAACAACTTAAGCAAGCGGCGCGGGGCGGGTCAATGACGCCGCCGCACGGCGCTCAGCACCCCGCCGGAAGCGTGAGCGCGCTCGTGATGATGTAGACGACGATTCTGCGGGTCACGGGCTCACGTCCCCGTGGGCTCGGACCCAGAGCACGAAGCCGAGCACCGCGACCCAGGGAGCGACCGCGAGGCCCGCCACGGCACCAGCCATGAGACGGGCCGTGAGCGCCCCGCGTCCCAACCAAACCGCGCCGGCGAGGGCGCCAGCTACGGCTGCGGCGGGGGCCGCGAGGAGCGGCCGGCGCAGTCGCACGAAGCGAGGTGTGAGGAGCGCCAGCGGCACGCCGCAGGCCAGGGCGACGAGCACGCCGGGGAGCGTGACGATCCAGCCGACCGCGGCCATCGCGATCACGCCCAGGACCAAGGCCCGGCCAGCGCGCCAGGAGAACGTGCCCGCCACTCGCTAGTTCCTCGCGCCTCCCCCTTGCAGGGAGGCGAATGCGCTCAGGACCAGGCTGCCCACGAGATAGGAGATGGCCGCCGTCGTGTACCCGGTCGCGCGGCTGGTCCGGTGCGTCACCGCCACTCCCAGCCCGGCGAGCCACACGCCGTAAACCGAGAACGGGTTCACGCTGTTGAGGAGCGCGCCCAGGAACGGGCTGTCGCCGTCGTACAGCAGATCGAGCCCCAGGGCCGGGCGCAGATCGTCCATCGAAGTGACGCTCGCGACCCCCCGCAGCCACAGCACCGCCGCCGAGACGACGGCGAACAGGACGAAGCTCACGAACGCGTAGACCAGCACGCTCAGCAGCGTGCCGTACCTGGCGTCCCCGGAGAGCAGCGACACGTTCACCCACAGCAGCAGTGCACCGACCAGCAACATCACGACCACGTTGAGGGGGAACAGCACCAACCCGATCGTCGCCTGGGTGGCGGCGCTCGGGACGCGCTCCAGCTGTTGCGGGGTGAGGTGCGACATCGCGGTTTGCAGGCCGGCCTCGTAAAACGGCCGCAGCGACACGGCGACGCCGAACGCGACCACCACGAGCGCCGCGGCCGGGGCGAGCACGCGGGGCTGCTCCCGCACCCGATCGAACACCATCGCCGGCTCGGAGAATACTCTCAAGAGATCGAGCACGGCAGCGCTCCTAGGCGCGGCCCCGGATCTTGGCGAACCACCAGCGGAGCCCGACGAACAGGAATCGCCAATCGTGGAAGAACTCAGGCGGCTTGCCCTCCACGTAGTGACCCGCGAACTGGAAGACCCATCCCACGACGAAGAGCGCCACCGGGACGGGCCAGAACCGGTGCCAGAAGGCTGCGACGACGAACAGGGGGAGCGACAGCGCGATCATCGGAATGCCGAAGGTGTGGCACAGCCGGTTGATGGGGTGCTGATGGCTCTGCGAATACTCGGCGATCCACTTCTCCAGCGGCTTGTTGCCCAGCATAGCGACCTCCTTCCTCATCAAGCGAATAAGCTGCGGGGGCGCCCCGGCCGGCGCAAACCGGCGGCGTCGCTACACCGCGCGCGCCGTGAGCAGATCGGTCGCCGCCTTGAGCTGATGCGGCTCGCCGACCACGACGAGCTCGTCGCCGACGGCCAGCCGGAACGCGGGGGCGGGCGCCGCGATGTCACGCGAGCCGCGCCGCACCGAGACGATGAGCGCTCCGGTGCGCGTGCGCAGGCCGGTCTGCGCCACGCTCCGCCCCACGAAGGGGGAATGTGACGGGAGTCGAATGCGCGCGGCCGCCATCTGGGGAACTCCGGCCACCGTCCCGAGAGCGGGACGCTCGCCGCCCCGCAGCGCCTCGTAATGCGAGGCGCGGATCTGATCCTCCAGGCGGTCCACCTCCTGTCGCGAGACGCCGTATTGCGCCAGCACGCGCGCGAAGATCTCGATGGACGTCTCGAACTCCTCGGGAATCACATCGTTCGCCCCCAGCCGTACGAGCTCGGGAATCTCGACGACGTAGCGCGTGCGCGCGATGATGTGCATGGTCGGATTCAGCCCCCGCGCCACGCGCACCATGCGCCGCGTGGCCGCCGGGTCGGAGATCGCGGCCACCAGCATCCGCGCCCGCTCGGCGCCGAGCGCCCGCAGGATCTCCTCACGGGTCGCGTCGCCGTAGAACGCGGGCTCGCCGCGGGCCCGAGCCTGGCGCACCGTCTGCGCATTGAGCTCCACTGTGACATAGGGCGCCTGGATGGCGCGCAGGGCCGCCGCGAGGTTGCGGCCATTGAGGCCATAGCCCGCGATGATGACGTGATCGGCCAGAGGTTGCGCAGCATCGCTGATGGTGCGCGTCCGGAACCCCGGCAGCAGGCGGTCGAGCGGCGCGACTCGCTCCAGCGCGTCCACCAGCGCGGGGCCGCCCTGGAGCAAGAACGGCGTCACCAGCATCGTGAACGCGGCCACCGCGAGAAACCCCTGGTACATGCTCTCCGACATCAGTGCCAGCCCCCGCCCCTCCTTCGCGAGCACGAACGAGAACTCCCCGATCTGGGAGACGAGGAGCGCGGCCAAGACCGCCACGCGCCCGGCGTAACCCAGCAGCGCGGGACCCACGCTCGCAACGAGGGTCTTGCCGGCGAGCACCGCAACCACGCCGCCTGCGGCAAGCCAGGGGTGATGCCGGATGAAGTCGAACTGCACGAGCATCCCGATCGCGACGAAGAACAGCGAGATGAAGACGTCGCGGAACGGCAGCAGCTCCGCGAGCGCCTGGTGGCCGTAGTCCGATTCGGAGATCACGAGGCCGGCGAGGAACGCGCCGAGCGCGAGCGAGGCACCTGCAGCGGCGGTGCCCAGGGCCGTAAGCGTGCCGAGCAAGATCACGGCGATGAGAAACAGCTCGCGGCTCCGCGTCTTCAGGATCTCGGCGAACAGACGCGGCACGACGACGCGCGCCAGCCCGCCGACCGCGACCACGATGATCACCGCCTTCCCGAGCGCGAGGAGGAGGGCCGGAGCTCCCCCGCCTTCCCGCCCCGCCAGGAACGGCACCACAAGCATGATGGGAACGACGCAGAGGTCCTGAAAGATCAGGATCCCGGTCGCGAGGCGCCCCTGGGGGGTATCGATCTCCCCCCGGTCCGTGAGCCCTTTCAGCACCAGCGCGGTGCTCGAAAGTGCCACCAGGAACCCGAGAAACAGCGCGACCTGCCAGCGCAGCCCCAGGACCGCGGCGACGGCCGCCGCCACCCCGATCGTCAGCCCAACCTGCAGCCCGCCGCCGACCGCCGCCTGACGTCCCATCTCGCGCAGCCGGCTGAGCGAGAACTCGATCCCGATCGTGAACAGCAGCAGGATCACGCCCACGTCGGCGAGTCCCTCGATCTGGTGCACGCCTGTGACCAGTCCAAGGGCGTTCGGCCCGACCAGCACCCCCGCGACGATGAAGCCGGGCAGCACCGGAAGCCGGAAACGATGGAAGACGAGAATGACGACGAGCGACACCGCGAAGATCACGGCGAGGTCTTTGAGGACGACGAGTTGCTCCATGGCTATGCGACGCCGGCGAATGTTGTGGCGATCATGGCCGTGTAAGCTGCAGCCGATAGCGCAGCTCGGCGAGGGCCGCCCCCGGTCCGACGGTGTGCACCTGGTGCGCGCCGTCCGGTGTCATCCCTTTGTGTTCGTAGAAGCGCCGTGCCTCGACGTTGCGGTCGACGACCCAGAGGGTGAGATCGTGCGCACGGCGCTCGCGCCCGAGCGTGCCTGCGGCGGCAAACAGGCGACTCCCGATGCCGCCGCCGCGCCGCGCGGGAGTCACGTGGAGGTTGTAGATCTCCCACACGGAGCTTGGATCGGCGTCGGCGTCGTGGGTGGGGCCACAGGCGCAGAAACCCAGGAGCCCGGCGGGACCTTCGTCCAGGAGAACGGTCATCTCCGGAGCGGCGAGCCGCTGCTCCCAAGTCTGCGCGCGCGCGACCGGGTTCTGGGAGTCGAGGAACGCGTCGGACAGCATGCCGCGATACGCGGCTTGCCAGCTCGCGATGTGGAGATGAGCGATTGCCGTGGCATCCGCGCCGGTGGCGCGCCGCAGCGCGGACTCAGGCGTCGAATCGTCCCTCGAAGGATTCGTCCACCTGGGGCCTGACCCGCTCATAGATCGCCAGCCGCTGGCCAGCGGGATCCCGCACAATGAGACAGGGCCCCTGCGGGATCTCGAAGGAGGGTCCCTCCTCCGTCCAGCCGTCGTTCTTCAGGCGGTGTCGCACCGCCGCCAGGCTCGGCACGCGATAGATCCACAGCGCCTGCCCCGACTCGAGATGGCTGGCGAGCAGCACCAGCGGGCCTGATCCCGCGAGGCGGACGGCGGCGACCGTGACACCTCCCTCGTGAATGCGCCAGCGTAATTCGCCCCCGAGGGTGCCCGTGTAGAACCGAATCGAGGCTGCTACGTTCGGTGCGGGAACGTAGAGAAAGTCGAGGGACTCGAACGGAACGGTCGTGTCAGAAGTCCCGTTTCTTCATCTCCGAGAAGAAGTCACGGCGCTCTGTGTCTTCATCGGTCTCTGGCTGGAGTGTGGCATCATACTGACGGCGCCGCTTGGCTTTCGGCTTCGCGGCTTTCGCCGCGTTCTTTCGCACCAACGCTGCGAGCTTCTCGTCGTCGGTCTTCGACACGGTGATCCTCCCGGTGCAGGGCGTCGAGCTCTGTCCACCACCATTGAATTCTACATATGGTACGCTGCCGAAGAGTAGGGTTTGACTACCTGCCCGCCAACAGCTCCCCGAGCGCCACGAGATCGATCTGCGCCACCCCGTTCACGGACGCCCCCGCCAACACGCGACACGGCCGGCCGGGTTCGCCGAGGTGGTCGAGCACGAGCGCAGCGTCCCGGAAGTCGTGTGTCCGGGTGTATTCGTTGACGGTGACCACGGTCGCGAGGCCCGCGGCGAGGGCCGCGCGCAGGCCGTTCTCGGAATCCTCGAACGCCACGCACTGGCGTGGCGAGAGACCGAGGCGCCGGAGGACGTAGTGGTAGATGTCGGGCGCGGGCTTCTTCGCCGCCACGACGTCACCCGCGGCGATGACGTCGAACCACTGCTCGGCGTCGGGTGCCAGCGCATGACGCAACAGGGCGCTCACGTTGGCGGGAGTCGTCGTCGTGACGATCGCCAGGCGCACGCCGCGGCGCCGCGCCTCGTCGAGCAGCCGCCGCACGCCGGGCCGGAGGGGGATCCCGGACTCGGCAAGGAGCGCCGTGTAATGACGCGTCTTCGCTGCGTGCAGCCGGACGATGAGGTCGTCGTAGTCGACCGGCGGATGGTAGTCGGGGCGATAGCGCGCGACGTAATGGCGCATCCGCTCTTTGCCGCCGGTGACGGCCAGCAGCTCCCCATACAGCGGTACGTCCCACACCCAGTCCAACCCGGCCTCGGCAAACGCCCGGTTGAACGCCACGCGGTGCCCGTCGCGCTCCGTGTCGGCCAGCGTGCCGTCGACGTCGAACAGCAGCGCCTTGGGGAGCGGAGACATCAGTCTGCCGTCTCTGCTCGCAACGACAGCGCGAGCACTCCCGCAACCACCAGGCTGGCGGCGAGGACGAAGAGCCCGCTCTCGAACCGGTGCGTGCGCTCCTTGAGGAACCCCACAACCGTCGGGCCCACGAATCCGCCGATGTTCCCCACCGAGTTGATGAGCGCGATCCCGCCGGCGGCGGCGGTGCCGCTCAGAAACGCGGTGGGCAGACTCCAGAATGGCCCCAGCGTGCTCCAGATGCCGGTCGCCGCGAGGCAGAGCGCCAGGAACGCGAAAGTTGGATGACGCTGCACCAGGGCCCCGACGATCAGTCCCACCGCCGCTGCGAACGCCGGCACTGCGACGTGCCGGCGTCTCTCCCCCGTACGATCCGAATGGCGGGCGACGAGGACCATGCCGACCGAGGCGGCGAGGTAGGGAAGCGCCGAGATCAGGGACGCTGCCGCGTTACTCAGACCGGAGAAACTCTTGACGATCTGTGGCAGCCAGAACGCCACGCCGTAGAAGCTGATGATCGTGGAGAAGTAGAGCAGGCAGAGTCGCCACACCCGGGCGTGCGTGAGTGCCTGCCACAACGTGAGGCGGTGCGTCTGCTCCAGGGCCCGCCGCTCCGCCACCAGCGTATCCTCGAGCCACGCCTGCTCCGGTGGCGTGAGCCAGCGCGCCTGGGACGGATGATCGGGCAGATAGAATAGGGTGATCACACCCAACACTACGGCCGGCAAGCCCTCGACCAGGAAGAGCCACTGCCACCCGGCCAGGCCGCTCGTTCCGCCGAGCTGGAGCAGCGCTGCGGAGACCGGGCCGCCGACTACGCCGGCCAGAGCTGTCGATGTGAGAAACAGGGCGAACACGCCGGCCCGGTCCCGGGCGGGGATCCAGTTCGTGAGATAGAAGATCATCCCCGGGAGAAATCCTGCCTCCGCGGCGCCAAGCAGGAGCCGCACCACGTAAAAGCTGCCCGGCGCGCGGACAAACATCATGCAACAGGACAGCACTCCCCACGTCACCATGATGCGCGCGATCCACCAGCGGGCCCCCACTCGCTGCAGGATCAGGTTGCTGGGGATCTCGCACGTCACGTAGCCGGCGAAGAACATGCCGGCCCCCAGTCCATAGACCGCGTCGGAGAGGCCGAGGTCGGCCTTCATCTCCAGCGCCGCGAAGGAGATGTTGAAGCGGTCGAGGTAATTCACGATGTAGCAGAGAAACAGATAGGGGATGAGCCGGCGGGTGACTCGGCCGGTTACGGCGCGCGGACCAATCATGATCACAGACGTCAGACGTCAGACATCAGTGGTCTGACGTCTGATGTCTGATGTCCGTCTACGGTCTCGGCTGCGGCACGATGCGCAGATACGGCCGCGGCGCCTTCCAACCCATCGGATAGATCTTCTTTGCGTCGTCGTCGGATACGGAGCCCGCGATGATCACGTCCTCGCCCTGCTTCCAATTCACGGGCGTGGAAACCTTGTGCTTTGCCGTGAGCTGGAGCGAGTCGATCACGCGCAGCACCTCATCGAAGTTTCGCCCCGTGGTCATGGGATACACGATGATGAGCTTGATGCGCTTGTCAGGGCCGACCACGAAGACGTTGCGCACGGTCTGGTTGTCGGCCGGGGTCGTTCGGCGCGAACCCTTGCGTTTCCTTGATGTCGTTCGACCAGCGCGTGTGATTTTCGACTGGATCGACGCTCAGGCCGATGATCTTGGTGCGCCGCTTGTCGAACTCCGGCTTGAGCTTGGCCATGTAGCCGAGCTCGGTCGTGCAGACCGGTGTGAAGTCCTTCGGATGCGAAAACAGCACCGCCCAGGAGTCGCCGATCCACTCGTGGAAGCGGATGCGGCCCTCTGTCGTCTGGGCCTCGAAATCGGGAGCGAGATCGCCTATCTGCAGAGCCATCGGACACCTCCAGCAGTTGAAAGTCTGTTCATAATCTCTCCGGCCGCCGGGGGCTGTCCAGTAATGGCCACCGCGAGGTGTTAACGCTGGTGGCGCCGCAGGGCGTCCTCGATCTCATCCATGGTAAACGTATTCAGCTGCACGACCTTCGCCGTCGACCGGAAGGCGGGAGGCACGATGCCCCGGGCCTCATCCTTGCTCGCGACATCTACGATCATCCATGCTTTGTGGTCACCGTCCACGCACCCCCAGTCGGCGCGCGTGAGAAAGTGCGACCCCGTCCTGAGAAACACCTCGACGACGCGGGCGCAGGCGGCTGCGTCCCCTTCATGGGGAACCTCAATGAGGAATCGCGCCATTCACCGTCTCCTCTTTAGAACAATCTGCGCTTGAGCTGGTCCACGCTGAACTTGGCGGTGTCCGCCGTGGCCATCACGGTCATGACGCCCGCCTGCACCGGGTCGGTGACGACGAGGTCGGCGGCCGCCGGTACGCTTCCCGCCATGTTGAGGCTCACGACCAGCAGGCCCTGCGCCCGCACTTCGCGCACCGCGCGCTCGATCTCACCGCCCATCAACGAGCCCGCCAGCACCAACGCGGATGCTCGAGGGAGGCGCGGCACGGCACGCACGGCATCCGCGAGGGGCTGCTCGCCCACCAGCGGAATCGTGTCGACCGAGATATGCTCGCCGCGGATGTTGTGGCGGTCGGCTTCCGAAATGGCGCCGATCGCCACCTGCCCCACCTGAGCGCCGCCGCCCATGATGATGACCCGCTTCCCGTAGATCACCTGCAGCGTCTTGACGAGGGCCACCTCGCGCACGATAGGGAGGGCTCGGAGCTCCTCGACCAGTCCCTCCGGAGGCTCCGGTGTCTCGATCTCGAAGTAGATGCGAGCCTCGCCGCCCGCCTGCCCGATGATTTCCACGGTCGAGATGTCGCCCCGGCGCTTGGCGATCACGCCGGTCAGCTGGTGCAGGACGCCCGGGCCGGAATCGGCCCGAACAGTGACGCCGAACTTTTCCGCCATTTCGTTGAACCCCCCTCGGAGACCGCGCCTAAGCTGCTGGGTCTCGGATCACCTAGCGAGGCCACAGCCAGCCGAAGGTGCCCGCCGTCAGCAGCGCGTAGACCAAGCCGTCCACCGTGCCCTTGAACGTGGTGAGCCAGGAGCGGCGATACCAGATGGACATCGGCCACAGCGCCGCCGCGTACGCGAGGAAGGCGGTGACGCCGACGAACCGGAACACGCGCAGGTACTCCGCACCGACGCCCAGCGCGCGCCCCGCCACGTACGCCGCGAAGAAGCTGATAACGACGCAGTAGACGAACCACTGGACCATATTCCTTCCCATCGCCATCGAGCCACCCGGCATCACGGTGAACATCATGACCGGGCCCCGCTTGAACTTTTCCATGAACTGCGGTGAGCGCATCTCCTGCCTGCTCAACGGGCGGGGCATCATGTAGTCCCCAGGGGGAATCCCGAACGGGCGGAGCGCGTCCATCACCCTGTCCTCGTTCGGCACCCCGGGGTAGTCGCTCTTGTGCCACCCCGACAGCATGTGGATGAGGGAGCTGGCGACGAACACGATCACCGCCGACAGCAGGATGGGGAGCCACAGCGCGGCGAGCCCGACCATGACGACCTCCTGTAGGGGACCAGTCCCGCAAAGCTGCGGGCCGATCGGCGCCGGCGCCAGAGCGCCGCAGCGGGCGCGCGCGCGCCGCAGTACACTTCGCTCCGATGACCACGAGTCACCAGTTCGCTACCGTCCCCCTCCCCCCGCCCATCGCGCGGCCAGAGGACGCACCGCTGCGCCAGGACGTGCGCTGGCTCGCGGCCGCGCTGGGCCGCGTGGTGCACCGGCTGGAGGGAGCAGCCGCGTTCCGAGCCGTGGAGGACATGCGCCGGGCCTGCCGTGCCCGGCGTCTGGGGGCGTCCGGCGCGCCCGACCTGGACGCGCTGCTCGCGGTCACGCGATCCCTGCCGGTGGCGACCGCCCGGCTCACGGCCCGCGCGTTCACGCTGTTCTTCATCCTGATCAACGCCGCCGAGCAGGCCCATCGGGCCAGGCGGTCGCGCCACGGCGATGGGTCAGCGGGGGGCGCGCACCGTGGATCGGTCCGCTGGACGCTGCGACGCCTGCGGGAAGCGGGCCGCGGCGCCGCGGAGGTCGCCCGCGCACTGGAGGCGCTCGACGTCCGGCCGGTGCTCACCGCGCACCCCACCGAGTCTGCACGGCGCACGATCCTCGACCTCCAGGCGCGCGTGGCGGAGGGTCTCCTGGCACGCGACGGTGCGCCCGAGGCCGAGCGCCGCGCGATCGAGGCGCAGCTGGAAGGAGAGGTCGAGCTCCTCTGGCTCACGGAGGAGGTCCGCCGCGACCGCCTGTCGGTCATGGATGAGGTGTCGAACGCCCTGTGGTACCTGGAAGATCGTCTGCTCGAGGCCGCGGCACGCGTGCGCGAGCGGCTGGTCCAGGCGTTCGAGGACGAGTACGCCACCGCGCCCCCTCCCGCGATCCTCCTTACGCTGGGCAGCTGGGTGGGAGGCGACCGGGACGGCAACCCCTTCGTCACCGCGGACGCCACCCTTGCCGCCGCGCGGCGCGCGCGCCGCGCGGTGCTCAGCCATTACGCGAGCGCCCTGACCGACCTCGGCGCGCGGCTCTCCGTGTCGGGGCGCCTCGCCGCCCCGCCGCTTGAGCTGCGTGCCTCGCTCGCGCGCGACAGCGCCGAGCTACCGGGCGTCCTCGAGCAACACCGCCGGCGTGACGTGGACGAGCCACTCCGCCTCAAGCTGAGCTTCATGCACGCGCGGATCGAGGCTGATCCCCCGGGCTACGCTTCGCCACGCGAATTCGAGCGCGACCTCGTCCTGCTGGGGGACGCGCTCGACGCCGCGGGGGCGGCGCACGCGAGGCGCGCCCTAGTGGATCCGCTCGTCGCCCGCGTGCGCGCGCACGGCTTTCATGGCTACCGCCTCGATGTTCGCGAAGACGCGAGCGTCCACACGCGCGCCCTAGCAGAGCTCGCGATGGCGGCGGGACTGAGCCTGGCTGACGGCGCCGCCATCCGGGGGGAGCTGGCGAGCCCACCCCGGCGCGCGCCGCGCGTCGCTCTCATGGAGTCCACTGAGCGGGTGATCGAGGTATTCCGGGTGATGCGGGCGATTCAGGACGAGATCGGAGCGGCCGCGGCAGCGACGTATATCGTGTCCCGCACACGGTCCGCCGACGACCTGCTGCGAGTCTTGCTGCTCGCACGCGAGGCGGGGCTCGTGGACCTCTCGCCTGAGCCGCCGCGCTCGCATATCGACGTCGTCCCGCTGTTCGAGACGCTCGACGACCTGGACCACGCCCCGCGCGTCGTGGGCGCGCTGCTCGACGACCCGATGTGGCGCCGGCAGCTCGAGGCCCGCGGGCGCCATCAGGAAGTGATGCTCGGCTACTCCGACTCCGCTAAGGACGCGGGATTGTTGCCCTCGGCGTGGGCCCTCTACCGAGTACAGGAGGAGGTAGCGCGGGCCTGCGCCGGCGCCGGAGTCTCCTGGACGCTGTTCCACGGCCGCGGCGGCACGGTGGGCCGCGGGGGAGGGTCGCCGGTCGCGCGAGCGCTCACGGCGCTCCCCCCAGGCACGATCCACGGCGGCATCAAGATCACCGAGCAGGGCGAGGTCGTGTCCCAGACATTCGGACTCCTGTCCATCGCGGAGCGGAGCCTGGAGCTGATGCTGAGCGGCGCCCTGCTCCATCAGTTCGAGGATTGGCGCGCGGCGCTCGAGTCCGGGGAGGAAGGGCGGTTCCGGGAGGTCATGGATCAGCTGGCGGCGCTGGCGCTGCCCTGCTACCGCACTGCGGTCTTCGAAAGCTCGCACCTATTCCGGCTGTTCCTCGAAACAACTCCCGTCCGGGAGCTCGAGCACGTGCGCTTCGGCTCGCGGCCCGCCTACCGCGAGCCGGCGGCGGAGACGATGGCGGGCATCCGCGCCATCCCCTGGGTGTTCGGCTGGACGCAGACGCGCCTCATGCTCCCGGGATGGCTGGGGGTGGGCACGGCGCTCGACGCGGTGGCTGCCGAGCCGGGAGGCCTGGACGTGCTCCGCCGCATGGCGCAGGCCTGGCCGTTCTTCGACGACCTGCTCGGGAAGGTGGAGATGGTGTGCGCCAAAGCTGATCTCGCGATCGCCCGGTTGTACGTGCGGGAGCTGGGTGGGGATGGCGATCTCCGGTTATTCGAGCAGCTGGAGGAGGAGTTTCGCCGCACGATTGCCGTGCTGCTGCGCATCCGGGAGAGCGACTATCTGATGCGGGACAATCCCATGCTCCAGACGGCGATCGGGCTGCGGAATCCGTACGTCGATCCACTGTCGCTGCTCCAGATCACCCTGCTGCGGCGCAAGCGCGACGCCGCGCCCGACGACCCGGAGCTCGCTCCTGTGAGCGCGGCCCTCGCCTCGACCCTCAACGGTATCGCCCAGGGGCTGCGCAACACCGGCTAACGCCGGGCAGACGGGCCATGAGCTGCCGCGCATAGGCCCGAGCGATCGTGAGCGGGTGGGTCAGGGCGGTGACGAACCGCCCCAGGGCGCCGAGGGGCGCGCACGTGCTCCTCGACGATCCGCAGTCGGGCCGCCAGGTTCTCAGCCGCGTTCATCAGCGCTGGGGCCGTACATCGACGGCACAGGCACGTCGATAAGACGCAGGTAGACGCTCAGCTGCCCGCGATGATGCACCATGTGGTTGATGTGCATGCGCACAACCGCCCGGCGCGGCAGGGTCATCGGGACATGATCGCCGTGCTTGAGGGACCAGGGCACGGCGATCGTCATACGGGTCTCATCAGGCGCGCGTGAGGCTGCCCTCCTCGCGATGTATGACGTAGACAGTTCTGCCGGGAGGCCGCGCCCCCACCTCCTTCATGCCGAGCTTCGTGGCGATCGATCGAGCCCCCTCGTTGCTATCGTCGATGCAGGCGAGGACGCGCTCGAGCTTGGCGGTGCCGAAGGCCCAGGCGAGAACCAGGTTGCAGGCTTGCTTGGCAAAGCCGTGCAATTGGGCTTCAGATCTCATGGCACAGATGAGCTCGAAGTCATTCCCGTCCAGCGCCTGCGATCGGACGAGGCCCGCGACCCCCAGGCTCGTTTGCCCCTCCGTGACCGCGAACATGTGGTGGGTATGCTCCGTATCCGGCAGCGGCAGCGTGCCGATGAACTCCCAGACGTCGTCCTGCTCTTCCAGGGCGCTGAGCAGCGCGTCGTCGGATTCAGTCAGCGGCCGCAGCTGCATGGCTCAAGCGGGCCCCTGCGACCACTGGGCCGTGCCGACTGGCTCGGGGCGGAACCGCTTCGCAGCGGCGATGCCCAGTGCGACGAACAGCACCATGACGACGACCTGCGTGAACACGAATGGCGGCTCGGTCTGGGTGGGTGCCAGCGTAGACAAGGCCGGCACTCTTCGGAACAGCTGCACGATCAAGACGAAGACATTTAGATAGAGGGCGAGCACCGCGCCGACTACGTAGATCCAGCGCCAAGGTCCCGCCAGGCGCCTGGCGTAGAGCCCGAAGGTCGCAGGAACCAGGACCACGAGCGACACGATGCCGACGGCGTGGGATGGCAGGAAGCGAAAGAACGGGAAGCCGAACCCGGTCACGCTCGTCGCCGCCGTCGTCGCCAGAAACACCGCCGTCCACGTGCCGAGGCGTCTCGCAGTGAGCAAACCGACAAGGACCACCAGTCCGGAGACGATCCCGACGAGGCTCACCACGACGTGGACGAATGTGTACGTCGTCATGCCGAAGATCATGGAGGGCGTCCTTTCGGCGCTTAAGGTGCGGGCGACTCGCCCGCTGGCGCAAGGTCGTCGGGCGGAAGCTGTACCGCCGCGTCGGGGCCCACAACTGTAGTCCATTCGCGGACTCGCCAGCGTTTGACCAACCCGTGCGTGACGTAGGGGTCGGCGGCCGCGAACGCTTCCGCCACAGCCGGCGAGGACCCGCGGAACAGCAGGACCGCTCCATCAACGGGGTGGGCGAGCGCCCCAGCGAGCATGAGCTCGCCCCGAGCCACGGAGCGCTGAGCGTACGCGAGGTGTGCGGCGCGCAGCGGCAGTCGTCGTTCGGTGTAGTCGGCGACTACATCGTAGAAGAGGAGATAATGCACGGGTTCACGATTCCCCTGACGAGAGTCTCGGCAGCCACCGCCGCACCCGGCGACAGTAGGCGTCGTACTCCTGACCGAAAGTCCGGCGTAGCGTCGGCTCCTCGTACCACAGCACGAAGAGGTGGGCGACGAGGAGGAACAGCGCCGTGTGGCCGGCCAGAGGGCTTGACTGGTAATGCCGCGCGCACCAGGACGATCGTTAGACGGCAGCCTCGGTCGCGGCCCCACGGACGTGGAGCGACTGAAACAGCACCTGACCTGCCGCAGCCACATCGCGCACCGCGGCATTGAACGCCGCCTCGTTCGCCTGCGACGGAGCATGGAACCCACTGATCTTGCGAACGAATTGGAGTGCGGCGTCGTGCAGCTCGTCAGCCGTCGGCTGGCGGTTGGGCTGGCGCAGACGCTTGATGTTCCGGCACATGTTGGAGCCCTTCCTCAGTGTGCGCAGCGATCTCAGGGATCGCGCGTAAGGTGCGGTGCCCTGGCGAACTTGGCAATTCAGTGCATGACGGCCGCCAGCGGGCCTACGCGCGGGCAGGCTATTGTGGCCCCGCCGGCACGAGGTAGTCGTGGGCGGCGACGATCTGCCAGCGCCCGCCCCGACGTACCCAAGTATCTGTGAAACGATAGCGGCGACGGAACGGTCCGTTCGCGCCGTGGCCGCTCACGCTCAGCCATCCGGTGACGACCGCCGTCGCACCGAAGCGATGGACCTGCATGTCCTCGTTGTGCGCCGCCTCCACGGTGTCCGGCCCGGCCACGATATCGTGCAGCACGGCAGCGCGACCGACGGTGCGATCGTTCTCGCTGTAGATGAATCCGTCCGCGAGGAGTCGCTGAAACACTGCGGCATCGCGCCGGATCAAGGCCACAGCCCAATCGTCCTCCAGGCGGAGCAGCGCGCGGGCCACCGTGTCCTGCGCGCTGACGCTCTGCGAAGCGGCAACGAGGAGGGCGACGATTACGCTGCGGCGCCAAGAGTGAATGATCACAGGGTAGAATTCTACCACAGACGCCGGGCGCCGTCAGCTTATCATGACGAAAAGGAGCAGACGTGCAATGAAGCTGTACACGCATCTCAACTTCGGCGGAAACTGCGAAGCGGCGTTCCGCTTTTACGAAGAGCACCTCGGTGGACAGATTACGATGATGATGAAGCAGCCGGGCTCGGAGCATGCCGTCGTGCACGCGCGCATGAATGTCGCGGGCGTGGAGCTGATCGGAAACGACGTACCGCCGAACCACTTCAAACCGGTACGCAGCTCCTATCTGTACCTCGCCGTCGACTCCCCGGGGGCCGCGGACAAGATCTATGCGATTCTTGCAGAGGGGGGTGAGATCGGCATGCCAATCGCAGAGACGTTCTTCGCAACTCGGTTTGCCCAACTCCGTGATCGGTTCGGAACGCTGTGGACAATTATTCATGAGCGGCCCAGGTAACCGTGGGTGCTTCCGACCTACGCTTGACAGGCGACCGTTTGTGCTTTACAATGCAAAGTACTTTTCATGTTGGGGGCACGTGCACATGGCGAGGGGGTTCTCATGAGCATCTCACGCTCGACCGTCCAAGCGCACGATTGCTGCTGGAGAGCTGGAATGATGATGGTGCGCTGCGGCAGGCTGCCTGGCAAACGCTGGGCGCAATCCGCGCGCATCTTGCGACGGTGCTCATCGCTGCGGCGACTGTAGCAGCCGGAGGCGTCCTGGCAGTTGTCGGACTGCACATGCTCGCCAACTGACGGACAGCGTCAGGGTGGGCTCAAGCGCTCGCCTGCGCGCTGCTTCGCCAGGAGTCGTTCCGCAAGGTCGACACGCTCTTCCAGCTCACCGAGTCGCCGCTTCAGTTCATCGAGTTCCCCAAGTCGGGTTCTGCACGTCGTCCAGCGCCTGAAGCGGCTCGCCCTTCACACGACGGCGCCAGTAATCGCGGGGCAAGAGCCGCGCCACCAAGACCTGGAGGACCGCGACCAGCGAGATGATCGCCCCTACACCGACGGCCCACTCCGGGAGTCCGAACATCCTAGGCCCGCCTCACTTTCAATCGGCGTACAAGAGGACCGCGACGAAATGGCAGCTGCTGCCCGCGAGGACGAGCAGGTGCCATACGAAGTGGCTATAGCGCAGCCGTTTGGCGGCGAGAAACGGAACGCCGATGGTGTACGCAATTCCCCCCGCCAGGAGCCAGAGCAGACCAGCCAAGGGCACACGCAGCCACAGGGGCCGGATCGCGATCAGGACCAGCCACCCCATGCCGAGGTAGACACCGGTGGAGAGGCGTGGGTACCGGATTCCTCCCGCCGCCGTCAGCACTATCCCCAGAACTGCCAGGCTCCAGACCAACCCGAAGAGGGTCCAGCCCCACCCGCCACGGAGCACGCCGAGCGTGAACGGCGTGTACGTACCCGCGATCAGGAGGAAGACCGCTCCGTGATCAACGATCCGAAACACGCGCTTCGCCCTGGGGCGCGGCAGGGCGTGATACATGGTCGAGGCGAGGTAGAGGAGCACGAGTGTCGCCGCGAAGATACTTGCGCCGACGATACCGGATGCGCTCCCGCGCCGGACGGCGGCGATAACCAGAAACGGGACTGCGCCGAGCGCTGCCAAGAGGCCCAGGCCATGACTGACACTATTCGCGATTTCCTCGCCGAGCGACTGCGGAGGATCAGGCGCTGAAGCTGGTTCGTTCACGGTTGCGCCGCGTCCGTCTTCCATTGCCAGAGCCCGTTAGTGGTCGCCCGTGGCAACCGGTGGCCGGTCTGGCGGGCCACCATGACGATCTGCCCGCGGTGATGAGCCTCATGCGCGACGAAGTAGGCTAGCACATGTGCGACGTCGAGGGACAGGTTGCGCCATACGTACCCCCGTGACGGCGGCACTTCGCCCTCCGACGCAAGACCCAGCTTGAGAAGAGCCTCGATCCCCTTGCTGCTGCGTTTTAGCGCCGCCACGAGTTGTCGCCGCGCGACGCGGCGATGATCGACGCGCAGCGGAGCCGTGATGCCGTGCTCTCGCCCGAGTGTTTTGACCCACATACATCTCGCGTTGTGAAGGTGCGCCGCAATCGCTCGGATCGTGCGCTGTGGCGCTCCAGGAACGACGACATCCCAGAGCGCAGCTGGCAGGTGCTCGACGAGAGAAACGGTGACTCGGTTGCTCGTCCTCCAGGCGGCCAGGAGTGTTCCTCGTAGATCGGGGGGCGGAGGCAAACCAGATCTCCCGTCGAGAGTCGCGCTGAGGCCTAACGGATCGCTGCGACGGTGAGGAGAAAATTGCGGCGCGTTGGGATCATCGGGCATCTCCGCAGAAATGAATCCAACGTGGGACACCGCCCCCGGCAGCGTAGGCGCCGTGTTAGGCCGCGAGCAGCTACCGCCGCAGTCGTGGGTCGTCGCTCGGATTCACGTACGTGAGATCGAAGGGCCCCAGCGCTTCGATCTGATACTCCACTGCCACAGGTGCCCAGTCACTGTGCACCACGTTTGCTGGCATCAGCCGAAAGGTGCCAGGACCGATGCACGCGGTGTCCGGCGCGACGTTCGTAGCGGTGGTGGCGGCGAAGCAGAGCGTCCCCGACAATACCGTTAAGCGCTCCTCAACCGGATGTCGGTGTGGCGCAATCCGATACTTTGCTGGAAGACGAACCCGAAGCGTAAAGGGCCCGGGTTGACTGGGGTTACCTGCCAGAACGGCGCCCTGGGACCCTGGCTCCAAGGTGGGCGGCCCTGGTTGCCAGATAATGTTAGTAGGGCGAATGACGGTCGGAACCGTGGCGATGCCTTGGGCCCGCGCAATCTCGATGGGAGCGAGAGCCCAGACAAGTGCGAGGATGAAGCACCGGATCCTCATGTTGGCTCCTCAAGCTAAAGCAACGCTGGGGAAAGAGGTGCATGCGATGGGAAGATCGGGCATGGCGAAACCTAATGAGCGAATGCTGCCTTCGTGAGCCCGTAGACCACGCTCTCTCGACCGCTCGCGTCGGGGGCAACGCGGAGGTACACGGCGCCGATCTTCTCAACCGCGCGCCGCGACCGGCGATTCTCTGGCCCAATGATGAAAAGCACCTGATCGACGGTCGTGAACGCGTGTTGCAGCATCAGGCGCTTCATCTCGCCGTTGTACCTACCGCCCCAATAGGGACGAGCGAGAAAAGTCCAGCCAATCTCGATAACACGTTTTGCGGCGTCGAAGCTATGGTAACGCGACGATCCAATGATCTGCCCGGTAGCACGGTCGATGGCTACTAGTGTGCCACCAGAATCGAGGGCATCAGCAAAGAATTGCCGGAAGACGTCTTCTTTGTAACGGTCACAGTCCGGGTGTTGCTCCCAGATGAGCGGATCTGACGCAACGGCAAACAGTGCAGCCCAGTCGTCTGGGCGCAGCGGCCGCAGCTCGAGGAGCTCGCCCGTAAGAGTCGGCTGAAGATTGAACATGATAGATCGGACGCTAAGCCAAGCAGGCCGGAGCCGGCGCCGCCAGCTTCAGGCGCTTGTTTATCCTGCTCATGTACGAACTCGACTCAAACGCCGAACTGACGCAGATGATGGTCGAGATGCTTGTGCAGCATCACGCCCCAGCTGGGGCCCGAAATGCGTCCAAAAACCCGACTCGCTGGCCAGGCGGCGGCTGGCCCGCGCGCCGCAACGCGCTGCACGAGATCCCGCAACCGATTCACATCCGCCGCCCACGTGGTCGGACGGGTCGCGAGAAACTCCGGTGGACTCTTCCCTTTTCCTCTCGGCCACGGCACGGCGTGAATCGCGAGCCAATTCAAGGGAAAGTGCGTCAAGGGACCGGAAGGTGGATCGGTCTCGAGTTCGCCCAGCCCTTGCCGCAGATCGCAACTGATATGGCACACCATTTCGGCAGCGGTGAACCGACCCCAAATTGGCTTTCGATTTGGGGTCAGCCGCGAGATCCGATCAAGGATCGCGTTTTGAGCGGTTGGATCAAACAGTGAAGCCATGCGCCGTTATCGATTCAGCAGCCTGACGGATCGCGCGTAAGCTGCGGCGCGCTCCTCAGCTCACCGCTTTCTTCACGAGCGCGCCGATCCTTGCCTCGTCGGCGGCGGTCAGCTCCTTCAACGCGAAGGCGACCGGCCACACGGTGCCTGCGTCGAGGTTCGCCTTGTCGCTGAAGCCTAACATCGCGTACCTCGCCTTGAACTTGTGCGCGCTTTGGAAGAAGCAGACGACATTGCCGTCCTTGGCGTACGCGGGCATCCCGTACCAGGTTCTCGGCGAGAGGGCGGGCGCGCTGGCTTTGATGATGGCATGGAGCCGCTCGGCCATGGCGCGATCCGGTTTCGGCATCTGGGCAATCTTCGCGAGCACGTCGCTTTCCCCGTCCGCCTGCTTCGCGCGCGGGCCGCGGCGCGCTTCCGCCTTCAGCTCTTGGACGCGCTCCTTCATCGCGGCTCGTTCCTCGTCCGTGAATCCCTTGACCGCCTTGCCGATCGCGGTGGTGCTCTTGGCGGACTTCTCCGTTCCTTTCTTTGGGCTCATAGACGATCTCCGACCTCCTTGTGATAGGGTCCTCAAGGCCGCGCCGGCGCGTAGATGACAATGACGACGCCATCACCTACCGTCTTCGAATCCACGAGCCGCAGACGCTGCTTGTCACTCGTGTCGCCGAAGAGGCGTTTGCCGGTCCCGAGGAGGACCGGGAACACCATCAGCCGCAACTCGTCGACGAGGCTGTGCGCCAGCAGTGTTTGCACGAGCCGGGCGCTGCCATGGACAACGATGTCCCCTGTCGTCGCCTGCCTGAGCTTCGAGACCTCCTTCACCACGTCACCATTGAGGACCGTCGAGTTGTTCCACTGAGGCTTCCGCAACGTAGCAGAGACGACGTACTTCGGCATGCTGTTGAACTTGTGCGCGCTTTGGAAGAAGCAGACGACATTGCCGTCCTTGGCGTACGCGGGCATCCCGTACTGACGCCATCAAGTGAGACGAACTCGGTGACGACGATCCTGCCCATGTTGATCCTCCCTGTTGCCACCTCAGCGCGACGCCGTGCGCGGAATGGTCACGCCACCTTGATGACGACTTTTCCCGTCGCCCGCCCGGACTCGGAATACGCGAGCGCGTCACACACGTGCTCGAGCGGAAATACCTTGTCCACCAGCGGTTTGATCGCGCCGCTTTCCACCAGCCGCGTGATTCCTGTCAGCTGTTCTCCGTCGGCTCGCATGAACAGGTACTCGTAGCGGGCGTTGTGACTCCGCGCTGCGGCAGTCGCCTTCCGGGACATCACACTGATCGCGAGGACGATGATCGGGTTGAGTCCCCAGCTCCGCGCAAACGCTGCTGACGGGGTGCTGCCAATGCTGATCACCACGCCCCCGGGCTTCACGCACTCAAAACACCGCACCAGCGTGTCACCGCCTGCGCTGTCCAGCACGACGTCACAATCTTGGACCACGTCTTCAAAACGCGCGCTACGGTAGTCAATGGGGACGTCCGCGCCCAAACGCTTCACCAGTTCCACATTGCGCTGCCCCACCGTGGTGAAAACCGTTGCGCCCAGGTGACGGGCCAACTGGATGGCCACGCTGCCGACGCCCCCGCTGCCCGCGTGAATCAACACGCGTTGGTTGGCGCGCAGCTTTCCAATCTCCACCAAGGCCTGCCATGCCGTCAGCGCGACCAGCGGAAGTGAGGCAGCTTCTTCAAATGTCACGTTGGTGGGTTGAAGAGCCGCGGCGCCTTCGCGGACCACGGCAAATTCCGCAAACGCTCCAATGCGGTCCCTGTCCAGGCGCGCGTACACTGCATCGCCTTTCTTGAAGCGCGTCACCTGCGCGCCCACGTCGGCAACCACGCCTGAGAGGTCATTGCCCAGCACCAGCGGGAACTGGTACTTCAACAGCATCTTCAACTTTCCATCGCGCGTCTTGACGTCCAGTGGATTCACACTGGCGGCGTGTACTTGAACTAACAAATCCAGAGGGCCCATGAGGGGGAGGGCGATGTCCGCCACGCTGACGCGGTCGTTGCTCCCGTAGCGGTCGATAAACGCGGCCTTCATGGAGCGCCTAGTTTTCGTCTGAGACTTGCGGTCGCCTAACGGATCGCGCTTAAGCTGCGGCGCCGGCTAGAGGATCTCACAAATAGAAGACTACCTCAGCAAGACGGCGCCGCCAGCTTCAGGCGCACGTTAGGGCGGCGCACCGAGCCAAGGGTCCTCTTCCCCGCTCAGCGCGGTGCGTAATCCGTGAAGACGTAGTCTCTCGTCTTCGCGATCGTATGGCACTGGAATCCACACTTGGCGTCGTTCCCCTGCGGCGGCGTGGCGGCCGCGGTGGCGGGCGTGAAGGTACCGGACGCGGTGTCATGCTCAAACGCCGCCCATCCCCACCCGCCGCTGTCCGGGAACCGCTTGCTGTCCTTTACCATGAAGTCGACGTCATGCTGCGCACCCGGCACGGTCGCGGCCGGGAATATCGCCATCTTTGTCGGAATCCAATGGATCTTCGCCATCTTGGAGCCGTCGGGGAACGGCTTGCCGTTCCCGGGAACGCCCGCCCGATAGGCCTCGATCATCACGGGATTAGCGAGGATCGCAGCAATCGCCGGTCCGTCCTGGCTGATGGACACAAGTTGCCAGGCCTCGTATCCCCTGAACTCCGAGAACGCAAGCCCACCCGGCACCTTCAAGCTGTATTTGTCTTGGGCGAACAGGGCGCTGCCACCCAAGGTACTGACGAGTGCCGTCATGATAGCGATCGTTCGCATGCGGTTCCTCTTCACCAGTTCCTCCTTTGTCCAGGTTAGCGGCTTTGACTTCCTTCCGGATGGTGTCTACAAAAGTGAGGGAGGTTTCCCCGCCAGCTTCACGCGCTTGTTAGGCGGCCCATTTGGTTGCAATAGATCCTGAAGCAACCCTCAATCAGATTGAAGGTAACGACTCGGCTCAGCCCTCCGCGCATCCGCACGTAGAAAGGCTAGCGCGGGCGGCCGCCGGTTGTCCGCGTGATTGCGCTGATCAGATCCTCGCCGTGCAGCACCAATGCTGGCACAACAATGACCTGTGACGATCGCACGCCGAGCGCCGAACGGTCGTAGAATACGCCGACCTCGGCGCTCACGCCCAGCTGCTCCTTGCCGATCCGAAGTCCCAAGAACCCACCCGCAGTTGGTGAATCCGACGCTGCTTCTCGTGACAACGGCAAGACCTGTCCCACGCGCAGGCCGCCGTAGGGCGTCAGCAGTTTCTGGCGACCGGAGGCGATCAGCGTCAGCTCGAAGTCCGCGTGGTTGCCCCAGTTCACCAGCCCCCCGCCCCCCATAACGGCGATGGCGGGCGCTTGCCGGTCCCGGTTGGTGGAGAGGCGGTACTTGTAGGTCACCACCACCCCGCTGGCTGAAGGGATCCGAATGCCCACATCCGCGCGATCGCTGACCCCGATCCGTGTTTCCGCGTCGATCCCCAGCCACGCGATGCTACTGTCGCGCAGGACTTCGATGCCGTTGGGGATCGCGTACCAGACGAGCGTCGGAGCGACTTCGCCGACCGGGACAGGCTGCGCGGTCGTGGCGACCGTGTAGGGGACGCATCCCGCTACGCTGAGGACCACCAGCCAACCCGACCAGATCAGTTCGTGTGGGTGGCGCATCGTCAGTTCTCCTCTGGCATGCTGAGGCGCTTGTTGGATTGTGGTGAGACCGCCAGCGATGCTACACTCCTTTCATCTGGCTTGTTGCGAAGCCGTGGGTGCTGGATGCGAGTGCGTGGCCCGACTGCCTAGGACCGCGCCTGAAGCTGACGGCGCCCAGTATCTCGAAGCACATTGAGCGGCCGCCTAACGGACCGCGCTTGAGCTGCGGCGCACCAGCTCGGTGATCACAAATGGAATTGTACCATGACAACCACGCGCCGCCAGCTTCAAGCGCTTGGTAGGCAGCAGCATCGCTATGAAGGCGTCTCGCCGGGTTGGTCCGCGCGCTCACCCGCCGCTGGCAGGGCACGGCCACTCTGGTTCTTCTGAGCAACCAGGGCACGCTCGAGGAAATCGAGCCGTTCTTGCATGGCATCGAGTGCATCACGAAGGTCCCCGATTGCCGGATCAGGCGGCGCAACAATGGGAGGGCGGCGTTCAAGCCGTTTAGCCTCCATCGGTTCGGCTCCGGCCTCAAAGACTCGTGATACTGCTGCTGCCTAACGGATCGCGCGTAAGCTGTGGACGCACCAGCTCGGTGATCACAAATGGAATTCTACCCTGACCGCCACGCGCCGCCAGCTTCACGCGCTTGTTAGGCGGTAGCCTCCATGGCACGACAGCGCTCGTTAGTAGCACCCGCACGCCGCGACGCCGATCAGAAACGCCCCGTACGCGAGCGCGGCCATGCCCACGCCGAGCCCTAGTGTACGGCCTGCGCTAAAGCCCCGAGTGGCCACCTGTCGTACGTCGGTGAGCGGAATGCGCACCTCATCTTGTCCAGTCGAGCGCGGCCTGGTGCCTGAGAGTGTATCTCCTCGCAGCACCGGATGCTCCAGGACGATCTGCGTGCCGTCGGTGCGAGTGACCCAGAGTTTTGCGGGGTGGCGAGTCGCGAGAAGGAACTCTGGCGCAACGCGCTCTGTGCGCCATACCTCACAGGCCGAGCCGCAGAGCACGGTTATGAGCAGGGTAGCGGCGAGACGCGGGCGAACGCGATGCGTGGTAGGACACATATGCCCTCGAGCCCTGCTGTGCTGCCGCCTAACGGATCGCGCTTAAGCTGCGGCGCATACTCTGAGTCATCACAAACGCAATTCTACTTCGACAAGACGGCGCCGCCAGCTTCAGGCGCATGTTAGGCCGACGCCCAGGCCACCCTCAGTACGTGGGCTGACATCGGCTGTCGCCGCACACAATGAGGTAAGTCACCCCCAGCGCCACGGCGGGGACTCCGATGACCACACCCAAGGTGCGTCCCAAGTTCAGGCGTTCGCGTTCTAACTGTGTGATCTCGGCGATTGGCACCGCCACTGTGTCCCCGTGCACTCGTCCATACAGTGTATCCGCCCGCACAAATGGCGCGGTAAGAGCTACCCGGGTGCTGTCCTGGCGCGTCAGCCGCAGCCGGTGTGGGAGGGACTGTCCCGCACCGAGTGCCGGGTTGGTATCGAAGGGCCGCCAAGTAGCACACCCGGCTACGGCAAACGCCAGAACAACGAGAAGGGAATAAGGGCGTCGAGTTTGCAGCATAGGTCCTCGTTGGCTGCGCGAGCGGCCTAACGGCTCGCGCTTAAGCTGCGGCGCCCCACCCGGCCGGGCGCCCCGATGATCAACGGCTCCACAGATGGATGCTGGCGCACAAATGCAATTCTACCTCGCAGTGACCACGCCGCCAGCTTCACGCGCTTGTTAGGCCGCACAGCCAGGATTAGGAACACCCCCCGACGTAAGCCACAGCAGACCAAAGGCCGGCCCGATACATCATCACCTTCGTCTCGAACGTCTGGAAGAGCAACCGATAGGCCCCGTTTGACGAATCCTGTGGCACGTAGATGAGAAGGTTCCTGCTCCACCGTGCGTCGGGGGCGTCGGGGAGTGGCTGGACCTCGATGCGCCCAGGGTACAGTGCTTTCACCTCGGCTTCTGTGGATTTGAGGCTAGCGCCGCTGATGGTGGCCGCCGGACCTGCGTGAACTTCCACCCCCTCCACCACGCTGTCGATGACCAGTAACGACACACCCCAGGGCGCCGCGGAGGGCTGCACGTATCCACACTTTTCCCCGGGGGTCGTCTCGACCTCTAGGGTCTCCCCGAGGACGCGCGAAGCCTCCGCTAGCGTCATCCCGTAGCGGATGGGGCCGGCCCCTCGTAGTCCAATTTTCCAGACAACGCGATCAGCCACGGGTGCTCGATTGGCGTCGCCCAGCCGTTCGGCGAAGACCATGCGGGGTAGACGGAACCCCCACCGATTACTGAAGCGCCCAATCAGGGTGTCCCCCCTGACCCTACCCGTAAAGGGACTGATATCCTTGTAACTCCCGTCCGTGAAGTTGATGGTAATGCTGTCGCCATCAACTGTGACTGGTGCAAGCGTCGGTTTACTGGGTACGCCCTCCGCGGTCTGCACAAAGGCGTAGTACTGAATGCCCGTTTCGCCCCCGGCATAGGAGATGAAGATCGTCGCGCCGCCGATGTCACCCGTTTTCGAACTAACGTACATGTCGCTAAAGAAGCCAGTAACGCCTCCTTGTTGCGCACAGACACGTGCCGTCGGAAAGAAGGCGTCGAGAACCATCAGGAGAACGAATGTCTTGGCCGTCACTGCGGGACTCCTTTGGTGCGGCCTAACGGATCGCGCTTAAGCTGCGGGCGACTGGCCTGCCGGCGCAACAGTAGTGGACGACAGTCCACGCCCGCCGGGGCGCCAAACACTCCGCTTCCCTTAACGCGATCCCTGCCCGGCAGCTTCAAGCGCTTGTTAGGCTGCGCCCTCTGCGAGCGGGCTTCCACTTCAGGGCCAGCTTCCGGCCGCTCGCGGCGCAGTCCCGCAGATAGAGGTTGATGAGCGTCTGGTAGGGAATCTCGAGCTCCGCGGCGAGCCTCTTGAAATACGCCACCGCCGTCGAGTCGAGTCGGATCGTCACCGACTGCTTGAGACGACTGGCGTAGGGATTGCGACGAGCCTTCGAGAAGTCGTATTCGCGTCTCATCGATGCCACCTCGCGTCGTACTGCTGGCGCTCGACCTTGGTCGCCTTCCGTGCCGAAATGATACGGATGATGTCGTCGTGTGCGCGGTAGGTATGGACGACGACCAGCACTCCAAAGGCGGCGCTCAGGCCGAGCAGAATGAACCGCTCTTCATCCCCGGAGTGGTCGGGATCGTCGAGGAGGCGAGCGTACTCGTCAGCAAAGGGTCCTGGCTTCCTCGAAGGCGATCCTACGCTTGCGCTGATTCTCGGCGTCCTTCCGATGGTCCCACTCGAACCGGGGCGCCGCCATGGACCAATGTATGTACGATGTATGTACGCCGTCAAGTCTGGGTGGCGCAGCCTAACGGATCGGGCCTAAGCTGCGGGCGACTCGCCCGCTGGCGCAAGAGTGTGGAACGTTAGTCAATCCGCGTCCGCGCAGAACACTCCGATTCCCTTAGAACGATCACCGCCCGCCAGCTTCAAGCGCTTGTTAGGGCAATAACACAGTTGACACACCTTGTTAGGAGCCTTAGTTATGGAACATAATGGGTGCGATCCGGCATTAGGTGAACAATCCGATCCTGCGGGCCTCGCGCTCGATTTCCGTAAGCGCGCGAGTGACCTCACCGAGACAGACCCTGAGGAAGCTGCTAGCGCGTTGTCGCGCGATTTTGCCGACTGGACCTATCGCTACTTGCACATGAACTTGGAAGTTGTATTGCACTGTCTCTCCGTGCGGGACGGCTGCGATTATCATCTCATCCTTCGCGCTGTCCCAGACGGGTGGCCAGGTCTTAATCGGCGGACCAATGACGTGATTCCATCCGGTGATGAGGGCGACCGGGATGGTGATTTCGTGTTTCACTGAACCCGGCGATTTCCCGCTCAAGGTCCTGAATCTCTCGCTGGGCGTGGTCGATGCTATATCGTGAGTCAGCGAGTGGGTCAATCACTACGTTAGCGGTGCTTGGGTTTGGCTTTCTTCTGTTTGGAAACCTCCGACTTCGGCACGGCGACCAAACGTCGTGTAAGTGTGATCATCCGCCTGAACTTCTCACGCGGCGTTGGCTCGCGCTCTGGCTTTGGGGTCATCGGCGCCGTTTCCCCCGTAATAGGTGGCGCCGACTCTTAGCCTTGCGTCGTCGCGGGGCTCAGGTTGGCGCCGATCAGGTCCGCGTAGGTAAGGCGCTTGCCCACGATAGCAGCCAGCACGCTCACGAAGCGACCCCGGTCATTGGTGCCCCGGTGATTGAACCGATGCACCTGTTCGTCAACATACCGGAACAGGTGAAAGGGGTCAACGCTGATGTAGGTACCCTTGATCGCCCGCTTGAGCAAACTCCAGAAGTTTTCCAGGCTGTTCGTGTGCACCTGCCCGCGCACATATTCCTTGGCGTGGTTGATCATCGCGTGCTGATACAGCTTGGGCAGCTTCCCCTTGCCGTACTGCTGAGTGGTATCGGTGTAGAGGTTCGCGCCCTTCTCCACGGCCGCGATGACGTGCCCGTGCAGGCTCCGCTTGCTCACGTTCTTCACGACGACGGCGCGCACGCGGCTGTGCTTCCCATCCCGGCCGCGCTCCAAGATGCCGAGCACCGGAGTCTTGTCCATGCCGCCAGTCCCGCGAATGACGCGCTTCCGCTTGCTCGCGTGCATAAACTTCGCCGCGCCCCCAATGAAGGTCTCGTCCGCTTCGACGGACCCGCGCATCTTAGCGAAGCTCCGGCTCTGCATGGCGAGCCGGATGCGGTGGAGCATGAACCATGCAGTCGCCTGCGTCACACCGAGCGCCCGGCCCAACTCGTAGGAGCTGATGCCGTTCTTGGAATTGGCGAGCATCCACACGGCGGGCAGCCATTTTTCCAATCCAATCGGGCTATCCTCGAAGATTGTACCGAGCTTCACCGAGAACTGCCGCCCACAGTCGCGGCACTTCCAGATACGGCGGGTCTTGAGGAAGCTGGGGTTCTTCGCTTCGCACGCGACGCAGGATACGCCGTTCGGCCAGCGGAGCGCGGCGAGGAAGGTCAGCGCGCTATCCCGATTGGCGAAATAGCGGATGGCTTCATGGAGCGAATTGGGGAAGGCATGGTGTTTGGACATGCAGAAAATCTACCCTAGAGGGCTTGGTGTGTCAACTGTGTTATTGCCCTTGTTAGGCCACAGCCTAACGCGCCACTATTTGAACTTCTTCCGCAGTCCACCGATGTCGGCCGACTGGTGGAACAACCAGGTTGTGTGCTCTTGGGCGACGGGCTGCATTTCCCGTCCGATTCGCGCCTTCACCAGGCGATTGTTGTCGAGGATGAGGGTCGAGAACCAGTTTTGGGCTAGGTTCACCCACGTAGAATCGAAGGAGCGACCGACCTTGCCTTCCAGCGTTGCCCGCGCCTGCTCAAGGAGCACCGTCGACGTATCGTGCTCCGGGAGCGCGAGGGTGAGGTGCCGCTCGCTTGCGATCCGTTCGAGCTTCTGCCGTGCCTCACGATGGGCGCTCACGAGCTTCTCGGCCGCCTTGCGCACGTCGCCATCGGCCCCGCGTTCCGTGGCGAGGGTCGCGAATGCGATGGTCATAGCATGACGCTTGGCGTAAAGCGAATAGAGCGCGCCCTCGCTCAGGCTGCCGCCAGGGGCCTGAGCTGCTACAGGTGGCGCAAAGCTCAAACTGCTGATCAGAAGCCAGAATGTGGCGCAAGACTTCACGTGATCTCCCCGTTCGCAAGACTGTGGTAAACCGCCGCGGCCTAACGGCGCGCGCGTAAGCTGCGGCGCCCCGCCCAGCAGGGCGCTCCGCCTATCGAGCTGCTCACAAATGAATGCGGGCGCACAACCGCAATTCTACTTCGACTACACCGCGCCGCCAGCTTCACGCGCTTGTTAGGCGCCGGCCCCCGGCACGAAGCGAGGAGGAATGACGGGCGCGCCGCACTCGGCGCAAAACTTCGCATCCGGTGGCACTTCGTGACCATTCTGACAACGCCACTCGATGCCCTCATCTTCTCGGCGCATCGCGGCATACGCCACACCCCATGCCGCGCCATAGAACACCATGGCGTGGCCAGAAGCCATGCGCCAGAACCCGGGACCTTCCATTGAGTAAACGCCAAGGAAACCGAGGCCGAAGTTGATGACGGCGTAGACGACGATCCCTTGCAGGAGGGGGTACAACCAATCCGGCCCCCCTGCGAGCCAGACCTTCCAGCTCCTCCGACCCTGCCCTGTCGTTGAGTCGAAGCGCCGGAGGTAGAACACGGTCGGGAACCACACGACGAAGATCCCGATGAAGAGGACTGTTCCTCCCGGACCCAGAAGGTCGTGATGGAAGAGCAATCCTACGTGCCAGGCCGCACTCAGTAGGAGGCCAATGAACGCAACGGGGGCAAGGAGGCGAGGCAAAGCGCGGGCTCCGAAGGGTGGGGCTGTGCGCCTAACGGATCGCGCGTAAGCTGCGGGCGACTCGCCCGCCGGCGCACCCGTCGTTGAACGATAGTTCGTGCGGGCTAGGGCACAACACTCCGCTTCCCTTAAAGCGAGCACCGCCCGCCAGCTTCAAGCGCTTGTTAGGCGGCGTCACAGCCGCGCCACGAGGTTGTCGTAGTCCGCGTGCGACCCGATCCAGAACCAGATCACCGCGTCCCCTTCCCTGACCGCAAGTGCTCGATACCCGAGGCCGACCCGCGCCGAGAAAATGGGCCGTGTGGGATGGATCTGTTTGAATCGGACGCTTGGGTGAAACGGGTCGCGGCGAAACAACCGGTAGGCCAGACGGGCTTGGGCTTGAATCTGCAGCGGCAAGGCGGCGAAGGCCTCGCGAAACCGCGCGGTCGTGTGCGAGGTCAGAGCTCGTCAGGCTCGAGGCGACGCGTACGGCCAGCACGGTGCTCCTGCAAGGCTTCGTCAGCCAACTGCTCGAGCGCCCGAGGCTTGGCTGCAAACGAGGCGTCCCAAAGCCCGTCGACCTTCACCTCTTCGAGGATGGCCGCCGCTAGGGCGTCCTGGTCCGCGGGCGGGAGCTTAGAAGCAGCTTCGAAGGCCTTCTTGAGCTGGTTGGTCATGGGACAAATCTATGGGAGGCCTGTCCGCAACGCCAAGTGTGCGACGCCGCCTAACGGATCGCGCTTAAGCTGCGGCGCGCTGAAGAAGAATTCATTCTCTAATCTACGCGCGCCGTCAGCTTCAAGCGCTAGTTAGGGCAACAACATACTAGACACACCAAGCCAGGGGCGCTACCCTAATGGCACATGCCATCGGGGGCCTCCGTGATATCGTCCGTGGTGTCTTTCCCGGCCGCGCATTGCTGCCGCCAGTGGTAGCAGTCGCAACCTATTTCGATGACAGTAGAAAGGGCGGTATTTACGCGGTCGCTGGATATGTCGGCCATGTTGATGCGTGGGATGAAGTGTTCGCGCCACAGTGGAAAGCCTCAATCAAGCAGGCCCCCCACCCGATCACTGAGTTCGCGGCGAGTGATTGCGGCAACGGCCTTGGCGAGTTTAGGCCACCATGGACCAAACCTGAGCGCGACTCGCTAACTGAGCGACTTGTATCGCTCATTA